>NZ_JBVVPZ010000028.1:0-37082 GCF_055811415.1 Mesorhizobium sp. WSM4846
CCTGCTCGACGGCGCGACGGGCTGCGCATTTCATGCGCTCTTTCGGCACCACGGAGAGAACAAAGGATATTCCTTTTGGCTACCTCCGGTGAGCGCGCCGCCCGCCAGCTTCCCGTTCGGAATAGCAATTGAACTCGAAGTGCTCGCACGCTGTGATGATGGCTCACCTATTGCAGCAATCGAGGTGACAGAGCTCGCGATCGATCAGGGAGTGGTGGGATGTTGCAAATGTTCGCGGATGATGCCCTCTGGTTGCAGCCTAAGGATTTCACGCAGGATTATCTGGCATCGCTGTGCATCGCATTGGCGCAGATCGATACGGATGCCGTGCAGGAGGCGATACAGATGCTGCGCGCCGTACGCGATGCGGGCGGCACAGTCTTCGTCGCCGGCAACGGCGGCAGCGCAGCGACCGCCTCCCACTGGGTCAATGACCTCGGTAAGGCCACGAAGCGCTCGGGAAGGCAGCCAATCCGGGTCATGGGCCTGACAGACAACGTCTCCTGGATGACGGCGCTCGGCAATGACGAAGGCTACGAGCGTATCTTTGCCGGCCAGATGGAGAACTTCGCCAAGCCGGGTGACGTGCTCATAGTGATTTCAGCCAGCGGGAACTCGCTTAATCTCGTGCGGGCAGTCGAACTCGCTCGCGAAAGGAAGGTAGCCACGATCGGCATTGTCGGTTTTGACGGCGGCACGCTTAAAGAGCTCGTCGATCAGCCAGTATGGGTGCGGTCTGAAAAAGGCACCTACGAACTCGTCGAGGACGCCCACGCCGCGATCTGTCATGCCATCACGCGATACCTCGTCGCCGACCGACCGGAGCGCGGTCAATGAATATTGTCCTGCCGAGCTCTCCCTGCCTGCAAAACGCAGATGTCGAGGGCCGCACCTACAGCCGGCCGCGCCAAGCGGTCATCCTGGCCGGCGGGCGTGGCACGCGCATGCGGCCGATCACACTCGACCGCCCGAAACCAATGGTGCCGGTGCTCGGCCGCCCTTTTTTGGAATACCAGATCGAACAGCTGCGGCAGGAGGGGTTCGAAAGGGTTCTTCTTCTACTCGGGTATTTGCCCCATGTGGTGATGGACCACTTCGGCGACGGCAGCAGGTTGGGCCTCAGTATCGAATATGCCGTCACCCGTCCCGACGACCTCACCAGCAGCCGGGTATCAAATGCCCGTCACCTCATAGATCCCTGCTTCCTGCTGCTGTATTGTGACAATTACTGGCCGATGCGCATGGAGCGGCTGTGGCAACGCTTCTGTGCGGCCGGCAAGCCTGGAATGATCACCGTCTACAGCAACAAGGACGGCTATTCACGCGGCAGCGTGATCCTTGATGCGGACGACAATGTGACCGTCTTCGACCGGCTCCGCACCACGCCCGGGCTGCAGGGAGTCGAGATCAGCTATGCCATACTGACCGATCTCGCCCTCGAACTCCTGCCCGACGAGGACACCCTCTTCGAGGAGGCCATCTACACCCCGCTCGCGACGCAGCATCGCCTCGCCGCCTTCGTGAGCGAGCACCGCTATTACAGCGTGGGCTCGATCGAGCGTCTACCCGCGACGGAGCGCTTTATGAGGCGCGAAAAAACCATGCTCGTAGATAGGGACGGCGTACTCAACTGCAGACCGCCACGGGCTCAATATGTGTGTTCATGGGACCAGTGGGAGTGGGTTCCGGGTGCAAAGCAGGCGTTGGCCCTTCTGAACGAGGCCGGCTACCGCATAGTCGTCATCTCGAACCAGGCAGGGATAGCGCGCGGAGCGATGACCGCCGCTGATCTCGAGGCGCTTCACCAGCGCATGTGCGCCGAGTCCGAAGCCGTCGGCGGCAAGATCGCGGAGATCTACCACTGCCCACACGGCTGGGACGACGGCTGCGACTGCCGCAAGCCCAAACCCGGCATGCTGTATCAGGCACAGCGCGACTTTGATCTCGACCTCACACGCACACTCTTTGTCGGCGATGACGATCGTGACCGTCAAGCGGCCGAAGCCGCGGACTGCCTATATGCGCAAGTAAGCGAGCAATGCTCGCTTCTGGACCTCACCCGTCAACTCCTTTCGAAAGCGGAGCAGGGCAGACATGAATGAACCAACACGCGTTCTCGTCACCGGACACAATGGATATCTCGGTTCTGTCATGGTGCCCGTGTTGCAGAGGGCGGGCTATGAGGTGGTCGGGCTGGACATGGGATATTTTCATGCGTGCACCCTGGGAGCCGACAATACCAGTGTGCCCGAGATCACAAAGGATCTGCGCGCCATCGAACCCCCGGATCTCCAGGGCTTTGACGCGGTGATCCATCTGGCGGCACTCTCGAACGACCCGATCGGAAATCTGAACGCGGATTGGACGAGGCAGATCAATGCGCAAGGGACAGTTCGTCTGGCCACGATGGCCAAGGCGGCGGGCATCCGGCGGTTCCTATTTTCCTCCTCCTGCATCATGTATGGCATGTCGAAAGCCGCCGTCGTCGACGAAACCGCCCCGCTGGCGCCGCAAACAGAGTACGCAAGATCGAAGGCTGTTGCCGAAGAAGCGCTGCGCGCGCTGGCGGACGACCGGTTCTCGCCCGTCTATTGCCGCAACGGCACCGTCTATGGTCTCTCGCCGCGAATGCGCTTCGACACCGTGCTGAACAATTTCATGGGCAGCGCCTTCACAACTGGACGTGTCGAAGTCCATAGCGATGGCACGCCATGGCGGCCCGTGGTTCATGTCCAGGATGTCGCGCGCTATTTCAAATTGATGCTGGAGGCGCCGCTACAGGACATCCACAATGAGGCGTTCAACATGGGTGTTGAAAGCCTCAATCTTCAGGTGCGCGAGATAGCAGAGATCGCCGTTGAGGCCGTCCCCGGCGCGCAGCTCACAATGACACCGAAGCCGGGCGCGGACCAAAGGACCTACAAGGCGGACTTCAGCAAGTTCTCACGGACCTTCCCGGATTTCGAGTTTCAGTCGACGGCGCGAAAGGGAGCGCAGGAGCTTTACGAGGCGTTCCGCTCGATCGCACTTAGATTTGAAGACTTTACCGACAAGCGCTTCACGCGGCTGCGCTGGCTCGACCATTTGCTCAAGGCGGGGATGCTCGATGATCAGCTGCGCTGGCGAACCGCACAGCCGCGTGTTGCCTAATTTTCATTCCGTTGATTTTCGTGAGGGCAAAATATGGAACAGCTAGACGATACCAAAACCGTGGAGCGCCGCTCAGGACTGGACCTTCCGACCATCATCGACCGCGCTGCACAGCGTCTACCGTCTCTCGTCCTGACGCGCACTCCTTTGCGCGTCAGTTTTGCTGGCGGCGGTACCGACCTGCCCGATTTCTACAATCTCGATTGCGGCGCGGTCTTCAGCGCGGCAGTGGACAAGTACATCTATGTCACCGTCAAGCGTCACAGCGAGATCTTTAATGAACCCATCCGCTTGAACTATTCACAGACAGAGCAGGTAAACACCATTGGGGAGATCAAGAACAACATCGCTCGCGAATGCCTGCGTTTCCTGGAGATCGAACCGCCGATTTACATCTCGACGGTCGGAGACATGCCGGCCTCGACGGGCATGGGGGGGTCGAGCTCGTTCACGGTGGGACTGCTCAACGCCCTGCATGCATTCCGGGGAGAACGTGTCACCCCTGGCCAACTCGCCGAAGAGGCATGTCACATCGAGATGCACATCCTCAAGGAGCCGATTGGCAAGCAGGACCAGTATGCCGCCGCGTTCGGGGGCATGAACCTGTTCCGCTTCCAGCCTGGCGGCGCGGTAACGGTCGAGCCGCAGCGGGTGCGCAATGGCGCCGTCGAACATCTCTTCAGCAACCTGATGATGTTCTGGACATCGCATCAGCGACCGGCCAGTTCCGTGCTGGCAGAGCAGAAGGCGAACACGTCAAGCAATCTCGATACGCTCAGGCGGATGCGGGACGATGCCTTCATGCTTCAGGAGATCTTTTCGGAGCCCGTCATCGACATAGAACGCTTCGGTGCCGTCCTTCACGCAGGGTGGGAGATGAAGCGGAGTTTGGCGTCCCGCGTGAGTAACGCGGCGATCAATGGCCACTACGACCTCGCCAGGGACGCAGGTGCGGAAGGCGGCAAGCTGTGCGGCGCCGGCGGCGGCGGGTTCCTTATGTTCGCGGTCAAGCCGGAACGCCGGGAAAGCGTAAGACGCGCACTTTCACACCTAGCCTATGTGCCTATCGGCTATGAAGTCCACGGCTCGCGGCTCTTGCATCCGGCGCAAGTCTAATGCCGTCCCGCGATCGCACAAGCGGATCGCCGGCGCGAGCAACCATCAGGAGAGCGTCGGAGATGCGACCCGACGTAACACTCATTTGATCAATGGATCTACGATGGTTTTCACAAAGACCGATATTCCCGGCGCCACCCTGGTGGAACTGCAGAAATTCGAAGACGAGCGGGGCTTTTTCGCTCGCGGCTGGTGTTCGCGGGAATTTGCCGAGCAGGGACTTCCGGATCATGTCGTGCAGATGAATATTTCATACAACAGGCACAAGCATACACTGCGCGGCTTCCATTACCAGCTGGCTCCCCATGGCGAGGACAAGATGCTTCGCTGCATCCGGGGCAGTCTGTACGACGTGCTGATCGACCTGCGGCCCGAGTCGCCCACCTATAAGCAGCACCTCACTGTGGAACTTTCCGCGGCGAACCAACGGATGCTGGTGATACCGAAGGGCTGCGCGAACGCCTTTCTCACCATTGAGGACCACACCGAGGCCACGTATCTCGTCTCCGAATTCTATGCACCGGCAGCCGAACGCGGTGTTCGTTGGAACGATTCTGCTTTCGCCGTGAAGTGGCCAGTGGGTGAGCCGGCGGTGATCTCAGATAAGGACCGAACTTGGCCGGACTACGCCGAATGACCTTTCTCGGCGACGAACTTGCGGGAGCGCTACAGAGGAGACGCAAATGTTCATCGTCGACCGGGCGTTGGAGTTGCTCCAGGCTGAGGGGCGTCCAATTCGCGTGGGTATGGTGGGGGCCGGTTTCATGGCCCGAGGCATCGCGATGCAGATGCTGCGATATGTTCCGGGCATGGAACTCGTAGCCATTTCCAACAGACACGTGGAAAAGGCGCGAGAGGCCTATGCCGCTGCAGGCGCGGACGATGTGACGGAGGCGACCAGCACCAAAGCGCTTGAGGATCTCGTGGCCCGCGGCCGCCGCGCGATCACGGCGGACCCGATGCACATTTGCGACGCCGAAGGCATCGACATCGTCGTCGAGGCGACGGGCGCGGTCGAGTTCGCTGCCCACGTCACAATGCAGGCGATCCGGCACGGCAAGCATGTCGCCCTGATGAATGCCGAACTCGACGGCACGATCGGCCCAATCCTGAAAGTGTATGCCGACCAGGCAGGCGTGGTCCTCACCAATGTGGAGGGGGATCAGCCGGGCGTCATCATGAACCTCTACCGTTGGGTCAGGGGCCTGGGCATACGTCCCGTGCTTTGCGGGAACATCAAGGGCCTGCACGATCCCTACCGAAATCCGACGACCCAGGAGGGATTTGCCAAGAAGTGGGGGATGAAGGCCCCGATGGTCACCTCCTTCGCGGACGGCACGAAGATCTCATTCGAGAACGCCATCGTCGCCAACGCCACAGGCATGCTGGTTGCCAAGCGCGGCATGTACGGGCCTGTGGTCGAGCCCGGGACCCCGATCCAGGAGGCGGTCGGCTGGTATCCGCTCAATCAGCTCCTCGAGGGGCCGGGGATAGTTGATTATTGTGTCGGCGCCATGCCCAACCCTGGCGTCTTCGTTCTTGGCACCACAGAGAATGCCGTCGAGAAACACTATCTGTCACTCTACAAGATGGGCCCCGGGCCGCTCTACTGCTTCTATTGGCCTTATCATCTATGTCATTTCGAGGTGCCCTTCACAGTGGCGAGGGCCGCGATCTTCCGCGATGCTGCGATTGCGCCCCTGGGCGCACCAACCGTTGACGTGGTGGCCGCCGCCAAGCGGGACCTTAGTGCCGGAGAGATCCTCGATGGCCTCGGACATTACATGACCTATGGCCTCTGCGAGAACGCGCGGACGGTGCACGCCGAGCGGCTGGTGCCGATCGGGCTCGCCGAGGGCTGCCGACTGCTGCGCGACGTCAAGCGCGACGAGGTGCTCGGCTATGACGACATCGAGCTTCCGATAGGGCGGCTGTGCGACGCGCTGCGCCGAGCGCAGGATCTTGTCTTCTTCCGCACCTCTGCCGCGTCACCGCAGCGCGAGGTTCTTACAACCGCTTAGTTAGCGGGATGTTCCGCAGACCGAGCCCGAGGAGGTTCGAGATGGCCGAACCGATGGCGCGAACGCTATCCGACTTCCATTACCTGAAGCATGCCGCCGCGCTCGCGGCGGGCGGCTACGTCCGACGAGGCTAGCCAAGCAGAAGGGGACGCACGGGAAGTAGCTGTGACGGGCATTGAGCGGTGGGATTACCTCCGTTTGGTGGCGTGCCTCCCACAATGACACTCTGGTCGAACAAAGCGCTTTCGCCTTTCATTTGAGGAGTGCGGGGGCGGACCGTAGGTCGACGGCGCCACCACAGCCCTCAACGATTGGATGGGACACGATGACAGATCGCATTGCGCTCATTACTGGTGTGACCGGTCAGGACGGTGCCTACCTTGCCAGACTGCTGCTGGAGAAAGGCTATACTGTCCACGGACTGAAACGCAGATCCTCCTCCTTCAATACCGAACGCATCGACGACATCTACGTCGATCCGCACGAACCGGACGCACGCTTCTTTCTCCACTACGCCGACCTGACCGATGCGACCAATCTCATTCGTATCATTCAGGAGACGCGCCCTACCGAAATCTACAATCTTGCGGCCCAAAGCCATGTCCAGGTAAGCTTCGAGACGCCGGAATATACCGGCAACGCCGATGCCCTTGGCACACTCAGGCTGCTTGAAGCCATACGCATCCTGAAGATGGAAGAGCGGGTGCGCTTTTATCAAGCGTCAACCTCCGAGCTGTTCGGCAAAGTCCAGGAGGTGCCCCAGACGGAGAAAACGCCGTTCTACCCGCGCTCTCCCTATGCGGCGGCCAAACTCTATGCCTATTGGATCACGATCAATTACCGTGAAGCGTACGGAATGTTCGCTTCCAATGGCATACTGTTTAATCATGAAGGCCCCACGCGCGGCGAGACGTTTGTGACCCGCAAGATCACACGTGCGGTTGCAGGTATCGAGCGAGGCTTTCAGTCCACCCTCTATCTTGGAAATCTGGACGCGAAACGCGACTGGGGGCATGCTCGCGACTATGTGGAGGGCATGTGGCGGATTCTTCTGCACGCCGAGCCTGACGACTTCGTCCTCGCCACCGGCGAAATCCATTCGGTGCGCGAGTTCGTGGAACGTGCCTTTCGGGCAATCGGCCGTGTCATCGTCTGGGAAGGTAAGGGGGTGGACGAGATCGGCCGGGATGGCAAGACAGGAGAGATCCTCGTCCGAGTCGACCCACGCCATTTCCGTCCGACGGACGTCGATCTCCTGATGGGAAATCCGGCGAAAGCCCGCTCAAAGCTCGGCTGGTCGCCTAAGACGACGTTCAGCGACCTCGTGGCGGAAATGGTGACCGCCGATCTGAAACGTCTGGAGCGAGAGACCTGGCACATGGACAGTAGCGTCTAGAGTGGGCCACCGGTCATGGACTACACTTATCGGCTCGACGCAAAACGCGTATTCGTGGCTGGCCACCGCGGCATGGTCGGCTCGGCTGTGGCGCGGCGATTGGAGGAGGAAAACTGCGAGGTCCTAATGGCTCCGCGCGACGTTCTCGACCTTCGAAATCAGGACGCCGTGTATCGCTGGAGAAACCAGGCCCGACGCCGTGGTCCTTGCAGCCGCAAAGGTCGGCGGGATTCTCGCCAACGATCGCTATCCGGCCGATTTCCTGCTCGACAACTTGCTGATCGAAACGAATGTCATCCACGCCGCGTTCCGGTGTGAGGTTGACAGACTGTTGTTCTTGGGCTCATCCTGCATCTACCCGAAGCTGGCGCAACAGCCGATACCGGAAGACGCGCTTCTCAGAGGCCCCTTGGAACCCACCAACGAGTGGTACGCTATCGCCAAGCTCGCCGGTCTCAAGCTGTGTCAGGCCTACCGCCGCCAGTACGGTGCCGATTATGTTTCGGCAATGCCCTGTAACCTATACGGTCCAGGCGACAACTTCGACCCGGAGAATAGCCACGTTGTCCCCGCAGTCATGCGCAGGACCCACGACGCGAAGATCGGGAGAGAACCGAGCCTGACGATCTGGGGGTCCGGCAGACCGAGACGCGAATTCCTCCACGTGGACGATGCCGCCGACGCCATTGTCCACATGCTCAAGACTTACTCTGCCGACGGCCACCTCAATGCCAGGATATCTCCATCCTGGACCTCGCAATGCTTATCGCCGACGTCATTGGCTTCACGGGAGAGATCCAAACGTACTCGGCAAAGCCAGACGGGACACCTTGCAAGCTGATGGACGTCAGAAAGCTGTTCGCAACCGGATGGCGACCAAAGTATACGCTTCGTGCAGGCCTGGAGCTGACATATGCCTGGTTCAAGTCGCACACCGATATTGGCGATCTGCGGCTGAAGGCCGTATAGGCGGTGAGGCGACGCCGGTCTACCGCACAAGACGTAGTGAAGCCGCCGATCACCGGAATCATCCATGGCTCACTGATCATCAGGAGATCGGAACAATCGCACGTGACCGCGGCGGCGGTTATGGCGAAGCGGCGGCGAAGGCGTTGCCGCACGCGATCCAGGTCGCAACAGGGTATCATTGTTGACCGGCACCACCAGCCGTTTGGCAATGCTCGTGGCCGGCCTGCCGCCGAGCGCCAGCCCAAATGGTGAAACGACACATTCCAGACACGAGGTCCGGCGGGATCTCTCCGCGACAACTCCGTCATCAAACCGTTCGGCAAATATCCGTCGTCGGCAGAGCGGTGGACTACAGACGAAGCGTCTTGCGACCAGTCGAAGCTCGATCTTCTTGCCACGGCAGGTCCGAAACCGTCCTGACATATTGGCTATGGACACGGCTCGATGACTTTCCGCACAGCGGACAAACCCGCTCTTTGACTCCAGCGCGCGCTCAAATCACGATCACGTCCTCGCCCTCGGCGGTACTCTCGAAGATTGATCCGGCCGGGATCAGGGACGACAAACGCAAAATGTTCGTCATGGTGCTGATTCCCCACAGAAAACAGGACCACGCCGTCATGCAAAATCATCGAATTTGAGTCAGACTCCCTATTCCACGCCGAAACACAGCAGAGTTAGCCAATCGGCTGGCCAGTCGCGCCCAGTCAGCGATCCGTTTCGGTCGTTTCGCGGCGAGCTGGCTGTGGCGCAGCCTGATCCAAAGCGGCCGTTCTTTGATGGATCGCGATCGTTAGCAACTAGGAGCCGTAGATGGTGATCGGCTCGTTCTCGAGGGCCTGGATAAGAAGTTGGAAACAGCCCAGCCATTTTGCGAATGCAATGCCGGAGCCGCAGACGGTTCGAGGCGCTGCGTCGGCAAACCAAGATCTCCGTCTCTTCGTTGCGTTCGATCGCTTTCGTCCCGTTTGCCATCAAAGAAGTTCTCCTGCAGCGCAGCAATACTGGCCATTGAACGCTGGCGGCGAGGCTCACGATAAGGCAGAGCCTCGCCCGTCAACCCGTCCTCGACCATTTCGGGACGGGATGGCCACCATTGAAGGCCACGCGCCATGGCCATGGATACAAATACAATTCCGACCCCTTCGCTCGTTCGTCACTGGCGGCTCGCCGCAGATCGGGCAACTGACCAGCGCGCAGGCGCCGATTCCGAATGAACCGATGGAAGTGACCATGAGCAATCAGGTCGCGAATTCGAACGCGACCGGATGGCATACGACTCTCGATAGCTCCACCCTTCGTCGATGCAGATGCAGATCGACGAGATGCAGCTCTATCAAAAGGCAAATAGCGGCGACACCGTCACGGGCCACCTCACTCCCCCGACGACTGGCACGACCGGGACCGAGACTGGGTCTGGGACCGGGACTGTTCCTCTTCCGGCGACACCAGCGATAGCACCTTGTACGGCACCAGCGGCGCCGATGTACTTAAGGCAACCGGTGCGCAAACGATGATCGGCTATGGAGCGCTTTGCCCAGCGCGTCAATCGGATCGTGCGCCATGAGAACGAATAAGGAACATTCCCTTGCTCGTCAAGACTGGCCGTGGGATTTTTCAAGCAATCTGAGTGAGACATTCCGATGAGCGACGAGCTGATCCGGCTTCCCGGTGCAATGGAGCCTTTCACGCGCCCCGAACCGAACGTGATTCCAAAGCCCCCGGCGGGCGCGTGGCCAAGTGTGCGTGCTTATGGAAGATCGAATCTTGTCGGGATAGGTAATCCGGATCTCGCGTCCGCATCCCTCGCACCGGTAACGGGAAACGCCCCGAAACCAGCTGCCGTTCTTGATGATGGTGAAGTTGCACTGCGGGCATAGGAAGGTCAGACCAACCGAGGAAAGCCTTTGAGAGAGACACATTGCAGGACTTCGCTTTGCGTGAGTTCTGTTGCGCTGAACGGCATCGTCTTCGCGCCAGCCCCACAACCTCGGACGGCCTCAAACGTTCCTTGATTGGGCTTCGGTCCCTGAAAGGTGGGAGCTAAGTCGGACCTTGCTATCGCAACGGACAGGGCTGGGTGCAGCCCGGGAACCGCGACTGCCGGCCGATGGTTGCTCGCCATGTGCTCACAGGAGGAGAGACATGGAGAATAGTGTCCACCAAGCTCGTTGGCTACTCGCTCCGGTGTTCGCCCTATCGATCACATTCCTGGCGATAGGAAGCATCATTAGCTAGGGGCCCAACTTGAGATCTGCGCAGCAAAGTCCCTTCCTGCGCTGATATGCGACCACCCGCCATTCCTCGATTTGGCGGGTGGTCTGCAGAAAAGAACGCTGTCCCGCAAGGTAGGCATCATCGGAGGAATGAACTCAAGCCGGCCGGGTCCGGCACTCACTCGTTTGCGCACAGGTTCGAGTCTAGGCTCATCCGATTTGATGGCTAGGGGAATGGACCATGACCATTTTACTAAATTAGCAATGATGCATGAAATGGCATATAATTCGCCCCAGCCGGTGAAACTAAACGGCCCCCACGCCCCCCGCTGGCTAGGCGCGGCGGCCCGATAGTCACCCCGAACTGCTATCGGGCCGTCCCCTTAGAAAAATCGCACGACGCTGCGATCTACCGGGAATGGGTCACCAACGTCGGGAGACGGGACGCCTACGCGCGTACGGCCCACATGTTATGCGAACTCATTGTGCGGTTGCGGTTTGCAGGACGCATTGAGGACCACGTCGCGGATTTACCGATCACCCAGGCAGCACTTGGTGATGCGGTGGGTTTGTCCGCGGTTCACGTGAACCGCACGCTTCAGGCGCTACGAGGTGACAGGCTGATCGCCACGTCAGGTACACAGTTGCGTGCTCTCGATTGGCCGGGTTTGGTTCAGGCAGGGGAATTCGATCCGACTTACCTGCACCAGAAGGACCGTGACGTGGCATTCTGATGACGGAAGCCGATATGCCAAGATATTTTTTTGATAGCGGCGATCACCAGCATCTCGTGGAAGACAACACGGGTCTGGAATGCGAGGGGATTGAGGCAGCGCGCAATGCAGCCGTCGAAGGATTGACTGAGCTGGCAAGAGACGAACTGAAAGGTCCCGATGGGCAGCAACTCATCATGGATATAAGGGACGAGAGTGGCAGAAAGGTTCTGAGGCTTAGCCTGTCCCTGGTGATCGAACCGCTTGAGGTAAATGCCGTCTCGCCGACATCCAACAAAGATGAACCTCGACGTCGCGGTTGATCTGACCAGGAGAGCGACATGGCCGACGACAAGAGCAAGCGAGACTTGCGCGATCGCAATCGCGTGTCCGCCGACAACGATTACGACGTGGAATATTTCGCTCGCGAGAATGGGTGTGACAATCGAGCAGGTCCGCGAGCTCATCAAGGCCAAGGGCACGATCGGGTCAGCCCTCATAGAGCCGCGAGGGCATTGCGGGAGCGGAATGAGGTACCGGACCAGCAACGAAGGCACGGGATTTTCGAGGCAAGGACCACGATCAGCCGATCAAGCCTGCGGCGGAGCATTACGAGCATTGCCCCATATGCGGACAGGATTTCGATATGCGCGATCTCGGCCAGGTGTTCATCATGCGAAGCCCGAGCATCAACCGCTGCAGCCTGTGAATTGAAAGTGTGCGACATATCCGGTGTTTCAACAGCGCGCACGCGAATGAGCCCGAGTTGGAGGAACCCCTCCTCCTCGGCAGCAGCCTCGAAGGCCTTCCTTACGTCGTCGGGCGTGAGCGCACATAGGCACGGCCCTACTGATGCCGCGCGAGCCGGTCCATGGGTGCGTTTGCTTCGGCCAAACTAGCCAGCGCTTGCTCGACTTTTTGAGCCGAGGCGTCAGTGCGCTTGATGTGCCGGATCATTTGCTGCCTCAACCGCGCGAGCCTTTCCGCGCGATATACGTCGCCGTATGTCGCAGTTTCAAGGTGGAGGGTCGCGAGCCTCATGGGCGACGATTCCGATTATCTAGCAGTAGAAATTCGCGAATCCGCCTTTCGTTCCGATGTCCGACCTTGCCCTCGCAAAAGCTGGCCGGACGGCCGCGACGAATGAGCCGCATCCCTGCCAAAAGAGAGATCGTCCGCTGATGCTGCTCAGTCGACCGCGGGTCCAACCAGACGGTAGCGGAAGTGATTTGGGATGTGCTCGTTGAAGTAGCGGCCCTTGGCAAAGGCGGCCTTGAACGCGGCAAAGGTCTCCGGCGGCAATTGCTCGGCGCGCGGCTCCTTGGACGCAGTGTGCTTGGCTAAGAGCCTGTTTGTAAATTCTGCTCCGACGACCAACTGATGGCGTTTTCTGCGCTTCCGGTGCTAACCGACCCAAATGTCCGCTGCGCTCCGGCTCTCGAAACCACTACCACATGACTCGCCGGAGCGACTTTCGAAACAGCTCTTAACAGCCAATTCGCTCGCCGGAAGAAATTGACACCGACAATTCGAGTTGACTGTTCCAACACAACGAGCGCAGGTCCATCTACAAATTGTTATGAACTTATCGGGATTTTTCGAAACGATATTTCGGAATGCTTCAATGATGACTTCCACCTTCATGACGACATGTTTCGATGGAGATCTTGAAATGAGTGCCTTATTATTTTCTGACTTCAATTCGACAGTTACCGAACCATTGGCCCGCCGATCTCTAATGTGAAACGCAATGCTTGCCTCAGGCCAAACGCCGGGGTCGAATGCTCTGTCGCAGCATGCTTATGACGAGCATTGGCTGCAAGACTTGCTGTTTCGGTATCCCGCCTTGATCGTGGCCAATCGCCTTGATGGCGGTGGGGGCGATGTCGTCCCAGTGTGCCGGGAACTCGCCATTCCTCGTGCAGCCGGGACAGTGTTCGCGGATATTCTGGGCGTGGCAAGGACCGGCCGACTGGTCATTATTGAATGCAAGCTTTGGCGCAATCCGCAGGCACGCCGCGAGGTATTGGCACAAATCGTCGAATATGCCGCCCTACTGCGCCGCTGGAGCTTTGGCGATCTGACCGCGAGGCCTGAAACGCAAGTTGGCCGTTGCAGAACAAAATCCGATCTTCGACCTGGCGAAGGCAAAGTGGCCTGAGCTTGAAGAGGCCCCTTTCGTCGATGCCGTAACGAGGTCACTGAAGCTCGGTGACTTTCAGCTCATTATCGCCGGAGATGGCATCCGCTCGGATACGCACGCGATTGCCGAGCATTTAAATTCGCAAGGCGCCGGCCTGGCGCAGCTGACATTGCTTGAGATCCAGCTTTGGCAGGCGGCCTCCGGAAACCTGGTTGTACTGCCTTCCGTGCCGCTACGCACCGAAGTTCTCCAGCAGAGGGTTTTCGTCGACGGCGGTGGCATGCCACTCCAACTGGCGGCTCCAGAAGGTGCCAACCCCCTCCTCGACGAAGCTATGGAAAGCGTTGTCGATCCGGAACGCGGCAGTCGGCGTAGCGTCAATCGTGTGTTCAACATGCCGACCAGTTGCCTGCGCGCCACGGCGGCGACAATTGGGTCAGGATTCCGCTACCCAAGCCGCTCGGGTGGATAACTGGCTTTCGCTCCACCGGCATCAAGGCTGAGGTCGGGCTGTTCCTGACGTTCAAACGATGAGGACGGGCAAATCCTTTTTGACGACTTCAACAGCGACATTGCAGGCATGCGTGCCGAAAGCGGGCTTGACCTGACTGTCAGGTTTAAATCCGTCGCACCATTTTATGCCGAGCTTGGACTGTTCAGGTCACGATCGGAATTTGCGGGCGACGAACAGCAACTCGACTGGCTCTGCGACAGGGCAAATCGATTTGTCTCCTTGGTCCGGCCGCGGCTCAGTGTGCTGACGGAGGCCGCCGAATGAAGAGGCTTCTCAAATGGGAACGGCAGGCCCTGAAGGGCGACTTCTCGGCGATGCCCACGCCATTCGACTGGGATCAGTCGGGCCGCTTTGCCCGTCACCGGAGGAATGAACCCCCTTGCCGACCTTGCCCTCACCATGTCGGCGCAGGCCCGCAAGACTGGCAAATGGGAAGGCAGTGCGCTGGATCTTTGGCTCTGCCTTTTCTTCCAGCATCGAGCACACCGCCACACAGGCTCCGAAGGCGGCGATCCGAATCTGGACGCGCTCTGTGAAACGCTACGTCTGGCACTCAGCCGGCTGACGCCGCATGAAGCCAGATCGTTGGCTTCGCGCCTCACCCAGAACGCGATCTAGGCAATGCGCTTTTGCCCTTGGGGCGCTCGATTTCCGACTTTGCTTGATCGATGAACTCTTTGAGCTTCCTGCTGTGCTAGCAGTGGAAACCGCCCGGAAGATAATTCCGATTGGTCAGAACAAAAAGAACCGCCGTATTTTCTAACTGCCTCAAAGACACCGACAAATTTTTTGCCGACCCATACTTGCACAAAATCGGTGATTTGTGAATCCCACCTCCAACCTCACTGATTCACCACCCTGTGAATTTCGGGTATAGCCGTTTTCGGTGGTTTTTTCGAATCGCTGATCCTGCGAGTTCTCTTGGACAAGCGCGTTGCCAGCTGCAAGGCGCATGGACATTCAGAGGATCTCATGGCCAGCAAAATCAACACCGTTTCGATCGACGCACTCATCTCCTACGCCAACAACGCAAGGACCCACTCAAAAAAGCAGATCAACCAGATAGCCAATAGCATCAAGAAATTCGGCTTCACCAACCCCGTTCTGGTCGATGAAAAAAACAACGTCCTAGCGGGTCATGGCCGTCTTGCCGCAGTTCGTCTAATAGGATGGAAGGAGGTGCCGACCCTTTCCATCACCCATCTCAGCGCTGCCGAAAAACGCGCCTATATCGTTGCCGACAACCGCCTCGCCGAGAAAGCCGGTTGGGACAAGCAGATCCTTGCCATTGAACTGCAGGCGCTGGTCGACCTCGGTTTCGACGTGGCGCTCACTGGCTTCGACATCCCTGAGGTCGATGTGATCATCGGCGAGTTCTCGCCGGACAATCGGGACGATGAGGTGGATGACGAGCCCGCTCTTCCAGAGAAATCGTCGGGACCAGCTGTAGCGCGGCCTGGCGACATGTTTCTCCTTGGCGATCATCGATTGCTTTGCGGCAACGCGCTTTCGGCAGAGGATTTCGAGACGTTGATGCAGGGCGAGAAAGCGTCCGTCTGTTTTACCGACCCACCCTACAATGTTCCGATCGGCGGACACGTCAGTGGTCTTGGCAAGACGAACCACCGGGAATTTGCCATGGCATCCGGCGAAATGTCTGACGACGAGTTCGCAAAATTCCTGGAGCAGTCGTTCTCACTGATTGCGGGTTCGTGCAAGCCGGGCGCGATCGCCTTCGTATGCATGGACTGGCGTCATATTGCGGAGACCACATTGGCAGGCAAACAAATATTCGGCGATCTGCTCAATCTGTGCGTCTGGAACAAGACCAATGCATCCGGATCATTCAGGTCCTGCTCGGGCACGCCAAGCTAAATAGCACCGCCCTCTACACCAAGGTTGCAACCCGCACGGTGCGCACCGTCACGAGTCCGCTCGACAAGCTCGGGCTGTTCAAGGAGGCAGAGATCTCGCCCGACGGCTGAGCAGTGCGCGTCTCGGTCGAGGTCGCCGACATCTTCCGCGCTGTCGGCCCCGCTTACCGGGCCGTACATGCAGGGCACCTCAGCCTCGGCCAGCTCAAAGTCATGTCGGCGATCGAGCATTGCCGCACCGCAGCGCTCGGCGGTCACGTCGAGGCCTGCGAGGACTGCGGCCAATGGCGGATCGCCTATAACTCCTGCCGCAACCGGCACTGCCCGAAGTGCCAGGGCGCGGCGGCGCGGACATGGCTGGCTGAGCGCGAGGCCGACCTGCTGCCGGTCGGCTACTTCCATGTCGTGTTCACGCTGCCGGCCGAGATCGCCGACATCGCCTTCCACAACGAGGCGCTGGTCTATGACCTGCTGTTCAAGGCGGCATCGGAGACGATGGTGACCATCGCCGCCGATCCGAAGCATCTCGGCGCGCGCATCGGCATCACCGCCGTGCTCCACACATGGGGCTCGGCAATGACCCACCATCCGCATGTCCACATGATCGTGCCGGGCGGCGGCATGGCGCTCGACGGGAAGCGCTGGGTTTCGTCGCGCCGGCCTTCCTGCTCCCGGTACGCGTACTCGGCAAGCTGTTCCGTCGCCTGTTCCTCACCCGGCTGATCGCGCTGCACGAGGCGGGCCGGCTCAGCTTCTTCGGGTCGATGGCGCTCCTGACCGAGCGGCGGGCATTCCTGCGGCACCTTGCTGCCGTCCGGAAGAAGCGCTGGGTGGTTTATGCGAAGGCGCCCTTCGCCGGACCGGAAGCGGTGCTCGCCTATCTGTCGCGCTACACCCACCGGGTCGCAATCTCGAACAGCCGCCTGATCGCCTTCGACGAGAGCCGCGTCACCTTCCGCTACAAGGACTACCGGCTCAACGGCGCCGATCGCCAGCAGGTCGTGACGCTCGCAACCGACGAGTTCATCCGCCGCTTCCTGCTCCATGTCCTGCCGCGTGGCTTCCATCGCATCCGGCATTACGGCCTGCTCGCCGGCTCCGCCCGCAAGGCTAGCCTCGCGCTCGCCCGCGAACTGCTGGCCGTCGCCGCGCCCCAATGACGAGACACCAGGCGAACCGGAGGACTTCCGGCCGCCATGCCCCTGCTGTGGCGGACGCATGATCGTCATCGAGGTGTTCCAACGCTGGAGGCAGCCCCGCGGACCGCCCAACCAGACCACGACTAACCCGGAGAACTGTTCATGACCCGGCATGGAAAGGTCAAGAGTTCAACCGCAGGCCCTCAAACCCCGGCAACGGATCCACATGTGCCCATCGTGTTCATCGAGGCCGTCAGAGCCGCGCCCAGCCGCGCGCCGGGCCGACAACACCGCACGGAGGCGCAACGAAGCGGCCTGTCCACATCTATCCCCCCGCTTCCCGGCGGCGGTCGCACCATCGCCGACATCAGTCGCAAATCGAGATCCCCATAGCCCACCGCCCGTGGCCCGCGGGTTCCTTCCTCGGGGACTTTCGTACGCCTGCCGGCGCCCGAAACTCTTCACGGAAGCGGACTTGCGGCTTCGAGGCCTGGAATGTGAGAAGCGGACATTCAGGCCCCCCATGCATCGACGTGAACTGACCCTTTCGAGACCTTCCGGGATCGATCTGGCGGCGCGGAAGCGGACGTTCCCCTGAACCAGCTGTTCTGACCCTAGTGGGATATTCCCGGCTCAAATTTGCTCCCGGAAAGCGGACCTTCACCGGAACCAGCGGACTGGATCCAATGCAGTCATTCCTGAGGCTATCAGGCGACCTGATAGCCGGCATTCGCGCCAACCGCCGCCCATAACGCGATCAAGCCGATGCGGTGCTGGACGATTGGTCCGTGCTTTTTTCTGGCTCGCGTCTCTATCACCCGAGCCGCAGGCATATGCCGTCCGCTCTACGTGCGCTCATCGATGCGTTGCGGCGGCGTAGCTGATTGATCGAGCTGCCCGCCGTAATGTGTCGGCTTTGTCCGCAACATCAACCTACAGCTTTGCCCTCGGTGATGTAAGCTTTCGGGCGGTAGCAAGGTATCCTCTGTGGCCGACAGCCTTACGGGCGAGATAGCAGTAGCGGATGGCCGTGCATGAGGCGGCGATCATCCGATCACCCCGAGACGTCGATCCGGTTGACAGACCGATTGCACTGCGAGGGATGCGGAGGGCGTATGGGACGGGTTTGACGTTCTTCAGGGCAATATCGAGAGCGGTGTCCAGCTATGTCCGTTATCGCACGTCTCAGCTTTTAACCTTTACATCACCCATGACTGATGCTCCGTCCAGGCGCGACTTGAATGGAAGTGCCCTCAATCCGGTGGGCAGTTCAGGTTGGCACTGAGGGGCGGTGATGGGCACTGATGGGCACTGATGGGCACTGATGGGCAGCGATAGCGAGCCTGGTGGATGTTTTCAAGCAGATCTGCGCCGGCGCCTCGGAGGACCACTCGCCTTCGATTTTGACGAGGTCGACCTCGGGCGTCTCGACCAAGGGCGGTCGCGTACGGTGCGGGCAATCTCGATGATCCGATCCGCGCCTGCCATCATCTCTGGCCGGTGTGCTACGCTGATCCTCGTGATCGCGAGGTCCGTCAAGCTCGCGTTGATGCGTCGTTCATTTTCGACATCGAGATGCGCGGTGCCCTCGTCTAGTACCAGCATCTTCGGTCGCTTGTACAAAGCGCGTGCCAGTAGGACACGTTGCTTCTGGCCGCCGGAAAGAGAACTCCCCATATCGCCGAGAGGTTGCGAGTGACGGGCTCTCGGCAAGGACACGACAATGCAAAGACGGATCGGTTGCCGTCACCATGCGGTCGTGCTGGGCATCAGACACTGCGGAAGCGAAGCGATTTATGCTTCAAAAGATCGTTCGGAGGATCACCCTCAAGCCCGGATCGTTGACGATCGAACTCGATCGCCGCTCGCTATCGGAATTGCTTCTCGACCGTACTCTGCCTCCCAACGATAGCGCCCAAGTAACTTCGATCGAATGTCCAATCGGTATGAAGCGACGCGGTGTCGAGACGCGGATCGTGCTTACAGACGGGTCCAACATCAGCCGAGAACCCGATGGCGCCTTGATCGACCTTGTGCGTCGAGCCCGCCTGTACCTGGAGCAGCTTACGGACGGAGCCAACCGCAGCCTCACCGACGTTGCCATGCTCAACGGCACCCATACATCCGAGGTAAGCCGCCTTCTATCCCTCGCTTTCCTCGCCCCGAAAATTGCTGCCAGTATTGTTGGTGATCAACCTGTCGAACTGACGGCCCACAGGCTCTCACGGGTCTCGGACCTGCCGCACGCCTGGACCAGCCAGGCTGCACTCCTCGGCTTCTGACACAATCCGGCGTGCATCTGGCTGATCAGCCAACCATCGCTTTGCCAAACACTTGGCTACGGAATTCGTCCGACAGAGACGGACAGCCAAAAGTCAGGTGTTTTGGACGCTCACTGCGGAGTCTCAGCCAAGTGTTGCCCACTACTCGGTGCTAACCTACGGAAATGTCGACGCTATTCTGAGACGGGTGAAAAACCCGGAAATCGAGCAGACTGAATGGTGGGCCCGGAGGATGTGTTAAAGACATTGATTCTATTGCGTTTTTCGTGGGCCAAAATTAGAAAGTTTCCCGTATCGTTCCGTATTGTCTTGCGATTGATCCCGTCATCAGATTTCGACACGCTAGCGCGAAACAGGTTTGTGGCGACGTCATTCCCTATCAAGCCATGCTATCGGCCTACCCCGCCGCCAAAGCCGTCACTTCACGGCGGAACGGCAGCGCATCACCGGTATCGGCTTCGTCCAGTTCGCGCGCGAAGCGGTGTCCGGCATAGGTCGCCCAGGCGATCGGACCTGGCGCCTCGGCATCGCCTATGACCTTGATCGAGCGAATGCCATTGTCGGCCCATTCGTCGCGCCGCGCTTTCAGGTTGCGCCAGACCTGGTCGTCCTGTTGGCGCGACGTGACCAGCACCACGGCGTCGGCGGCAATGTCGCGTTCGGCACCGGTGTAGGCGCAGGCGGTGGCAACGCCTCCCGGCACGACGCGCGTCACGGTCCGGTTCAGCACGATCTCGACGCCGAGCTCGGCCAGCCGGCGATGGATGGCGCCTTGCTCCAGCGTGTTGCGGGTCCAGTCGGACACATAGGCGGACGGCGTCACCAGCGTCACCTTCGCGCCCCGGCGCGCCATAAGCTCTGCCAGAACGCCACCCATGTAATAGTGGTCGTCGTCGAACAACACGACGTTGCCGGTCGGTACATTTCCGCCCATCAGGTTGTCCGGGGTATAGAGCGGCATGGCCGGATCCACCGGCATCGGCACGACATGCGCACGCGCCACGCCGTCATGGCGCCATGTCGAGCCGGTGGCAATGGCGATGTTCTGAAACCCGAAGGCCAGGATATCTTCGGCGGACAATCGGCTTTCGAAATAGACGTCGACATTGGACATCTGGCTGATCTGATACTGGCGATAGTCGCGTACGCGACCCCAGGCGGAGAGACCAGGCAAGCGGCACTCGCGCGCCACGCGTCCGCCGAGCTCGGTGCCGGCCTCGGCGATCGCCACCTGGTAGCCGCGCAGGCCGAGTGCGCGGGCGGCCTCAAGCCCGGCGGGACCGGCGCCGACGATCAGCACGCTGTCGCTGTCGCCCTTGGCCTGCATCCGCTCCGGATGCCAACCCTTGCGCCACTCCTCCATGAATGTCGGGTTCTGCGTGCAGCGCGAGATCGACATGGTCATGTCGCCGGTGATGCAGATGTTGCAGCCGATGCATTCGCGAATGTCCTCGATCCGTCCCTCCTCCACCTTCTTCGGCAGGAACGGATCGGCGATCGATGGACGGGCGCAGCCGATGAAATCGAGCGTGCCGGACTTGATCATCCTGACCATGACATCCGGCGAGGTGAAGCGACCGACGCCGACGACCGGCTTCGAGGTCAGCTTCTTGATGCCGGATACCAGACCCTCCTGAGCGGCCTCCTCCTTGAACCGCGACGGCCCGGAGCAGTCCTCCCAGGCGCCATGCGCCAGATCCCAGAGGTCGGGCAGGTCGGCATGCATCTCGATCATGTCGCGCACTTCGGAATTGGCTAAGCCCAGCTCGCCGATCATCTCGTCCAGCGACAGCCGCAGCGTCAGGCCGCAAGTGTCGCCGATGGCGTCCCTGCCCTCCTCAATCAGCTCTCGCATCAGCCGCGAGCGGTTTTCCAGCGAGCCGCCATATTCGTCACTGCGCTGGTTGGTGGCGGTCGACAGGAAGTGCTGGATGATGCCGAAGCCATGCGCGCCGTAGAGACAGACCAGGTCGAAACCCGCCAGCTTGGCGCGTTTGAAGGCATTGCGATGCCAGCGGCGCAGGTCGCGTATATCCTGCTTGTCCATGGCGCGTGCCTGCACCGGGTCATTGGTGAAGGTGCGGATGGGCAAGGCCGACGGTCCGCGCGGTACTTCCTTGGTGTAGAGGTTCGGGCCGTTGATACCGGAATAGGCCAGCTGGATGCCAGCCAGCGCGCCATGCTGGTGCATGGCCTTGGCCATCCTGGCGAGCGCCGGGATATCGGCGTCGTCCCACAGCCTGAGCTCGATGAAGGGCGTGATCTCCGAGGTGTGGTGCATCTCGGTCTGCTCGGTGAAGATGACACCCCAGCCGCCTTCCGACTTGATGCGGCGCATCTCGGCCGCGGCGGACGGATCGCGATAGCCGCCGCCATTGCAGTGCGGCACCTGGTAGAAGCGGTTCTTGGCGGTCACCGGACCGATCTTCACAGGCTCGAACAGAATGTCGTAGCGTGGATCACGCATGGTGCTTCCTTCCTGCCAGCGTCGCATCGCGGCATGCGCGGTGATGGTTTCAAACTTTGACGCAAGCCGGTCTGCCCGGTGGGCAGATGCCGTGAACCTACTCATAGGTTGCGGCGCGTGCCGGAAAACTACAGATTTCTTCTGTGCCGATTAGGACGCGCCTAATCAGCCCCGCCGCCTGGATTAGCATCCGGTGAATCCCGGCTGAGCCAAATGCGACTTCAGCGCCGCTCCCACGCGATGCTAGATAGCGCGCACGGCCAATGAGACATACAACGCATGGGCAGCATCCGAATCCTTGAAAAACTGATCGCATTCCCGACGGTGAGCCGCGTTTCGAACCTCGACCTCATCGGCTACGTGACGGAGTTGCTGGCGGCACAGGGCATTGCATGCCAGATCATCCGCAGCGCGGACGGCCATAAGGCGAACCTTTTCGCCACTATCGGGCCGGCCGACGCTCCCGGCGTCATGCTGTCCGGCCATACCGATGTCGTCCCCATCGACGGCCAGGACTGGACGCTGCCGCCTTTCGAGATGAGCGCGCGCGACGGCAAGCTTTACGGCCGCGGCGCGGCCGACATGAAGGGTTTCGTGGCCTGCGCGCTTGCCGCGTGCCTCAAGGCCTCGAAAATGAGCTTGCAAATGCCCTTGCATCTGGCGCTTTCCTACGACGAAGAGGTCGGCTGCATCGGCGTGCACAGCCTGATCGACATGCTGCAGGTTGCGCCGCACCGGCCATTGCTGTGCATCGTCGGCGAGCCGACCAGCATGCAGGTTGCGACCGGCCACAAGGGCAAGCTTGCGGCGCGCGCCATCTGCAGTGGACGGGAAGGCCATTCGGCGCTGGCCCCCTTGGCACTCAATGCTATTCATCTGGGCTGCGACTTCGTCTCCGCACTGCGCCAAGAACAGGATCGGCTAGCGCGCGATGGCGTACGCGACGGCGACTACGATATTCCCTACACGACCGTCCACGTTGGCAAGATGAATGCCGGCGTGGCGCTCAACATCGTGCCGAACCTCTGCCAGCTCGACTTCGAGATCCGCAATGTCGCGGACGACAATCCCGACCAAATCCTCGATGGGTTGCGCGCGGCGGCAGCGCGCATTGCCGCTGCGGCTTCAACGATCGCGCCAGAGGCGGCCATCGACATCGATATCACCAACACCTATCCAGGGCTGGACACGCCGGCGAACTCGCAGGCCGTAGCCTTCGTCAAATCGTTGACCGGCGCCAACGATACTATCAAGGTTGCCTTCGGCACCGAAGGCGGATTGTTCAGCCGCGACCTCGGCACGCCGACCATCGTGTGCGGACCGGGCTCGATGGCGCAAGGGCACAGACCGGACGAATTCGTCAGCGTCGAACAGATGCGCCGCTGCGACGACATGCTGGACAATCTGCTGCGGCTGCTTGCCAGTCACCGGCTTCAGACTGCCTGATAGGTCGTCGCGGGATCTCTTCGTTTTGACGCAATTCCTGTGGGAAAACCGTTCCACACTTTTCCTGGAATTGCTCTATTCCACGACCCGCCCGCTGCCGAACACGCCCTGTTCGACGACGAAACGGCGGCAATGATCGATGAACGCCTGCACTGTCTGGGTGCGGTGCTCGGCGTTGGGCAATGCAACCCCCATGGTCAGAGGCCGCAAATCCCCCTCCAGAGGCACGAATACCAGCGGCTTGCCGTCTGGCGCCAGCGTGTTGAGCGGCCGCATGTTGGCGATGCCATAGCCGAAGCCGTTCGCAACCATCGAACGCATTACCGCGATGTCGCCGGTGCGCTCGGCAATGTTCGGCCGGATCCCCCGCGAATGAAAGGCCGAGAGGAAATATTCGCGGCTATATGGCAGGTCGAGCAACACCATCGGCTCGTCGGCCAGCTCTTCCGTCGTGATGGAAGCCTTGCCGGCGAAGTGGTGCCCCTGTGGCAGCATGACATAGGCCGGCACCAGCATCAGCGGTTCGAACGTCGTGTCCTGCGACAGTTCTAGATCGTAGGTCAGCGCCGCGTCGATTTCGCCCCGTTGCAACATTTCGAGCAGCTGACCCTGGTTGCGTTCGAACTGCCTGAACCGCACCTCGGGATAGGCGCGCTCGAACTTCATGCGCAGGGTCGGCATGACGATCTGCGCGAAAGTCAGCAGGCATCCGACCGCCAGCGGCCCACGCACCTTCTCGGCGATGTCGCCGGCAATATCGTGCAGAGCGTCGGCGTCGACTAGCAGCCTGGCGGCCTCCTTGAGGAAAACGCGCCCGCCGGCCGTGAGCGACAGGCCATGCGAATGCTTGCGCACAAAAAGCTGGACGCCGAATTCGGCCTCGAGCTGCGCGATGGACGCCGAGATCGAAGGCGGCGAAACATTGACCTGCTCGGCCGCCTTGGTAATGGAGCCGGCTTCGCCGACGGCGACGAAATATTCCAGTTGTCTCAGCGTGAAGCGTAACGGCATGGGCGGCTATGTTGCCGGTTTGGGCGCTGCGATCAAGCGCCCTGCACTGCCTCAGTACTTGATCCATGTCGTTTTCAGCGCGGTGTACTTGTCGAGCGCGTGCAGAGACAGGTCGCGGCCGAAGCCGGATTGCTTGATCCCGCCGAACGGCGTCATCGGGCTCAGCGCATCGACCGTATTGACAGAAACCGTGCCGGCGCGGAGCCGGCCGGCAACGTGGTGCGCGCGCGAAAGACTGTCGGTCCACAGCGATGCGGCCAGTCCGTACGGGCTGTCATTGGCAATGCGGATAGCCTCCTCTTCGTCGTCGAAGGCTATGACCGAAAGCACCGGTCCGAATATCTCGTCGCGGGCAATCGGGTCGTCATGGGCAACATTGTCGAAGATGGTGGGCTGTATGAAGCTGCCGCGACCGTTGATCGTGACCCGATCGCCGCCGGCAACCAGGCGCGCGGTCTTCTTGCCGGCCTCGACGAACCGCATGACGTTGGCGGCGTGGCGGGCATCGACCATGGCGCCCATTTTCGAGGCCGGGTCGAGCGGATCGCCAGGCTGGGTGGCCGCAGCGCGCTCCGTCAGCTTCTCCAGAAGCGCATCCTTGATGCCGCGTTGCACGAGCAGGCGCGAATTGGCCGAACAGACCTCGCCCTGGTTAAAGAAGATCCCGAACGCCGCCATGTCGGCTGCCGCATCGAGATCGCCGCAATCGGCGAAGACAAGATTCGGGCTTTTGCCACCTGTTTCGAGCCAGACCTGCTTCATGTTCGACTGGCCCGAATACTGCAGGAACATCTTGCCGACCGAGGTCGATCCGGTGAAGGCAAGGCAATCCACATCCATGTGGCGGCCTAGCGCCTGGCCGGCCGTCTCGCCAAGGCCAGGCACGACATTGAGCACACCGGCGGGCAGGCCCGCCTCCATGGCAAGTTCCGCCAGCCGGAGGGCCGAGAAAGGCGACTGCTCGGCGGGCTTCAGCACTACCGAATTGCCCGCCGCCAGCGCGGGCGCACATTTCCAGGTCGCCATGTCGAGCGGAAAATTCCACGGCACCACGGCGCCGATGACGCCGAGCGGCTCGCGCCGCACCAGCACCAGATCCCTCCCGCCGGTCGGCGCCACGTCGTCGTAGATCTTGTCGATGGCCTCGCCATACCACTGGAAGATCGCCGCAGAACCCGGGACATCGACAGTCGCCGCATCCGTGACAAGCTTGCCCATGTCGAGCGACTCGAGCAGGGCAAGCTCCTGCAGGTTTTCGCGCAGCAGCCGCGCCAGCCGCAGCATCACCTCTTTGCGGTGCGTCGGGCTCGTGCGTGACCAGACACCGGCCTCGAAACTGCGGCGCGCCGCGGCAACGGCGAGATCGATGTCTTCCTCACCACAGGACGCCACCTCGGCCAGCACGTCGCCGGTTGCCGGATTGATGCTGGCAAAGGTCCGGCCCGAACGCGCCGCAATCGTCTTGCCGTCGATGAACGCCTTGTCGCGAAAACGGATCGCGGATGCCTTGCTGATCCAGTCCTTGTGGCTGAGCTCGCTCATGCGGATGCCTTCCCTGTGTGCCGGCTACTCGTCGCCCGGCACGCCGTAGCTCGGCGCATCGGATGGGTTTATCGCGCGGGTCACATAGGCATCGAGCTGCGGCTTGTAGAGTTCCCACAGTGTCGCCAGTTGTTCGATCGGGCAGTCGTCGGTCCAGTCGCAGCGCAGGTCGGCGACCGGCCACGCCACCTCGCGCACCAGCTTCATGCCGGCGGAATGGACAGGGCCGGCCTCGCCGCCCGCTTTCAGCGCGGCGCGCATGGTCGCGATGAGACGGTCGCCGAGATGCCCTTCCGACGCCAGGAAGGCCTCGACCATGGCTTGCGGCACGCCGTCATGGGCCAGCATGTTGCCGCCGCAGGCGACATTGTCCGCACGCGCCTCCGCCCAGATGCCAAGCGCCTTGGGTCCGGAATGGATAGCCGTGGTCCCGGCGGCATCGACAGCCAGCACCTGACGGTAGTCGCTATAGGCGCCGGTGCGCTTCAGGATAGCGACCGCCTCGGCGGCCGAGGCACCGCGCGCCAGCAGTTCGAGCCCCTTCGTGCCGAGTGTCGGATCGGTGACGTTCTGGCTGGCAATGGCGCCGACGCCCGCCTGCGCATAGGCACAACGCGCGGCCACCGCAGGCGACGAGGATGACACCGCGACCCCGAACATGCCGGTGCGGCTGCAGCGCGCGACAATGGAAAATGTCATGACTTTCAATCTGGGATCACGGCGGTGCCGTCGATCTCGACCAGCCAGTCCGGCCGCGCCAGGGCGTGCACCACGAGGCCGGTCGAAACGGGATGCACGCCTTTGATGTAGTCGCCCATGGTGCGGTAGACCGCCTCGCGATGGCGCACGTCGGTGATGTAGACGACCACCTTGACCAGATGCTCCATGGTGCCGCCGCACTCCTCGATGAGCTGCTTGATGTTCTGCATCACCTTGTGCGTCTGCTCGGCCGGATCGTGGCTGTCGATATTCTTGGCGGTGTCGAGATCCTGAGGACACTGGCCACGCAGATAGACGGTCCTGCCGCCCCGCGTAACGACCGCCTGACACAGATCGTTGTCGAGCTTCTGTTCGGGATAGGTGTCCTTCGAGTTGAACTTGCGAATTCTTGTATGCGCCATCCTGGTCTCCATCAGATCGGGCTCGTGGTCGAAACATCGTCGCGCATGGCGCCAGGCTGCCGCCAGCCTGCGCTATGCCGCCTGAGTCTGGCGTTTCGCGGACGCATGATAGGTCAGGTATTTGCGCTGCGTGGAAATATGGTCCGCCAGATGCTTGGCATCGTGCCAGACGCCCCAGATGAAGCTGGAGCCTCGCCTTGACTGCCACGGCAGGCCCAGGAAATAGATCCCGGGCTCGCTCGAAACACCGCGCTGGTGCTTCGGCTTGCCCTTTTCGCCGAACACATCGACCTTCAACCAGCTGTAATCGAAGCTGAACCCCGTCGCCCATATGATCGAAGCTACTCCAGCCTTGGCGAGGTTCAGGTCGAGAATTGGATCGGTCACGCATTGCGGGTCCGGCTCGATCTTGCGGGCATTGGGCTCTTCGGGGAGATCGAGGCCGTTGCGGGCGACATAGGCATCGGCCTCGTCGAGCAGCGACATGTAGTTGGCATCACCGCGGGCGATGTTCCGGCCGAGATCGGGTGCGAAATTCATGACGCCGTCCTTGTAGACTTCCGTCCGGCCGACGAGCTTCATCCCTCGCGCGGCAAGGCGCCGGAAGTCGATCGTCTGGCCGCCGCGCGCGCCGCTCACCGCGATCGTGACATGTTCGGTATCAGGCGCCGGCGCCTGGGCGTCCCATTTGCCGAGAACCCCCAGCCACCAGCAGAAGTCGCGCTCGCGATAGGCGCGTGGCGGACGGTCATGCGGCCCGACCGAGAGGTAGACGGTCCTTCCGGCGCGCACGAGCTCGTCCGCGATCTGCACGCCCGACGATCCCGACCCGACCACCAGGACCGCGCCCTTGGGCAGCCGGTCGGGATTGCGATAGGCGCTGGAATGGATCTGCATGAGCCCTGCATCGCTAGGTACGATGCTCGGCATGACGGGGTGCTGGAAGGCCCCGGTAGCGGCGACCACGTTGGCGGCCTCGATGACGCCCTCCGAGGTTTCGACCCGGAAACCGGGGCAACCGACAAGCCTCTGCACTTTCTCAACATCCACACCGGTACGGATGGGCGCGGAGATCATGTCCGCGTAGGCGACGAAGTAGTCGGCAACGTCCTCCTTGGAGACAAAGGCATCGGGGTCGGTATCGGGAAACTCCATGCCCGGAAAACGATCGTGCCAGGCAGGGCCGTTGGCAGCCAGGGAGTCCCATCTTTCCGAGCGCCAGCGTTCGGCGATGCGGTTCCGTTCAAGTACGAGATGCGGCACGTCGCTCTTGCTCAGATGTTCGCTCATGGCCACCCCCGCCTGGCCGGCACCAACAACGAGCGTGTTTATTTTTTCGACTGACATTTCAGCGCCCTTTTCAGCTCCCCCGAGAATTTCTGCGGATGCGAGGAGGTCAGATCGCTGGTGTACTGGAGGGACCGGATAGCGAAAATTACGATTTCACGTGGCACTGGTTAGCTTGTCCCTAAATGCCCGGGACATGAGCCAAGGACATGGAACGCGGATCGCAGTATCCCGGATCATCGCGTTCGGGAGTGACGGGAATGCCATTCGAGCCAGACACCGAATTGACCGTTGTGACGTCTCGAGACCGAGTCGACGCGAGATTAGGACAATATCGCCTTGGCCGCTTTTTCGCCGATCATCATGGACGGCGCATTGGTGTTGCCGCCAATCAGCGTCGGCATGATCGAGGCGTCCGCCACCCGCAGATTGTCGAAGCCGCGCACCTTGAGGCCAGCGGGATCGACCACCGCCATGGTATCGTTACCCATCTTGGCCGTGCCAACCGGGTGATAGACGGTCAGTGCTTCGGCGCGCAGATAGGCGAGGATCTCGTCGTCGGTGACGACATCGGGTCCAGGCAGGATTTCCGGTCCGCGAATATCGGCAAAGACTGGCGAAGCCAGGATCGAGCGCGCCAGCTTGATGCCTTCGCCAAGGGTCAGAGCATCCTGCTCATCGCTGAAGAAGCGGTGATCAATCAGCACGTTGCGGCGGGTGCCGTCACACTCAAGCGTGACTTCGCCGACGCTTCCGGGCCTCAGCACGCAGGTGTGCACGGCATAGCCGTGACCATATTCGACGAGCCGGCCGCGATGGCTGCGATAGCCCGGAACAAAGTGGAATTGGACATCGGGAATATCGCCGGCATATTTCGTCTTGGCGAAGCCGCCGGCCTCGACGTAGTTGGTCGTCAGCATGCCCTTGCGCCGGACGAAATACTGAAAGGGCGCCACCAGCATCGCCGGCAGATTGGCGAGCGACAGGCCGAGCGTCCTGGTGCTCTTCGACCGCACGGTGATCATGCCGTCGACATGGTCACGCAGGTTCTTGCCGACGCCCGGCACGTTCATGACCGGCTCTATCCCCGCCGCCTTCAGCTCGTCGGCCGAGCCGATACCGGAAGCAAGCAGGATGCGCGGCGATCCGATCGCGCCCGCGCTGAGCACAACTTCGGCGCGGCAAGACAGCCTTTGGGCTGCTCCGTCCCTGATCACATTGACGCCGGTGACGCGCCCGCTTTCGATTGCCAGGTCAAGCACCTCGACGCCTGACAGGACCTGAAGGTTCGGGCGGCTAAGAACCGGACGAATGAAGGCTGCATAGGCCGAGAAGCGCTCGCCCTTGTCCTGGGTGACATTGTAGATGCCGAGGCCGAGTTGGCCATCGGCGTTGAAGTCGCGGTTTTCAGGCAGGCCGATGTTCCGGGCCGCCTCTACCCACAGGCTGGATACAACGTTGGGGTCACGCGGATTGTCGACCAGCAATTCGCCGTCGAAGCCGTGATAGGCCGGGTTCTGCGACAGGAGATTCCGCTCCAGCCTCTTGAAGACCGGCAAGACGTCTGCATAGGACCACCCGGCGCAGCCAAGTGCCGCCCACTCATCGTAGTCCTGCGCAGCGCCACGGATATAGACCATGGAATTGATCGAACTCGACCCGCCGAGAAGCTTGCCTCGGTTGACCGGAATGCGACGGTTGTTGAGCAGCGGCTGCGGCACGCCCTTGAAGCCGTAATCGAAAGTCGGATTGCCGTAGAGCGAGAGAATGCCGGCCGGCACGCGCACCCTTGTACGGTCGTCGCTGCCGCCGGCCTCGATCAGGCAGACGCGGTTAGCGGGGTTAGCGCTCAGCCTGTTGGCCAGGACACAACCGGCCGAGCCCGCGCCGATGACGATATAGTCGAATTCCGCCGCCTCGATGCTCATGCCATGCCTGTTTCGTGATCCACCCCGAAGACCGCCGATATTGCCTAGTGCTCGTCGTCTTCGTCGTTCTTCAAGAGCTCGAGGATTTCCCGCTTCATGGCGATGAAGTTGGGCTCCATGATCAGATCCATGCTGCGCGGGCGCGAGAAGCCGACGCGGATTTCCTTCTTGATCTGGCCGGGCCGGCCCGACATGACGAGCACCCGGTCCGCCAGCAGGATCGCCTCGTCAATGTCGTGGGTGACGAACAGGACGGTTTTCTTGGAATGGTCCCAGATCCTGAGCAAAAGCTTCTGCATTGAGTGGCGGGTCTGGCTGTCGAGCGCACCGAAGGGTTCGTCCATCAGCAGCACCTGCGGATCGTTGGCAAGCGCACGCGCAATCGCCACGCGCTGCTTCATGCCGCCCGACAGCTGCGAGGGATAATGGTTGGCGAATTTCGCCAGGCCGACCTCATGGAGAAAATGCTCGACGATGGCCCGGCGCTCGGCCGTCGACATGCCTTTCCGCTTCGGGCCATATTCGACGTTCTGCGCGACCGTCAGCCAGGGAAACAGCGTATAGGCCTGAAACACCATACCGCGATCGGGACCCGGCTCGGTAACCTGCTTGCCGCCAACAGAGATCATGCCGCCGGTGCGCTCCTCGAGGCCGGCAATGAGATAGAGTAGGCTCGATTTGCCGCAGCCGGATGGGCCGACGATCACGCAGAACTCATTGGGCACGACATGGAACGAGATGCCGTCCAGCGCCAGCACGGCGTTGTCGCCCGTGCCGTAACGCAGGGCCACATTGTCAACGCCGATGTCGGAGCTCTTTGGTTTCGTCGTGAGAGTAAGGGTGTCCATGTCAGCGACTCCTCAATTGGCCCAGGGAGCGACGAGGCGGCGGATGCCCCGGAACAATTGGTCGGTGCACAGACCAAGGATACCGATCATGGCGATGGCCATGAAGATGACGTCGACCTGGAAGCCGCGCATGGCCTTGAGCGAGATGTAGCCAAGCCCGCTGCGCGCGGCGACGAGTTCGGCGACGACGAGATAGGTCCAGGCCCAGCCCATGGTGACGCGCAGCACGTCGAGCACGTTCGGAAGCGTGGCCGGAAAGACGATGTGGAAGACCGTGTCGCCGCGTTTCGTGCCGAGCGTATAGGCTGCGTTGACGAGGTCACGCTGAACGCCGCGCGCGCTGTCGGCGATCATCACGAGCTGCTGGAAGAAGATGCCGAAGATGATGACGGCCACGCGCTGCTCGATGCCAATCCCGATCCACAGGATGAAAAGCGGCACGAAGGAGGTCACCGGCAGATAGCGGATGAAATTGACGAGCGGGTCGAGCGCGGCCTGGACGATGCGGTAGGTGCCCATCGTCAATCCGAGCGGCACTGCCACGATGCTCGAAATGACGAAACCGATCAGCACCACCTGGACGCTGGCCAGGACGTGCTCCCACAACGACCCGTCAAGCGCCATCCTGATGGTGGTGGACAATACGGATTCAGGGTGCGGCAGGAACATTTCCTTGACCGCTCCGGAATAGGTCAAGGCGAACCAGCCACCGATGACCGCGACCCAGACCAGGACGCTGAGCGTGATGGAGAGAGGGCGCGACACGGCCTGAAAAGGCGTGGCGACAGCTTTCCAGGCGGATCGACCGGGCTGATTTTTATCCACGCTCGTGGTCACGATATGGCTGATGGGAGACGTTGCATTCGGTGCCAGTGTCACAGGGAAACCCTTTGGGCTGGATAGACCGCAGGCGTTAGGCTCGGCCTGCGGTCCAGCGAACTCACTTTGCGAGGCCGGATCACTTTGTCAGGAAGGACGGATCGACGAGGTCGTCGTATTTGATGTCCATCTTGAGCTTGCCGAAGCCGCCCCAGACATCGCCGCCGAGCTTGATCAGCTTGCCGGCTTCACCACTCTCGCCACCAGCGAAGAATTGCGCATTGCGCTCCTTGCCGTAGAAGTTCACGCCCGCGGCGGAGGAGGCGAAGTCCTTCGGATCCTTGAGCCAGCCGCCGACGCCCTTGGCCATCACTTCATAAGCCTTCGCAGGATTTTCCTTGATGAACTCGTTGGCCTTGTAGAGGCCCTTCACTAGCGCCTCGACATCCCTGGGGTTCTTCGTGATGTAGTCGCAGTTCAGCGCCACCACATCGACGATCAAGCCGGGCGTCTTCGAGGAATCGATCAGCACCTGTCCCTTGTTTTCCTTCTTGGCCAGCGTCAGATGCGGTTCCCAGGTGACGGCGACAGGAATGCGGTCGGCCATGAAGGCGGCGGCGGCATCATCCGCCGTCATGTTGGTGACCTTCACGTCGGCCTGAGTGAGACCAGCCTGCTTGAGCAGTATGTTGAACCAGAACTGCGACACTGAACCCTCGTTCAGCCCGACCTCCATGCCCTTGAGGTCGGCGACGCTCTTGATCCCGCTCGGCGCCAGGACACCGTCGCCGCCATGGCTGTCATCCAGGGCATAGACCGATTTGAAGCAGACATCCTTCGAGCGGTACTTCATGATTTCGTCGATGGTCGAGGCGCTGCCGTCGAGTTCGCCGGCGGCGACGGCCGCCATGTACATCGATGCTTCCTCGATGACTTCGAGCGAGACATCGAGGCCGCCTTCCTTGAAGTAGCCCATGTCACGCGCAAGGAAGAGCGGGCCGTAACCGACCCAGGTCGTCATGCCCAGCTTCAAGCTGCCGGCTTCGGCGTGGAGGCTCACCGAAAGGGCGCTGAGGGCAATGCCGGCCGCAAGCGCTGCACGGCGAAACTTCGAGATTATTGTCGTCATCACGTTCCCCTGTTTTTCTGAGGTCAGGCGCTGTCCACGCCAAAACAACCCGCTTCGGACGCATCGCCGAAGGCTGCCGCCTGACGTTCTTTTTGTTCTCTTTCAGCCGGCGGATGGAGCAAAGCACGCTGTGTGCGATGCACAAATAATGATTTTCGATAATCCTGCTTAGGCTGGGCCTAACCAAGCCCGGGCGCTGTCGCGTCTGTGCCACCCGCAGACTGACTTCGAAGTCCATATCGATCTTGGCGTTCACATGCCTCCCGTCGGACTGACGAGGAGCAATCGCATTCGCGGCACACAGACGATGAACCTACATGGATCGAGGATCCCGACCGGTTCTCCTTGAACCTGCTCCCGCGCCCACCCGCAGCGCTTTTGCCCCTGCAGTACAGGGTACCTTCAAAAAGAATTCCATTGGAATTGGCTACCAGATCGGCAGAGATCAACTTAACTGACGAGTGCCTTCGAGCGATTTGAGGCTGTGATCGAGTTCAGAACCCGCCTAATTGCACGTCGTTGCCGCCGATTGCCGCACGCATCGTTGCAAGGCCTTTCGAAACCAGGAGGCTTAAGCTACGTGTGACGGGTGCCATCAACGAGACGGAGAAAATTGCCGAACGGGCCCGAAACCATTTCATTCAAGAGTCAAAAACTTACCCAATAACGTTCGATTCAAACTCAAAGAATTAAGCGTAATCTACTGATTTATAATAATTTGGTGGGCCCGGAGGATGTATTAAGATTGTTGATTTCATTGTCTTTTTCGCGGGCCAAAATCAGAAATCTTCCCGTATCGCTCCGTATGGTTCCGCGCTTGGTTAGACTGGTCAGCCGGAGACGATACGTTCAGAGCAAGAAAAAAAGGGCCTGGGCGCCGCCGAGCGCCCAGGCAGCCCATCATGGCCGGTTCACTTCTTGCCGACATCGGCGGCCGCCTGCTTGATGAGGTTGGCGACAGCTGCGGGATCGGAGACGTAGACAGCGTGGCTGCCGGGCACCTCGACGGTCGTCGCCTGAGCGCGGCTGGCCATCTGGCGCTGCGCCGGCGGCGGGATCATCTTGTCGTCCTTGGCAACGAGATACCACGAGGGCTTTGCCTTCCAGGCCGGAGCGGTGACCTTGCCTTCGAGTGCCGCCACACCCCACGGCACCTGCGAATCCGCCATGAAGGAGGCGAGCGAGGGACGAACATCGGCGGCGAACGAGGCGGCGAACTTTTCCTTGTCGAGCATCAGGAAGCCGTCGACGGGCGGCAGGATCGGCGGCACCGGCGCTCCGGGCGGCGGGTTGGCGATCAGGCTCGAGACCGACTCGCCGGCGTCTGGCGCGAAGGCCGCGATATAGACGACGGCAGTCACCTTGGGATCGGTGCCGGCCTCGGACACCACGACGCCACCATAGGAATGGCCGACCAGAATGACATTGCCGGGAGCGGCGGCGATGGCGCGCTTGGTGACGGCAACGTCGTCGGCGAGCGAGGTGGTCGGGTTCTGGACGATAGTCACGTCGTAGCCGTCCTTCTTGAGGATCTGGTAGACGCCGTCCCAGCCGGAGCCATCGACGAAGCCGCCATGCACGAGGACGACGGACTTTGCTGCAGTGTTCGACATGTGAGTTCTCCTTTTCAAAGCGTTGGTTGAGCGTTTGTTGCAGGAAGACTATGCGGCAGGGCTGAGGGGCGCGCTTTGAGGCGGCCTTCAGGACCTCTTGATTTTGCATTGAGATCGCTTTGATTTTGCGTCCACGACGCGGCTACAGTGTCGGTCCATTTGGAGCGCGATCTGGAGCGAGTGATTTTGCCGTATCTTTTTGAGGATTTTGCTCTGGACGGCGATCGCCGCGAACTGCGTCGCGGTAACGACCTGATCTCCGTCGAGCCGCAGGTGTTCGACCTGCTGCAGTATCTGATCCGCAATCGCGAGCGGGTGGTCAGCAAGGACGATCTGGTCGATGCGGTCTGGCAGGGGCGCATCATTTCTGACGCCACGCTCGCCAGCCGCATAAATGCCGCCCGCAATGCGCTCGGTGACAGCGGCGAGGAGCAACGCCTCATCCGCACCATCCTGCGCAGGGGCCTTCGCTTTGTCGGCACTGTCCGCGAGGAGGTCCAGATGTCGGAAGCAGGGGCGATCGCCTCGATGGAGCAACCGAAGCCTGGCTCTGGCATTCCCGCCCGTCCATCGATCGCGGTGCTGCCCTTCGTGAATCTGAGCGGCGATCCGGATCAGGACTATTTTGCCGATGGCATGGTGGAGGACATCATTACTGGGCTGTCGCGGATCCGATGGCTCTTCGTCATCGCGCGAAATTCCTCCTTCACCTACAAGGGCCGCGCGGTCGACGTGAAGCAGGTCGGGCGCGAGCTCGGCGTGCGCTACGTGCTGGAGGGCAGCGTGCGCAAGGTGGGAAGCCGTGTCCGCATCGCCGGCCAGCTTATCGACGCCGAGGACGGTAGCCATCTGTGGGCCGAACGCTACGACCGCGACCTGACCGACGTGTTCGCGCTGCAGGACGAGATCACCGTCAGCGTGGTCGCGGCAATAGAGCCCAATTTGCGCCGGGCCGAGATCGAACGCGTCCGGCGCCGGCGCCCCGACAGTCTCGATGCTTATGATCTTCTGCTTCGTGCGCTGTCCGATGTCTACACCTTCATGCCGCAGGGGGCGTCCAAGGCTCTGCCCCTGCTCGATCAGGCTTTAGCCATCGAGCCGACCTATGCCCTTGCCCACGGCTTTGCCGCCTGGGCGCATCAGACGCTGTTCATACGCGGCGGCATGCAAGCGAAGCACCGCGAGAAGGCGGCCCGCCATGCCCATGCGACGATCGAGTACGGTTCGGGCGACGCGATGGCTCTCGCTCTGGCCGGGTTCACCATCGGCCTGGTGGAGCATGACCGCAGGCTGGCCGACGAGGCGTTCGCGGCAGCCCTGGCGCTCAGCGCATCCTGCGCCTTCGTCTATGCCTTCGGCTGCGTGCCGGTGGCCTATGGCGGCGACGCGGCGCGGGCGATCGACTGGGGCGAGCAGGCGATGCGGCTGAGCCCCCTCGACACGATGAGCTGCGTGCCGCAAGGCATCATCGGCTTCGGCAATTTCCTGTCCGGCCGACACGAGCAAGCCGTCATAGCAGGCCGGCGGGCGGTGGAACTGAACCCCGGCTTCAGCATCCTGCACGGATGGCTGGCGGCACCGCTAGCCAGGCTCGGGCAGCTCGACGAGGCAAAAGCCTCGGCTGGGCGGCTGCTCTCGCTCGACCCGCACTTCACCATCGGGCGCTGGTCCGCTGCCGTAGGAATTGCGCCTGATATCATCGATGACGTCACCGACGCCATGCGTATGGCAGGTTTGCCGGCATAGGCATAGCCAGTAAAGGCGCATCCCTAAACAGCGCACTTCGGTCGCCGCCTTGACGAAAGAAAGAGCCTCGCGGCGACCCTGCGCAAGTCCATCGCGACGAGACAATTCCGACTGGATGCCTGGAAGGGGCCGCAGGGCGCTGCACGGCGATCGGTGGAGTTGCGCCGCCACGCCATGCAAGCCGCGCGGCAGGCGATGTTCGAGCTTGCTTTCAACAAAGAGTGCCGGACGTGCAGGCGGCAGATCGAACGGGATGAACGCATCGACGTTCTCTGCGCCTGCGGTTAGGCGAGCCCATCGAGATAATTCGTGACTTCTTCCACATCGGCATTGGGTGCCGGCCTCTCTTCGGCCTCGAAAGCGAGAAGGTCCACGAGTGATGCCTGCGTGCCCTCGATCTGCGACGAGATCACACTGCCTCCTTGCGCACGAAGGCATAGCTGAACCAATCGAGGGAAGGCACCATATCGCCTCCGAGATCGAGCCGAACGAGCGCCTGCTCGGCTTCCCGCAGACGATGTTCGAGCTTGCTTTCAACAAAGAGTGCCGGACGTGCAGGCGGCAGATCGAACGGGATGAACGCATCGACGTT
>NZ_JBVVPZ010000028.1:37182-89100 GCF_055811415.1 Mesorhizobium sp. WSM4846
CTCTGCCCCTGCGGTTATGGGAGCGTCCGAGATAGCAAGGGCCGTGGGATGCTCACGAATGCAGGTCTATCGCATCATCCAGAATTATGCCCAGAGCATTTCGCGTTCAGACCTGTAGCCAGCTGTTTCGATGTTTTTGCATTCCTTTGGCGACGGCTTGGAGAGCGCGCAGCGTCGGCCAAGGCCGCCCGGATTGGCTTTTCGGTCTCGCAATCTCTGCGGTAAACCGATTATGCTGCTGACCAAAGCAACTGCCGCCATAATCGGAGACTGCCCTGATGCATGAACGGAATGAAAATGCGAAGCGCGCCCGTGAAATCCTGAAGGCATGCGGGATCGATTTATGCACAGCCTTCGAGGCGCTAGATGGGCGGCAAATCGATGCGCTGCTCGCACATCTGGATCAGCATCGGTTCAACAAATACGGCCCTATGAGCAAACTTCGCCAACCGCCGGGCAGCGTCAATTCGCGAGTGCGATCGTTTCACGGCCTGCTTCAGGGCCGCGCTGCACTCCGGCAGCCTCGAATCGCTGCATCAGTGGGTACTGAACTCCGGTCGGAGACTGAAGAGTAGCTTGGTGACCAAGCGCTCCTTCTCCTCCCGCGACCACCGCCGGCGTCTCTCAACCGACGTGATCACCTCCACCCGCGGCATCGTCATAGGGCTACTCCTAGGATTATGCCTAGGGCTTCCGACGTTCGCCCTTAGCCAACAAGGCGGCCCTCACCGGAGGGGTACCAAAAATGGTGCGCTAGACGCGTTTGAGATCGCACCTTGAAAATTTCGAGGTGGCCGGAGCTTGCCGCGAGGTCCGGTTGCAGAGACAAGCCAATTCCGCGACGCTTGGCGCATGTGCAATCGCTACACATCACTACGTCGCAAGAAGCCATACGCCAGTGGACCTGCGCCCTGCGCGACATGCCCGCCCGACATCGGCAAATACACAACAGAGACCACAGCCACGTGTGTGAGCCACATGGAGGTCCAAGCCCGCCTATGCGGCCTTTTTTGCGACCGGTTTGAACGGGTTGCCAATCGGGAATGAGTCCGGCCGAATTCCGCGCTCGACCTGCATCCAGGTCACCGGATGAGCAATTGGTAGGCCGAGCCGCGCTCTTGGCGAGAACGCTCCCACGGCTGTGTTGCCGCGTCCGTTACGCAGATAGTCAATGAAGATTCGGCCTTTTCGGACCGCGGATGCGGAGGACAGCAGGTAACGATCAGGATCTGCATCAACGAGACACTGGGCAAGCGACTTCGCCAATTGTCGCGCACCGTCGTGGGTCATCTTTGTCTCTAGCGGTGCCGTTAAATGGATGCCCTTGGGGCGCTTGAAAGACCTGATGATCGATCTCCGCAACCCCTTTCGTGTCTCAGAATCGGGGTGCACTACACCATGTATCCGGTTCAAAGTGTTACCCATCTATCAACTGGACAAAGAGCATCTCTCCCCCTTCGGGATATCGTCTGATGCTTGAGCACATCTCACATCCGATAGGGAAGTTGCCATGCCGATGCGGGCAGGTTCGCAGTTCGACACTTCGCGATCGCTCGTCGCGTCGAATCCCATCTGCCACCGAGCGGCGTCATGTCCATGTCTTCTGTCGAAGGGTTCTCAGCAAGATTGCGTTGGACGGCGAACGCAAAGGCAAAATATGTGTTGAGATCGCGGAGTTTAGACAGTCTAGTATCGGTTTAATAATAGAGCCCGATTCAAGCTTGGGCTAGGGGGGGAACTGTCGAGATGCCAAGTGCAGTAGAAGTGTCCAGCTTCCGTCTGCTGAGACCGATAAACGCAGAGGTTTGCGGAAATTTCTGCTTCTGTCGTGCGCGAACATCCCTTCAGCAAGGGCTCGCCATCCGAAGGCAAGCACCAAAAACACCACGTACGGCCCGGCTTATCTGCGCAGGCACTTTCTTGGCGAATCGTCGATGAAGAATCCTTTTGGCTTCGACGCGAGTAAGATGACGCCAAAAGGGTCTCCCGCGCTCCCAACCATGGATCTCTCAGACACCCCGGCAGAACCCTTTCTAATTGATACGATTAAGGATCATGAGAGGCTTCGCAGCCCAATCCTCAGTCTTCCGGCCGGCATCGATTCCAAATGGTTCGAACGCTGGATTTCAGTCTCGAATAGGAGCGTTCGGCTATTCCACAACAAATGGTCATCGAGCGTTACACAATTGACGGGCTTCCGGTGGCCAGAGAGTCGCCCTGACGTAGATTGCCTTTTCGAGATGCTGCCTGAAGGGTCAAAATACCCATTCTTTCTTCGACTCCTCGTCTCGGAACTTCAGGTCATCACAGGAAAGGACTCGCAGTACAGAAAGTTACTGACTGAGTATCGAGGCGCGTTGCAGAAGGCCAATCTTCGTCCTCTGAGAGTATCGCCGGAAGAGGGTGGGGGTAGAAAACAACTCGCGCAGTTAGCGGCGGCTGGCCAATGGGAGATCGTCAGCGCGGTCGTTCTCCTAGATTGGGCAAGTCTTCCCGCTCCCGACAAGGTTCCTGCCATGGCAGAGGTCGCAACGCACTACCCGGCCCTTGCCGACTACATTCGAACAGTTATGGCATGTGACTTCAAAGAGTTCGATAGGATCGTCCAGGTTGCCAAGCGAGGATCACAAGATGCCCCCCTGTCGGTCGAGAAGCAGCAGGAGAACGAGACTTCGACGTTTGACTCCGGGTCCGTGCAACGTGCCGCGACTGCCAAGCCAGGTTTAGAAGAAACACGGACGATGGATGTTCTTTCTGGAGAGGCGACCATCGACCTGGGCGACAGCACGATCGACAACAACGAGCCCCTCAGACGCGCATCGCAAGCGTGGGTGGCCGACCTCGCCGAGATTATCAGAACGTCCGAAAATGCGATTGCCGCCCCCCCGCGCCTGTCGGCCGCCTCGGAACTCGCACGCCTAATAAACCGTGTACACGAACATGCCGCCGGCTATGAGGCGGCCCTCCCGAAAGACGTCAATACGCATGAACTTGTTGGTCGCATGGGTGCCACCCTTGATTTTGTAAGAGACATGTTCGTCCACATGGAATTAGACGGCGACAGCACAGACGAGAGGATTGCGCAGGGCGCGGAATTGATCTCGCGTGCGCCAAACACGGCTGCCATTGTTGCAATTGAGGCAATTGAGGCCCGCATCGCGAAGGCAGAGGCGGCTCAAAAGGATGCCAGGGCAGCGATGGACGACGATGATCGCGCAAAGCTGCTGCCGCGCAAAGAGCGCATCGCTGTGGCTGCAGGGATCATCCACCGAGCCGAGAGCGCCGCAAACCTTGCTCTTGATGAGATCATCGCGGCAGCGGCGGCGCTTACAGACGCAGTTCCTGTCGCCTCTCCTGAAATGTTGGAAACGCCGCAGAATGATCCTTTGGGCGTACCGGCGACGGATGGGCAAGGTGTTGGGTTCTCCACAATTGTTGAGCCTTATCAGTCAATAACCACTCCCGTCTCTCCGGTGAGTCCCCAAGAGGATATCGCTCCAGAAGCTCTGTCTGAATTTGCCGGAAACGATCAGGAACTAGCCATTCCTGTCATTGCGCCTGTCCAGGCACCTATAGCCGTGGACGAGGAGGTCGATCCGCTGCTGCTTGATGCGGTGGGCACAGCTGACACATTGTTTGAACATCAAGAATTTGGGCTCGCGTATCATTTCGTCAGAGCCTGCGAGCGGGTCCTCGGCGAAGGGTCAGGAGTTCCCTACGGGGCCGACGAACTCCGGCTCATCGCTCTGGGCGCTCGGATGGCGGGGCACTCGCGCCACGAACCGGAAGGTTTCCGAGCTTCTTTGAATGCATGCGCCACTGGTCATGACTTTTCTGAAGATGGAGGCGCTCGACAGGAAGCTCGGCGGGTCGCCGTGACGGCTGCCGTAATCCCAACTGCACTTTTCAACGTGGCGGACAGCAGCGCAGCGTTCGCAGTTATCGACAGAATCCGCCCTACCGGGAGCTGCTCCGGTTTTTTTCAGCTGTACGAGACGCTGGAGGAGAACAGGCGATTGGGGTTTCCCCTCACCGTCGCAAGCGTCAGAGCCGCAAGCGCTGCGCACGCCGACCTTTCCTATGTCGACGAACGCAAGCGCGCAGTAGTTGAGCAGATCAGGGCTATGCAATCCGCGACATTTCGCTTCGTGCTGGGCCAAAAGGTAAAGCATGCATTATTGTCCCCGCATGGGCCGGTGGGGGTACTAAATTCAGCTTTGTCAGGAAGTAGTGGGGCCAATGCGGCTGCCAAGTTCGCCGGGCTGTACAGGTCGCGAGAAGACATCGTCGCGACTTTGATTAAGTCGGCCAATGAGGTGGGCAACGGGCAGGTAATCGATGGTGCCGCGCGCGAACGGCTTGTTGCGTTAGTTTCCGATATCTCAGCGCTTAGCTTGGAATACGCGGAGGCCGCCCGGCAAGTCGAGGACCTGCGTTCTGCCGGTGGTAAGATGGCTCTGATACGCCGGCTCATAGACAACTTCATCAAGGGAATCGAACACTTTCGCAATGAAACATCGGCGCCGACAGGCGACTCATTGTTGGATGCGGCCAACACCTACGCGAGGCAGGTGTTGGGGCAGATAGGGAAAACCCTCAAGGGCAAAGCCGTAGCCGAATTTGACCGCAAAGAAGCTAGCCTTGCACTTTATGTTCCCCTGTTGTGGCTACCAGGCATGACTTGGAGCCACGCATGGACCCCGTCGCCTAACGACGCTTCTAGGCTGATGAGAGCGATTGCTGACCTTCCGTTGCCCAGGATAGTAGGAGACCCGACAGAAGCGCTTGAGACCGCCATAGATAAACGTTGCGAAGAGGACGCTTTCGTACCGGCGAAGATTCTCCTCTCCTTTGCGAAGCGCTTTGGCTGGAGCGATTCTCGCGTGGAAGACATCCGCGCGAGAATCGAGACAGCCGAGAGCACCCGAAAGGGCCAACTCAAGGCTAAGCACGAGCAGGTATCCAGCTTGGTCGAAAAAGTTCGGCGCATGGCCCTCGGCAGTCTGAAGGGATCATCTGAGCTGGAAGAGCGACTCCGCAACGTCCCGCTAGACGAAAAGCCAATAGTTGTGGCTGCCGAGTTCATGCCTGAGGAAATAGAGGGCACACATGTCTCGGACGTCAATGCCGCCTTCCACAGGTTGGAAGACCTAGAAAGGGAAGCTCGAAAGCTCTTAGATGAGGCCAAACGGGAGTTTGTCAAAAGCATCGACGACCTCATTCAAGGCGACAAGATCGACGAGGCCGCTCGGGATAATCTGCGCAGACTCTTAGATACGGACGATCTTGCCACACTCTCGGACTGGATTTCTGTTTTCAGTGCGGATGACGAACGGCGACCGGTGCTAGGCGGCAACATCGTAAATCTCGCACTCGACCGGTTCCTCAAGATCTGCGAAAGCACCAAGGGCGTAGATTTAGTGGCCCTGCAGCATTCTGTTGCTGCCGGAAAGGATGACGGTCCCTTCCAGTTTTCCCTTATCGAGGAAGAGCGCCGTGAGGAAATCGGAAGCGCCATCCGTGCCTGGCTTGATTTTAAGCGGAACCTGAGAGGCAATGCCGGCCTCGCGCATTTAGGGCCGAAGCTCGTCAGTCTTCTGTCTCAAATTGCGTTCGAAGCACAGATGGTGGACCTCAACAAGGAAAGAACGGATCAGAAAAGGTCCGTATTCGTCGTAGACGCAAAAATGCGCATGCCACTCGATGCTTCATCCTTGATGTTGCCTGATTTTGGCAGCTCTACCAACGGGGGATGGCGGGTCGCAGCTGCCCCGAACACGGTCAGCAATGTCGAAATCCTTAATCTTGCGGAAGGTGCGGAGCCTCGCGGCGCCATGGTTCTGGTCTTCGGGCACCTTTCACTCGAGCGACGATACCAGATAAAACTCGAATGCCTAAAACGGAAACGGAAAGTGGTCGTAATCGACGAAATGCTGCTTCTCGCAGCACTTTCGTCGCCCGAGCGTCGGCCGTTAATGCTGTTCGAAATCGCCCAAGCCTTCACGACAGCAACACCGTACCAAGATTACGGTCGGTCCGCTCAAGTGCCACCCGAAATGTTCAAGGGTCGAGCAAAGGAGTCCGCGAGCATCGTCAATCCGTTCGGCTCGTACATCGTCTATGGTGGTCGCAGGCTGGGCAAGACAGCGTTGCTGCGCCACATTTCACGAAACGCTCCAGAACATGCGCTGTTCGCATACCTCGATCTGGTAGACTCGCCGTCGGACCTATTGTGGGAAAGGGGTTCAGAGGTTCTTCTTGAGGTGTTCGGCGGCAAGCAGGCAGCCACGGCCGACGAGTTCGAAGCGGGAGTCAAAGCATATCTCGCTGGCGATGACAGGCGTCGAATTCTCCTGATGCTCGACGAGGCGGACAATTTCGTTCGCGAGCAGGCATCTGAAGGAATTCGTCACCATCATGTTCTTCGGCTGCTGACCTTGATGGCCGATACCGACCACCGCTTCAAGTTCGTGCTTTCCGGCCTGCACAACGTCTCCCGCACCTCACGTTCAGAGAACTCTCCTCTAGCGCAAATCTCAAACGACTCGGTTCGCATAGGGCCTCTCGTCTATGGCGATGCTGGCGACGCCGAGGAATTGATAAGGGTGCCCCTGGCGGCCTTGGGCTATGAATTCGCACGCAGGGAGGACGTATGGCGCATCCTGAGTTTCGCCAACTATTACCCAATCCTGATCCAAGTCTTCTGCCAAGGACTGCTGACGAATGTCGAGGAACAGCAGCGCCGCACACAACGCGAGCTGAGACTGATCACGACTCAGATGGTCGATACCGCGATGAAGAGCCCGAGCATCAAGGCCGCGCTCTACGGCAGTTTCGAGAAGACGATCCGGCATATCGAGCAAAGGTATGAACTACTGACGTACATCGTGGCCGAGCGGGCACTAATCGACGCGGTCGAAGGCGCCGATGGCGATGGTATGACTGCGAGTGAAGTGTCTGAACGCGCCGGGCGCTACTGGCCAGAGGCATTTCCTAAGGGCAGCGATCCTTCGGAAATTGAGTACCTGCTCGACGAGATGGAGGGCTTCGGAATCCTCCGATGGATGCCATCTGGAAGGTGGGCTTTGCGTTCCCGCGTTCTACTCGATCTCATGGTCGAAGACGAGGAGGACCTGCTAGGCCGCATCTATAGCTTCAAGGGAAAGCCGCTGGAGGCCCCTTTTGATCCTAAAAACAGCCGGACGAAGATTTCGGGAACTGGGAAAGCCGAAGTCGAGGGCAAGGTTTCGCCGCTGACCGACGGACAGGAAGCTGAAATCATGTCGCCGGTTCGCGAGCACGGCCGCGCCACTGTGCTGTTCGGCGCCCCAGTTTCTAACGTCGAGCATGTTCGTTTTGCCCTTGAAAGGTCGCGGACAGCCCGAGGCAAGGGTTCGCCGGACGTCAAGGTGGAAATCCGCGGATGGAACCGCAGCGACCTCATGCAGGAGATCCGCAAGGGAAAGCACGGGAAGGGTACAAAAGTACTTGTTATAACCAACCTCACGAACTGGACGCCGGAATGGGTCGTTGATGCTGCGCGTCATCCCAACGTAGCCAAGGGATTGGTCAGGCCACTCTTCATTGGCAACGCGAAACACGCTCTGTCTTGGGCGAAGGCGTACCCGCTCGGATCAAAACCGCCATCCCGAGTTAATGTCGAGATATTGCGGCCGTGGGCGCGTTCATACTTGGCGACGCGGCTCGATGGCCTGAATGCCCTCAAGACGACGACCGTGGACAAGATTCTCAAAACAACGGGAGGATGGAACGAACCTTGTCAAACAATCTTTGCGCACGCCATGACAGGTGCGCAGCTGGAAAAGGCAATCAATGAGGCGGGTTCTGCGCTGGAGAAGGCAGGCGTAACAAGCCTGTTTGGCATAGAGCCCGAACTCGTGCCCGCCTATAGCACAATGGCAACCTACTGCGAAGACGGTACCCCCGCCGACGAAATCGCTGACTTGATAGCAGACCCATCGGGTTCCTCGGTGGCCATCCAGTATGGAGCTCTCGCTGGTATCCTGACACTGTCGGTAGATCCATTGAACGCAGGCAAATTGGTGAGCATGAACGCCCTAGCTCGTACTATGTTCGGAGCTGCACGAGACAAATGAGAGAAGGATTTGAATGGTGGACCTTGCCTGGGCCAGCGGGCTTTGTCTCCCGGGTCATGTCCGACCTGTGGACCTCCGGCATTGCCGTTGTTGAGTGTCCCAGGCCGCTGCCGGTTGGATTTCAAAATGCGCTAGCACGAAAGCTCACTGACGAGCTTGCCGCAGAGGCTGTTTCGTTCAATGCATCCGACGCGGAGGTTGGTAGTTCGATTATTCATTCATTGGCGCTGGCGCGCGGCGTAGCTGGCGTTGCCATCGGTACGGTAGCAGACTTCCTGTCAGATCCGGACTTGGAAAGAACCGCGTTTGTCGTCGACGGCGTTACCCGGGAAGAGGTAAGCGTATGGGGAGCATTGCTCCGCACGTTAGTGCTCGAGCGAAAAAGGCAAGCCATTACCTCTGGACCATACCTTGTTGTGTTCGCTCCTACTGGCCTTGGTAAAGATGACGCCAGACGGCTCAGAGGCGCAGTAACCCCGCGTAAGATGATTGGCACAGTTACATCTCTCGATACCGCCGCGTGGGTGGCAGCAAGCGGCATTCGCATCGGCGCAGGTATCATAGAACGTCTTGCTGTGGCCACGGTCATCGAAGTGGCGGCTTGGTCGCGAGAGTTACTTGAGATGGGCCTGGCGTGGGAGGAAGAAGATCAGCTTGCGCCGATCTCGCGGCTTCAAGTTCTGGCAGGATCGAGATCTTGGCCCTATCCGTGCTGGGAAAACGGCCTCGTGGACCTATGGGATGACTTGCCGGTGCCTCACGCTGCGGCGGCTGTCGCACATAATCTCCTTGATGAGATTGATCGCCGGGTTTGGGCAGCCCAAGCGCGGGCGTTGCTTCCTATGGTTGATGCCGTTCGGCGAGGTTTGATCCGAAAATATCTTGACGAGCTTGAACGCCACGCCGGCCCCGAGAACCCTTACGTCAAACAGATAAATGATCGAGTTCTTCGTTATCATAGTCCGTGGCAATTCGAGTGGTACGAAATTCTCACATTACTCGAGCCCCACATGTCCCACGATGAGCGGAACGGTGCGCTAGCTTTTAAAAGGGCCCGGGATTGGCTATCGCACGGCAAACCCGCCGCCAATTCTCACCTTTTTCAGCTTTCCGAATGGTGGGAGCGCTTGGCCGACTCGCTTCCCGCCTCAGTACCAGGATGGGACTGGCCTCGAGTTGGGCAACGCCTAATGATGACGGTGGGGCCGGCAGCGTCGGGGAAGAGTAATTGGGCCGCATCGCAAGGACTCCCGGTAGTCTCAACGGAGAGCATCACACTGGAACTCCACAGAAGTCTGTCCGTAGGAGACCTCGGGCAGATATTTCGCGTAGCCAGAAACCGGGCCGGCGACTTACTGCGCACAGGGTCCGACGTGGTGTTGGATGCCAGGCACATCGGAACTTCCGACAGGGTGCGAAATGCAAAAATGGTACCGAACGATCTTCCCGTCGAGTATGTGGTGATCGATCGCGACCCGTCCGAGGATATCTCTTCACAAGGGATGGGGAAGACAGGTCTCACAGAAGTTCCCCGTTTGCAGTTTCAAGACCCCGAAGCGGGGTGTCTTGCCGGTGATAGCCTTCCCAATGTCCGGGTCATCGATCTGAGAAATGTCGATCGCTAATTTACATGGCCAGTGGGTCTCACCCACCTCTCCCGCATTTTTAAATTAGCGGCTCATTTGGGCGGCGTCTTGCGTGCTTTGATCAGCTCGAACTGCATTCAAGACTTGCAGGTTGAGATCATACGTCGAGGACCCGCTGCCGTGACTCAAAACTGAGCCAATGGATCGTCAGCCCACCTAGGACCGGGGGCGGTGGCGTGTGTTTTGATCGCGCCGGGACAAAACAGTGCCTACACTTGTTCTACCACTCTCGCATCCGCAATCTCCGCACGATCCAGCGCTGCTTGCACGGCCTCTTTATTCAGCAAAACTATGTGCTGCGCCCGCGTAGGCTCCTTCTCGGCATCTCGAAGTAAACCGAGCCTCTTCAGCACATAGAACAGCATTGAACAGCGCACCGACAGCACCGCTTTATTGCCGGTCATACCGTAGTCCTTCGCCACGACCTTCTTCTGATTTTCGGTGAGAGCAGGATGCGGCGTGATTTCGACATGGATGCGCTCGTGCCATCTGAGATCATCTTTGCTGTGCGCGCCAGTCGGGCCAGAGGCTCGTGCTTCCAGAATGCGCGGCAGTATGAAGTCTTTGAATTTAGCATCGGTATGGCAGTATGCCCGCGCATGCCAGCGAAACCCGTCGTAGCCGAAGGCGTGGGGCGACATGCGCCGCCAAACGGGATCGGTTCGCACGCGGCTCATAGACTGATACAGAACCTCCACCGATTTCTTATCGCGCATTGCGTCGAGAACTGCTCGCAGCACGGCGGTGTCGACCTCCCGGTGCGGTGTAAGGGCGATATCAGAATCGGGACAATACCCTAGCCAGGATTCGGTTGGCTTTGACAATCCTTCCGCAAGGGAGCGCAACCGAGACAGGTACGCGTCGGGGTCGCGGGTCAGGAATTTAGGCTCGAAACTTCGTGACGGTATGTAGCGTTTCCCGCTCTTGTCATACTCAACATTTCCCGGCGCTTGATCCTGATACAGCGTCAGGTCTTTCGATGCCTGCGGCACCGAAACGCCAAACATCTTAATAATGTCCGCGCGGTTCACGCCGCCTTCCCAGAACAGCCGAAACTCTATGAATTCCAGCCTTTGTTCAACGCCCCACCGTACACCGGGTTTTTCGTTTTCCATCAGAACCTCGATATGGGTATAAAAACTATATTGACATCGAAAGGTGATGCGTATAATTCATATACCCATCAGCGCGGACGGTCAAGCTGTTGATCCCCAAGCCGATACGTTCGGAGGCTCCAAGCGAAAGCGAGGCACATCAAGCTCGACGAGGTAATAGACCGCCATCCTGACCTTCCACCCCTCGGCAACGCCGACTGCACCCGAATCGATTTTGCCATGGCAAGAACATGCCTGGTCGACGATGCCAACACGTGCAATCCCGATGATCCTTATCACAAGCGTGTTGACTGCCTGAAGAACTGAAATCGGATCTCAGGGCTGCGCAGCGCAGTCAACTCGATGTGGTCTGTTTCACTCATCTCGGTGACGACCTTTACTGCGGTTCCGGTGACTTCTCGTGGCTCGACCTTCCGGCCAAGTACCAAGGCAGGGCCGGAAGCCAGAGGTGAATACGGCGCAAGAAATCTGCGGGCCTGAACGACGAACGCGCTTCAATTTCAGCGCCACAGGGCCTTCCTCGACCTCAATCGCAGATAGGAATAAAAAGTGTATGGACATATTAACGCTATCCATGTACTAATGCTTCTCATTGACGCCCTTCAACAATGATCTGGGCGATTTTGGCCCGTATCGAACGGATCGGGAAACAGAGGGAATTGAAGGTGACAAGCGCAAACGATCAGGTTGAGAAATTTCTTCAGGCACTCGTGGGAGAGCTCGCCATTCCGGTGTCTCGGTATGAACAGGCCGAAACGAGCTACAAGTCCCTGGGCGATTGGTTTCACCGGCCCGAGAGCACGGTAAGGAATTTCGACCCAGCGGTTTATGTACAGGGATCGTTTCGTCTCGGAACAGCGATCCGACCGATAAGCGACGCCGAGGAATATGACGTCGACTCTGTCTGTGAGTTGAAGAAGCTCACAAAAATCGAGCTGACGCAGTTCGACCTGAAGCAGCTCTTGGGCCACGAAATCAAGGCTTATCACGAGGCCAAAGGGATGACGAAGCCGGTGCGCGAAGGCCGGCGTTGCTGGATCCTCTCCTATGCGGATGGCGCCCAGTTCCACATCGACATCCTTCCCTCGTTGCCGAATGGCTCGGAACAGCGGCTCCTTCTGGAACGCGCGCACTTCGATACGCGGTGGGCGGACACTGCGATCGCCATCACGGATCGTGATGTGCCGACCTATCGGGTGCGGACGGTCAACTGGCCGCGCTCCAATCCCAAGGGATATGGGGAATGGTTTAAGTCCCGGATGGCGTCGGTCCTCGCCCGGCGCAAGCAGGTCCTCGTGGAGTCGTTGAGGAGTCAGGGGGTCATGGCTAGCGTCGAGAAGCTGCCGGACTATCGCGTGCGGACACCGTTGCAGGCCGCGGTGATGCTCTTAAAGAGGCACCGGGACAATATGTTCATCGGCGAACCCGATCTGAAGCCCATCTCTGTCATAATCACCACGCTGGCAGGCCACGCATACGGAGAACAGGACGCGATCTCCGGCGCCCTCTTTTCGATCCTGGAGGGCATGGACCGCTACATCAGTCACGATGGTACCAAATACATCATTGCGAATCCCACCGACCCGTTCGAGAACTTCGCTGACAGATGGGAGAAGGACCCGCGCAGGGCGAAGGCCTTCTTCCGGTGGCTCGAACAGGCCCGGCAGGATTTTGGACGCGCCGCCCACGCCACAACCTTGCAGCGCATGAACGACGCGGTCTCTGCCCGGATGGGCACGGCGTTGACCGACCGAGCCGTGACAAAGATTAACGGAAACGGTGGAGGACTGCTGCGCACGCCGTCCGTTGCCCCCACAGTGGCCATCCCGACCTTCGGAAACGCGCCTCGGGTGCCGACGACGCCGAAAGGATTTGCATGAGCTGGTGGCTGAACAACGCTTCCCGTGCGAGGTCCGAGCAGGTCGCGCTCGCACAGTTGCTGGAGCGCGCCGGCTGGCTGTCGGCTGTCGGCTGGAGGGTCGGCGACGACCTTCAGCTGATCGTGGATTTCGACATCCAGCACAACGGTGAGACGTTCAGCCTCTACATGGCGTATCCGTCGACCTTCCCGGATACGCCGCCCATGGTGTTATCACGGGACGGTAAGCGGCTTACCTGGCACCAGTACGGGGCCGGAGGAGAGCTCTGCCTCGAGTTCCGGCCGGACAATTGGGATCCGTCGATCACCGGGGCGATGATGGCTGAGAGCGCATACTTTCTCCTGTCGGGTGAGAGGCCGGAGGGAGACGAGGGCGGCGTTGTTCCATCGGCTCATAAGGCGTCGATCGGCCGGGACGCCCGCAACGAGCATATGAGGTTCGTACTTGACGGAGGCGTCATCGAAGTCCTCGAAGGACTTCCAGTCGATACTGCTGTACCCATCATCGCCTGGGACCGATTCGAGAAACCGACGTGGGTTGCATCTCTCGTCAGTGTCGGGGACGAAGGCTCGATATGGTCGAACAGCGGTCCAGAGCCTTCGCGCTCCTCAACCGCAAAGGGGTTCGCCTTTCGGACAACGCGGGAGACCGACGGCTTTGGGACAAACCCAGGACGTTTCGCCGAGCTGTTACCTGCTGAGTTTCCCGAACTTGCGGAGCTACTGGAAAGCCCCTTTGACGGTTTCCTGCTGCTCGGGGATGCAGACCGGTGGATCGCGCTGAACCTCTATCCGCACGAAGGCAAGCAGACTGTCTTCAGCTATAAGATGATTATCGCACCCGGTACATCCGGCCGCTTGCCGGCGAACCACGTCGGTCTTGCAGAGAAGCGGGTCGCGATCGTCGGATGTGGCTCGGTTGGATCGAAGATCGCTACCACACTTGCCAGATCCGGCGTCCGAAAATTCACGCTCGTCGATGACGATATCTTCTTCTCGGCAAATCTCGTCAGGAATGACCTCGACGCAAGAGCGATTGGCCAACATAAGGTCGACTCCTTGACCGCTCGCCTCAAGGACATCGTCGCTAATGCCGAGATTTCCGTGCGGCGCGTGGCGATAGGTCAGCAGGAGAGTGCCGGCACGACCGACTCCGTCATGGAGGAATTGGCGCAGGCCGACCTGCTGATCGATGCGACCGCCGATCCGCGAGCGTTCAACCTGATGGCGGCGGTCGCGCGCCGGCACCGCAAACCGATGATTTGGTGCGAGGTCTTTGCCGGAGGGATCGGAGGTATCGTCGCGAGGGCGAGGCCAGAGCTCGATCCGATCCCGACGATTGCTCGAGGCCAGATACGCGCCTGGTGCGATGGCCATGGTGTGCGATGGGCGCCTGCAGCTCAAGTGGAATATGGAGCGCATCAGGAGGAAGGCTCCCCGCTCGTGGCCGACGACGCCGATGTCAGTGTCATCGCCGGCCATGCTTCGCGATTGGCGTTGGATGTCCTGACGCGCGAGCGAAGCATCTTTCCGTCCTCGGCCTATGCGATCGGATTGGCTGCGGAATGGATCTTCCGCGCAGCCTTCGATACTTGGCCGATCGACCTTCTGCCGGAAGGAAAGTGGGGCGAAGCCCAAGATGGTACGTCCAAGGAAGACCTGAAGGAGCTTCTCGCCTTTCTCTTCCCGGAAGCCGCGGCATGATCCGGGTGGGAGTCTCCCATGAGGTGCGCGATTGTATGAAGCCGGCTCTTCGACGAGCAGGATCGCGTGAGATTGGCGGCATCCTCATGGGGCAGGAAGTCGCGCGCGGTCATTTTGCGGTCATCGATTTTTCTCTGGACGAGATTTCGGGAGAACGAGCTCACTTCGTTCGCGACTCCGACCATCACCGGCAGGCTTTGGAGAACTTCTTCGATCGGACAGGTCACAACTATCAGACGTTCAACTATCTCGGCGAATGGCACTCGCATCCAAGTTTTTCAGCGCAGCCGAGCGTCACGGATCTTCGTTCGATGCAGGATCTGGTTGACGGAGAAAGGGGTATCGAGTTCGCCGTGCTCCTGATCGTGAAACTGGGATTTTTCCGGCGCTTCATTGTGTCCGCAAGCCTTCATAGGCGCGGTCGGGAGCCCGAACCTGTCGAACTGACGACCAACTAAGGAAACCGCAGAATGCGCTGGGATACAGTTGATTTTGTGATCCAATCGGCCGCCGGATGGTTCTTTCGAGCGCGCAACTCGGAGAGTTGGATTTTCCGCGGTGCTGTCGCGGTGGTGATTGCAGTTCATGGTGCGAACTGGGTATTCAAATATTCAGGCCCCATCTGGGGCACCGCCGGCTCCGTCGAGATAGGAACGGGCGGCGCTGTCTCCAACGGCATTCTCTGGGCCGTCACTGTGGTTTGCGCTCTGCTGATGATCGGCTCAGCGGTCTGGGCGTGGACGCGCTACGCCAATGAGCAAAAGAGACTCTCACGGAAGAAGGTGTTCGTCATTGAGGGCAGAGGTTTGCGCGACGACGATGGTTCGCCATTGAAGGCCGCCGTTCCCGACAGCATTGTTGGTGCTCGCGTGGATCTGGTTATGGATCTGCGCCAGCACAAAGACGGTGTCATCGTAGACCCCGGAGACCTGCTCCAGCCCGTTGCCGGGATGAAGACTTTGTTCCATCAACTCCAAAAGGGAAACGACAGAAGCGACCTGACGACTGTCTATGGTGGACTGACAGCCGTGCCGTTTACCTTTTTGACCGGTGTGCTTCTGGATGATGAGGGAGATGTCGTCGTCATGGACTGGGATCGAGGCGCAAGTCGGTGGCGGTTGCTCGATGGACCGGACGATGGTTTACGTTTCGAAGTTACAGGGAGTGATGAAGCTGGGGGCGCCCGAGAGGTGGTGCTGGCTGTCTCGGTTTCATACACTGTGAAATCGGAAGATTTAGCCACCACCTTCGCGCATCCGATTGTCCGCATGATGCTGCCCGACCCGCAGTCATCACATTGGTCCCAAGTCAAGCAATCGGCACTTGCCGATCAGTTTCTCGGGGTTTTGAAGCAACTCGATGCGGCGGGAGTCGAGAGGATCCATCTGGTCCTGGCTGCGCAAAACAGCGCCGTCTTCAACCTAGCTCGCCGTTATGACAAACGAAATCTGCCTAACCTGGTCGTCTACCAATTCGAACGCGCGCAAAATCCGAAGTACCCGTGGGGTATCGAGATGCCTGTTGCAGGTGTGGGGACTGCTCGAGTCGTTCATGGCGTTGTATCTGAGGCGCAATCTCAGGGAGGCTAGCTGTGCGTATGAGAATCAGACCGCGTCGATGGTCGGTGGAGCAACAACCATCCGCCATGGCGCGCGATGCCGCGAAGCTTCAATTGCCGCTTGCGACTGCCCGCCTGACCAACCTTCTCAACGAGGGTTTGAAGTAGCGCGCATCCTATGAAAGATGTCGGCGCCGGCGGCTGGGCGGCGCTTAAGGAAAGAACGGAGTATATGCCGCAGTCCTGCGCGCGTCCGCACCAGCGGATGATTGTCGCGCGTGGGACGAAGGAATTCGCCCCCGCCGCGGGCGGTGAACAGGACAGCCGTAGGAGCGTCAGCACAGCGCCGGCCGCAGGACGGGGCGCGGGACCGACTGTCCCCGACCGCGGTGGTCCGCGTGTTGCCTCGGAGATAGAAGCCAATCGGCCGAGATCTCGACGCAGTTCCAGTTCTCGACATCCGGCAACTGATCGAACGGATTGGCATCGTGGGGCAAGGGGATGAGCCGATTGCTGAGGATTGAGCCTCGGCGGGCGCCCGTGCGTGGAGGAAGGCGCCTCCAGCCGAATTGCGCGCGCTCATGAAGGAATTGGCGGGTCTGGATCAGCAGTGTTGCAACTTTGATCGAAGCGCCAGCGCTCGAGCTTGCTCGCATAGGAATTAATTCATCGCCATTGTACCAGCCCGTCGCCGGGCCGCATGCCTTCCCGCTTGCACGCCTTCCAAGTCGTTCTTGAAGTGACGAGTGTAGCGCTCGCGGGGAAATAGGAAGCCATCGCTGCCGATTTAGTATTTCTCGAAGGTCGGATTATAGTCTTTGCAGGCCATCTCGCTCAGAATAATTCGCGGCGCAGGGCACGTAGCAGAGATGGGTTCGCAAGCTCAATCGACGCCATCTTCTCTGTCGAAACGCCAATCGTGACGCGCAGAAGAACGGCGAACGCGTGACGAACGAGATCGAGAGAGTGTCGGCCCATAGTCGCTGGCGATGTCATTCCTGATCGCAAATGCAAGAATCTGAAGAAGGGTGCGCTCGTCTCCCGCTGGCGGGGTTGACGCGAATGTTTCAAGCATCCCGATCAAATCAGAGATCTTCGCGTCGATCTCGGGTCGAATGCCCTTTGGATTGACGCCCTTGAGCTTCCACAACGCCCGCTCCCCAGGTGGTGTTGTATGCTGGCGGGGAAGATGATGATCGGCGCAATGCGCTGCCCAACGTAACGGCCCTTTCATAGGTCATTCGCGATCTCGCGACACCTTGCCCGGACGGGCCGGACCATACATTTTCGCGGCGGCATCCTTCAGGATCGCATTGTCGAGCATCTGCTTCGCCAGCAGCTTCTTGAGCCGCGCGTTCTCGTCCTTCAGCGCCTTCAGGCGCCGGGCGTCGGACAGTTGGCGCGCTTCTGAATGAGGCCAAAGAACTGCTTCATGTTTGTCAAACCGGCGCTATTTCTTCTTTTTCACCCTTTGCGTAAGAGCGGATCCCGCGACCGATTTGACTGCCTTTGAGGAGCTCTTAGAACGAAGCAACTTGGATGCCGTAGAAGCTATTTTCTTGCTCGTAACCTCATTAAGTTTCTTTGCCATTGGTTATCCCCGCGCGGTTGAGTTGGCGTAATACGCATTGTGATGCGTCTGCAATCAACTGCCGGAGAGCACTGTCCCCAACTTTCATTTTCCAACACTCGGTCCGGTTCCGCAAACAACCAAGCGGAGCAGGAACTATGCTCGCCTTCACTGTCTTTCACCTTTTGTCGGTCGGCATCGGCTGTTCTGTCGTCCTCCGCGATCAGCCACGCCTGGCACGCAGGAATTCGAAATATGCGCGCACATCTTCGATGAAGATGTTGGCGATGCAACGTTTCTCATCCCAGCATTTGACAAGGTAGCCGTTGCGACCGCCGAGCCTGCTGCCGTTGAACCAAAGACCAAGTCTCGCTGTCCATGTCGGCATCTCTCATTATCGGTGAGATCGGCGACGGCATAACTGCGAAGCCGGCGGCGCTTCGCGTTATCGCGGCTGTGAGCGTGATCTCGCGGCGCTTCCCCTCCGCTGCGATCTATCCGCGCCGGCCGATTAACGCGTCAATTCGCGCAAGGTCATTGTAAGAGCGCAGCTTGAGATATTCGGGCCTCGACAAGCCGGCAGCGAGGATCGCCTGTCGGATCTTATGCAGCGCCTGCTCGATGGAAACCCATTGGTGGTGCGGTCCTGACATAATCCGCAGTGGAATGCCCTTGAGTCTTCACGTCAGTAGGCGAGGATACGTGGTCGCAATTGAGGGCTGTACGAAACCTCGAAAAGTTGCGCGATTGTTGGCCAGCAAGGCAACCCATCCCGGTCATGCAAATGGTCAAACGGCAGCAGTTTTCCGAGGTCGATAAATTCAAGGGCATCGAAATCGGGCAGCCGGACCCACTTCCGGTTCTGCCACACATCGGGTCGTGTCGAGTAGTGCGAACTGTTCGCCGGTCGCAGCTGCGAGAAATCGTTCCGCTGTCGGATACGACTGTTTATGAGATGGAACAACGTGGTGAGTTTCCACGACGCTTCAATCTCACTCCCCGCTGCGTTGTCTGGGACTTGGCAGAAGTCGAAGCTTGGATCGAGGAGCGGCGGAATGCGTCATCTGCCGGAAAAATCGAGACCAGCCCTGCTCCTGACGTAAGACTCCGAAAGACGCGACCCGTCAAGTCGGATCAAGGATAATCGCTGCCTCCGCAGGCGGCTGAAGTGTGGGGGTGTGCTTTTTGCCTGCCGCCCACGCATCAATCATGTCCGCCCATTCCTGCAGCATATGACGACGCTGCAGCTCATATTCAGCTCTGTTGTAGACACCTCGAGAGGACCGGCTGTCGTCGTGGGCAAGGCATTTCTCAATCCAGTCGCGATTAAATCCGATCTCGTTCAGGAGTGTTGAACCGGTGCGCCGAAGGTCGTGCACCGTAAAATGCGCGAGCGGAAAGTCTTGCTTCTTTGCCCGCTCGACAATCGAAGTGGTTACCCGATTGAAGGTCGCGCGCGACATGGGCTCATCGGCATCGTAACGGGACGGCAGCACATATCGGGAGTTCGCCGCGCAAGTCTTGAGCGCGATCATGATGTCGAGGGACTGGCGTGACAGGTAGACGTTATGCGGCTTCTTCCGTTTCATTCGCTCTTTTGGGATGCTCCAGACGGCGTTCTGGAAATCGACCTCGTCCCAAGTCGCCTCGAGTAGTTCACTCTTCCGGACCATCGTGAGCAGGATGAACTTTAGGCCGAGCCGAATGGTCGGCAGCGTCGGCACGCTTTCCAACTCTTTCAGCATAATCCGGATTTCTGCAGGCGACAGAGCACGGTCTTTCGCCTCGAACGTGGCAATTGAGGCCGGTCCCACCTCGTCCGCGGGGTTGGCGATCTTCTCCCCGTGCAGAATGGCAAAGCTATATATCTGCTTCACGATATCGCGGATATGAACAGCGGTTGCCGGCGCACCACGGTCCTTCACCTTTGCGCAGAGCGCCCGCAAGTCGTCAGATGTTATCTCGGTTAGTTGTCTTTTCTCCCAAATCGGCAAAATGTCGCGATCGAAAATGGCCTTGCGCATCGAGCGGGTGCTATCCGCCATCTTCGCTTCCTTGAACCAGCGCTTGCCTTCATCCCCGAAACTCGCCGTGGCTGACAGGCGACGCTTTGCGCGCTGCTTTTCATGCGCCGGCGACTTTCCGGCTGCCACCATTTTTCGCGCGGCAAGGCAGCGGTCGCGCGCCTCTGCCAGCGTGAGGCCTCCCTCCCCATATCGGCCCAGCGTCACAGTCTCTCTCCGACCATTCGTCCGGTAGTCATACCGAAACGCAATCTGCCCAGTCGGAGACACCGCCGCGTACATACCGTCACGGTCGGCAACTTTGTACATTTTGTCTCTTGGTTTCAGCCGCTTAAGGGCAATATCTGTTAGCATAATGACAGAGGATCGGATCACAACTTGGGTTTCTCGGACGCCAATTTTACCGTCATTGATTTTACCGTCAACTGTTAGGAAGAATCCTTGTATTTCAATGCCTTGATGGACAAGAAGTGAGTGCGCTTGCAATCGGCGGGACGACGGTATCGCATGGCATGAAAGAGAACGCAGAAACGCATGCCGTCAAATTTACCGCCAAATGATTCCGCTTCGAGGCGATAGATGGCGATAGATGGAGTAAGGAAAACAAAGTTATTTCAGAGGTTTATACAACTCTGATCGATAGTTACCGAAAGCTCGCTAATGGTGCACCTTTATTCCCACTCGATTGTGCCCGGCGGCTTGCTCGTCACGTCGTAGACGACGCGGTTGATGCCGCGCACCTCGTTGATGATGCGGGTGGCGGCGGCGCCCAGGAACGCCATGTCGTAGTGGTAGAAATCCGCCGTCATGCCGTCGACCGAGGTGACGGCGCGCAGCGCGCAGACGAATTCATAGGTGCGGCCGTCGCCCATGACGCCGACGGTCTGCACCGGCAGCAGCACGGCGAAGGCCTGCCAGATGGCGTCATAGAGGCCGGCCTTGCGGATCTCGTCGAGATAGATGGCATCGGCCTCGCGCAGGATCTCCAGCTTTTCGCGGGTGATGCCGCCCGGGCAGCGGATGGCAAGACCGGGTCCGGGAAATGGGTGCCGGCCGACGAAGCTGTCGGGCAGGCCGAGCTCCTTGCCGAGCACCCTGACCTCGTCCTTGAACAGTTCGCGCAGCGGCTCGACCAGTTGCATGTTCATGCGCTCGGGCAGGCCGCCGACATTGTGGTGCGACTTGATCGTCACCGACGGGCCGCCGGTGAAGGAGACGCTTTCGATGACGTCGGGATAGAGCGTGCCTTGCGCCAGGAAATCGGCGCCGCCGAGTTTCTCGGCCTCTTCCTCGAACACCTCGATGAACAGCCGGCCAATGGTCTTGCGCTTCTTTTCCGGATCCGACTCGCCCTCGAGCGCGCCGATAAAGCGGTCCGAGGCGTCGACCAGGATGAGCGGCAGATTGTAGTGCTGGCGAAACATCTCCACCACGCCTGATGCCTCGTCCTTGCGCATCAGCCCGTGGTCGACAAGGATGCAGGTGAGCTGGTCGCCGACCGCCTCGTGGATCAGCAGTGCTGCGACCGAGGAATCGACGCCGCCCGAAAGCGCGCAGATGACCTTGCCCTTGCCGACCTGCTTGCGGATCGTCTCGACCGCGTGCTCGCGATAGGCGCGCATCGTCCAGTCGCCTTCGATGCCGGCGATCTTGTGGACGAAGTTTTGCAGCAGCCGGGCGCCGTCCGGCGTGTGCACCACTTCGGGGTGGAACATGATGCCGTACATCTTGCGCTCGACATTGCCGAAGATGGCGAAGGGCGAGCCTTCCGATTTGCCGAACACCTCGAATCCCTTGGGCAGCGAGATGACGCGGTCGCCATGGCTCATCCACACCTGATGGCGCTGGCCGGGCGCCCACAGGCCCTCGAACAGCGGGCTGTCCTTCTGGATCTCGACGAAGGCACGGCCGAATTCGCGATGGTCGGAGCTTTCGGCGACGCCGCCCATCTGCACGCACATGGCCATCTGGCCGTAGCAGATGCCGAGCACCGGCACGCCTGCGTCGAAGACAATCTGCGGCGCGCGCGGGCTGCCGATGTCGCCGGTTGAGGCCGGGCCGCCGGAGAGGATCACTGCCTTCGGATTGATGCGCCTGAACGCCGCTTCGGCCGACTGGAACGGCACGATCTCGGAAAAGACGCCGGCCTCGCGGATGCGCCTGGCGATGAGCTGCGTGAACTGGCTGCCGAAATCGACAATCAGGACGGTGTCGGGCAGGACGGTGTCGGGCAGGACGGTGTCGGGACGATTGGCTATCTTCATGGCGAGCGTTTAGAGAAAGAAACGAGTCGGCGCAATGGGTTGCGAAGGCGTCTCCCTCACTCCGTTTCCGCGTCATGCGATGGTCCAAACTGCAGCGCATCGGAGCCGATCGCCTGTTCCAGCCGCGTCACCGCATCCGCCAGCTTCTCGTCGATGACATGGAGATACTCCTTCCAGTCCCCGACATGCCTGAGATCGGCAGCCCCGTCGGAAATGCCGCGCAGGCCGACGAGCGGCACGCCGAACAGTTGGCAGGCTCGCAGGCAGGCGAAGGTCTCCATATCGACCATGTCCTCGGCAATCGCATCATAGGCGCTGCCGGAAATGATCGCCGCGCCGGTCGACAGCGTCGCCTCGCCTATGCCTGGAATCCTAAACGGCAGCGGCACCGTCACGGGCAGGTCGAGAAACGGCGTCGCGCCCTTCTCGAAGCCCAATGGCGAGGCGTCGATGTCGCGGTAGGCGACCGAAACGGCCTGGTAGATTTCCGTTTGTTCCAGTGTCCGGCTGCCGGCCGAACCGAGCGAGACGACGAGATCCGGCAGCGCCTTTTCAGATTTGAGCCATGACAGTTCCGCGCCCAGCCTGACACCCGCTTCGACCGGCCCCACCCCTGTCATGACAGGCGTGAACAGCCGCTGCAGATGCGGCCCGTATTCGGCCTGCGCCGCCATCACGAAGAGGACGTCCCTGCCGGCAATTCTGACGGCCTTGCGCATCGGATCAGCCTTCGATGCCATCGCGACCGACCACCGTCATCATCGTTCCAGTCATGGTGGCGATCAGCTTGGCCTCGCCGTCGACGGCGAAGGCATAGGCCTGGCCGTCGGCAACGATGATGGTGCGGCCGGGCTTGGTCACCGAGCCGCGGAACAGAAAACGCTCGCCCCGGCCCGGCGCCAGCAGATTGACCTTGAACTCGATGGTCAGCACACTGGAGCTTTCCGGCATCAGCGAGAACGCGGCATAGCCGCAGGCCGAGTCCAGCGCCGTCGAAATGACGCCGGCATGGAGGAAGCCATGCTGCTGAGTCAGCGCCGCCGAATAGGGCATCTCGATCTCGATGATGCCCGGCGTCACCAACGTCAGCTCGGCGCCGATCGTCATCATGGCGTTCTGGCGCGCGAAGGACGTCCTGACGCGATCCTCATAATTGGGGGCGGGTACGATCTCTGCTGCCATAGCTTGTCACGCTCCTGTCAGAAAAGCTTATTGCAGAGGCATGAGCGGCAGGCAATCGCTATTGCTGCACTGCAGCAATCAGGCCCGCCGGCAAGGTTCAGCCACCCCTGCGCAGCGCACAGACATAAAACCCATCGGTACCGCTCAGCGCCGGCGACAGCGAAATGCCGCCTGCTGCGCCGATACGGGGGGCCGCCTCGTGGCCCGGAAAGCGGCTGTCCCAAAGCTGGCGGTGATCGACCGGGACAAAGCCGCTGTTACGATCCCTGAAGGCAGCTACCTGCTCGCCATTCTCCTCATCGAACACCGAGCAGGTGATGTAGACTAGCAGCCCGCCCGGTTTGACGAAGGTTTTGGCGACATCGAGGATCGCCGATTGCTCGCCCTTGCGCGCATCGAGCTGCTTCTGCGTCAGCCGCCATTTGGCATCGGGCCGGCGCCGCCAGGTGCCGCTGCCGGTGCAGGGCGCGTCGACCACGACGATGTCGATGTGGCCCGCGAGGGGGGTGAGTTCCGTCGGCTTGGTGACGATTTGGACGTTGCGGTTTTCCGAGCGGCGGATGCGGTCGAAGATCGGCGCCAGCCGCGCTTTTTCGGAATCATGGGCAAACACCTGGCCGCGATTGTCCATCGCCGCCGACAGGGCCAGCGTCTTGCCGCCGGCTCCGGCGCAAAAGTCGAGAACCTGCATCCCGGCCTCGGCGCCAGCCAGCGTGGCGGCGATCTGCGAGCCTTCGTCCTGAACCTCGAACCAGCCTTTCTGGAAGGCCGGTTCGGCCTGCACGTTCGGGTGCCTGCCGTCGCCCGCGATCGGCGGGATGCGGATGCCGTGCGGCGCAATTCGTGCAGCCTTGGCGCTGGTCTCGGCCAGTTCGGCGAGCACCTTGTTGCGATCGGCCTTCAGCGTGTTGACCCTGAGGTCGAGCGGCGGGCGGGTCGCCAGCGCCGCACCTTCATCGACCCAGCAGGCGCCGAAGGCCTGCTCGAAAAGCGGTTCGCACCAATCCGGAATATCGGCGCGCACCGCCGGCGGCGCATCGTCGAGCCTGCGGTCAGCGATGGCCTTCAGTTCATCGTCGTTCAACAGCGGCGGCGCAAACTTGTCACCGTCGAGCGCTTCGTTCAACGACTGCGCCGTCTGGTTCCATTCGAGCAGCAGCGCGCCAAAACCGATGGCGCGCGGCGTATCTTCGCCCAACAGCCAGCCGGCCGAGCGCTTTCGCCGCAGCGCGTCGTAGACGATGTTGCCGATCGCGGCGCGATCGCCGCCGCCGGCGAAGCGGTGCGACAGGCCCCAATCCTTCAGCGCATCGGCGACCGGCCGGTGCCGCCGGCCGATATCCTCCAGCACTTCGATGGCTGCTGCCAGCCGTCCGCCCAGTCGCATCTTGTTATTCCGTTACTCAGCAAATCAATTCCGGGGTCTTGCTCTAAAGCGCGCGACCGGCGCACACAAGCGGGGAGAGTCCTGGAGGCAGAGGGCGCTCGCTTCAGGTTTGCGCTGCCCCTCACCCTGACCCTCTCCCCGTGAGAACGCCAGATCAAAGGCAGCTCTCTTGATATCAGCGACCCTCGCATTGCTATGCTTTTAAACTTTTGAAGTTGCGATAGTCTTCCGCTGCGTGATTCGCCAAGAACTGCAAGCGGATCGGCGGGAAATTACGTGGAGAGGGCAATGAAGACTTACCTGGCGGAAGTTCTAGGCACATTTCTACTGGTGTTCATCGGCACGGCTTCGGTGGTGACGGGCGGCTTCGGCGGCGCGCTGCCGCTCGGCCAGGAAGGCATCGGTCTGGCATTCGGCATCGGCCTGATCGCGGCGGCTTATGCGATCGGCCCGATCTCGGGTGCACATCTCAACCCGGCGGTGACGCTCGGCGTGTTCCTCGCCGGCCGAATGGAGGCCAAGAACGTCATCCCCTACTGGATCGCGCAGGTCATCGGCGCCATCATTGCGTCGCTGGCGCTGTGGATCATCGTCTCCGGGCAGGTCGGCGGCCATACCGGCGGCTTCGGCGCCAATGGCTGGGATGCGACGAAGTGGGGTCTCAGCTCGGCGTTCCTGTGGGAACTGATCGGAACCTTCACCTTTGTCACGGTCATCCTCGGCGTCACCAGCGGCAGCCACGCGACGGCCTTTGCCGGCCTCGTCATCGGCCTGACGCTGGCAGGACTGCACTTCGCCATCATTCCGGTGACCGGCACATCGCTCAATCCGGCCCGCTCGATCGGCCCGGCGCTGTTTTCGGGAGGTGCGGCGATCGGCCAGCTCTGGCTGTTCATCGTCGCACCGCTGATCGGCGGCGCCATCGCCGGCGTGGTCGCCAAGACCCGTATCTTCGAGAAGGACTGACAGGCTTTGGTCTGACAAAAAGGCGCGGGACCCGGCCCGCGCCTTTTTGTTTGAGGTTCGAAAAACTTATCCAGGCGGGACGCTACCCGCTCCGGGCCTTGGCCGATCAGGCAAGTTCGAAGTGATCGGCGTTCATCACCTTGTTCCACGCCGCCACGAAGTCGTTGGCAAATTTCTCCTCCGCGTCCGCGGTCGCATAGACTTCCGCCAACGCGCGCAGCTGGGCATGCGAACCGAAGATGAGGTCAACGCGGGTGCCGCTCCACTTGAGCTCGCCTGTCGTCCGATCGCGTCCTTCGAACAATTCCTTGGCCTCCGATGTCGACTTCCACACCGTTCCCATGTCGAGCAGGTTGACGAAGAAGTCGTTGGTCAGCGTCTCAGGCCGCTTGGTGAAGACGCCGTGCGTTGACTGCTCGGCATTTGCGCCGAGCACGCGCAGGCCGCCGACGAGGACTGCCATCTCCGGCGCCGTCAGCGTCAGCAATTGCGCCCGGTCGACCAGCGCCTCCTCGGGCGACAAACGCTGCGGGCCGCTGAGATAGTTGCGGAAACCGTCGGCGGTCGGTTCGAGCGGGGCGAAGGAGTCGACGTCGGTCTGCTCCTGGGAGGCATCCATGCGACCCGGCGTGAACGGAACCTTCACCTCGTTGCCGGCGTCCTTCGCGGCCTTTTCGATTGCGGCGCCGCCGCCAATGACGATCAGGTCGGCAAGCGAGACTTTCTTGTCGCCGGACTGCGAAGCATTGAACTCCTTGCGGATCGCTTCGAGCTTCTCCAGCACCTTCGCCAGCTGAGCCGGCTGGTTGACGTCCCAGTCCTTCTGCGGCGCCAGGCGAATGCGCGCGCCGTTGGCGCCACCGCGCTTGTCGGAACCACGGAAGGTCGAGGCGGACGCCCAGGCCGTCGAGACCAGCTGCGCCACCGAAAGGCCGGAGGCGAGGATTTTTGACTTCAGGGCGGCCACGTCCAGCTCATCGACCAGCACATGATCGACGGCAGGGATAGGATCCTGCCACGGCAGCTCTTCCTTGGGCACGAGCGGGCCGAGATAGCGCACGAGCGGGCCCATGTCGCGGTGGGTCAGCTTGTACCATGCGCGGGCGAAGGCATCGGCGAACTGGTCCGGATTCTGATGGAAGCGCCGCGAGATCTTTTCGTAGGCAGGATCGAACCGCAGAGCGAGGTCGGTGGTCAGCATCGAAGGCGCGTGACGCTTTGCCGGGTTGTGGGCATCGGGCACAGTGCCGGCGCCGGCGCCGCCCTTCGGCGTCCACTGGTGCGCGCCGGCCGGGCTCTTGATCAACTCCCATTCGAAGCCGAACAAATTGTCGAAAAAGTTGTTGCCCCATTTCGTCGGCGTCGTCGTCCACGTCACTTCCAGGCCGCTGCCGATCGCGTCACCGCCTTTGCCGGTGCCAAACGTGCTCGCCCAGCCGAGGCCCTGCTCTTCGATGCCGGCTGCTTCCGGCTCGGGGCCAACCAGCGTCGCATCGCCGGCGCCGTGGGTCTTGCCGAAGGTGTGGCCGCCGGCGATGAGCGCGACGGTCTCCTCATCGTTCATGGCCATGCGCGCAAAGGTCTCGCGGATATCGCGCGCCGCGGCCAACGGGTCCGGATTGCCGTTCGGCCCTTCCGGGTTGACGTAGATCAGACCCATCTGCACGGCGGCAAGAGGGTTCTGGAGATCGCGTTCGCCGCTGTAGCGCTCGTCGGCCAGCCACTTGCCTTCAGGGCCCCAGTAGATGTCCTGTTCGGGCTCCCAGACATCGGCGCGCCCGCCGGCAAAACCGAAGGTCTTGAAGCCCATCGATTCCAGGGCGACGTTGCCGGTGAGAATCATCAGGTCGGCCCAGGAGATCTTGCGGCCGTATTTCTGCTTGATCGGCCACAGCAGCCGGCGAGCCTTGTCGAGATTGACGTTGTCCGGCCAGCTGTTGAGCGGCGCGAAGCGCTGCTGGCCGGCTCCGGCGCCGCCACGGCCGTCGCCGATGCGGTAGGTGCCGGCGCTGTGCCAGGCCATGCGGATGAACAGCGGCCCGTAATGGCCAAAGTCGGCCGGCCACCACTCCTGCGAGTCCGTCATCAAGGCATGCAAGTCCTTGATCACGGCGTTCAGGTCGAGACTTTTGAACTCCTTGGCGTAATCGAATGCCTCGCCCATCGGATCGGACAGTGCGGACTGCTGGTGAAGTATCTGCACATTCAGCTGGTTCGGCCACCAGTCACGGTTGGCCCTGGCGATAGTTGTGTGTACGACCGGGCATTTTCCGGCGCTGGTGTCATCGGTCTTTGCGTCCATCGTTCTCTCCAATTTCTGAATTTTCCGGGATTTGTCGTTTTCCGGGATTGTCGATCTTTCGGGGATTTGATGATTTTCCGGACGGGCCCTGAGCCACGCCACTCTGGAACGGTTCCAGACTAGGCCGCATTGCCGATAAAAACAAATTGCCTTTCCAGTTTGTTGCGATAGGTTTTCCTTATGATTGGTCTCACCGTCCGGCAGATGCAATATTTCGAAGCACTGGCACAGACGCTGCATTTCGGCCGCGCCGCGAAACTGGCCGGCGTCAGCCAGCCGGCGCTGTCGTCGCAGATCGCGGAGATGGAGCTGCGGCTGAATTGCCGGCTGTTCGAGCGCGGCGGCAAATCGGTTCGGATGACCGACGAGGCACTGGCCATGCTGCCACGTATCGAGCGCATTCTTGCCGACATCCGCGAAATCGAGACCACGGCCCGGCGTGGCCGCCCCGCCATGGAAGGGCGCTTCCGGCTCGGCATCATCCCGACGGTGGCGCCCTATCTGCTGCCGCATGTGCTGCCGGAACTAAAACGGCATTTCCCGGCCTTGCAGCTCGAATTGCGTGAAGCGGTGACCGCCTCGCTGGTCGAGGACACCGCCCTTGGAAAGCTCGACGCCTTCATTGCGGCCCTTCCCCTCGATCAGCCCGGACTGATCACCGAGCCGCTTTTCTCCGACCGGTTCTTCCTTGCCGTGCCGGCCGGCGATCCAGCCTTCGCCTCGCCGCCGGTGCCGCCGGAAAGCCCGGCATTGGAAAGGCTGATGCTGCTGGAGGAAGGCCACTGCCTGCGTGAACAGGCGCTTGCCGTCTGCGGCAGCGTGCGGCCGGTGGCAATGGCGAGCTATGGCGCGACGAGCCTGACGACGCTGCTGCAGATGGTGGCGCACGGGCTCGGCGTCACCCTTATCCCGGAAATGGCGGCAGGGCCGGCCAGCGCCATGCGCGATTTGAAGATCGTGCCGTTCCAGGAGCCGATGCCGCAGCGCACGATCTGCCTCGCCTGGCGACGCAACAAGGTCCGGCATGACGAATGCGTCGAACTGGCCAAGATCATCCGCGGCCTGGACGAGGCGGTGTTGGCGGCGTGAGGGTGGGAATGTCGGCCAGAGGGTCCGACCGCCTTGGCATGCCGCGCAGCAGTGCTACATTCGTTATGGAGGCCAGAACAAGGATAAGCGCCGACTAAAAAATCGTCGAATGCGGAAACATATTGGCGCTTGTGCCCGACCGAGCGCCCGATGCCCCGATGTCACCGGCAGCGAAACTGGTTGCGCAAGGGGCGAGTTCGCATATTCTGGTTGTGGCAGAAGCGTTTACAACAATGGGAGGAGTAAATGTCCGACAATAAAATCTCGCGTCGCGGGTTCCTGGAAAAGTCCACCGCCATCACCGCCGGTGCGGCTGCAGCGACGACGCTCTCGGCCCCGGCCGTACTGGCGCAGGCGCCGGTGACCATCAAGATGCAGACCTCCTGGCCTGCTTCCGACATCTGGATGGATTTCGCGCGGCTATACATAGAGCGCGTCGAAAAGATGTCGGGCGGCCGGCTGAAGTTCGAGCTCCTGCCCGCGGGTGCGGTCGTCGGCGCGTTCCAGGTGCTGGATGGCGTCAATGACGGCGTCATCGACGCTGCGCACACCGTCCCCGTCTATTGGTACGGCAAGCACAAGGCCGCGTCGCTTTTCGGAACTGGCCCTGTGTTCGGCGGCAGCGCCACCACCATGCTTGCCTGGTTCCACCAGGGCGGCGGCAAGGATCTCTACCGCGAGCTGACGCAGGACATCATGGGCCTCAACGTGGTCGGCTTCTATGGCTTCCCGATGCCGGCGCAGCCGTTCGGCTGGTTCAAGAATCCTGTCACGACCCCCGCCGAACTGCAGGGATTCAAATATCGGACGGTGGGTCTTGCCGCAGATCTCATGCAGAACCTCGGCCTCAGCGTGGCGCAGTTGCCCGGCGGTGAAATCGTGCCGGCCATGGAGCGCGGGGTTATCGACGCCTTCGAATTCAACAATCCGTCATCCGACCTTCGCTTCGGTTCGCAGGACGTCGCCAAGAACTATATCTTGTCGTCCTATCATCAGGCTAGCGAGTCATTCGAATTCCTGTTCAACAAGGACGTATTCGACGACCTCGACGACGATTTGAAGGCCATTCTCGAATATGGCGTGGAGGCGGCCAGCACCGCGACCACGGCAGTCGCCCTCGACAACTATTCGGCCGACCTGCAGAAACTGCAGACCGATCACGGTGTCACCGTGCACCGCACCTCCAAGGAGATTCTCGACGCACAACTCCAGGCCTGGGACAAGATCATCCCGACGCTGGAGGCGGATGCGTTCATGAAGCGGGTGCTCGATAGCCAGCGCCAATGGGTCGAACGCGTCGTCTACTACGAGCTTATGAATTCAGCCGACCTGACACTGGCATACGAACATTACTTCCCCGGCAAGCTGAAGCTCTAATTCGCGTCTCCGCTTCGGCAAATCCGGCGGTTTTGCGGACCGCCGGATTGTATCTGACGGAACCCAGTAAATGCTCCGTTACATTGCGTTCGCCGATGAACTTTCGGCATGGTTTGGAAAGGTGTTCGCCTGGAGCGTCGTCGTTATGACGCTCGGCGTGAGCTATGAGGTCGTCGTGCGATACCTGTTCAGCGCGCCGACTGCGTGGGCATTCGACCTCAGCTACATGCTCTACGGCACCATGTTCATGATGGCCGGCGCTTACACCTTGTCGCGAGACGGGCATGTGCGCGGCGATTTCATCTACCGGCTGTGGCGGCCGCGCGTGCAAGCGGCGGTCGAACTTGTCCTCTACTTCATTTTCTTCTTCCCAGGCGTCACGGCGCTGATTCTGGCCGGCTGGAAGTATGCCGCACGCAGCTTTCGCTATCTCGAAGTAAGCTCGAACAGCCCGGCCGGGATTCCGATCTTTCAGTTCAAGGCCGTCATCGTGGCGGCAGGCATCCTGCTCTTCGTGCAGGGGATTGCTCAGGTGTTCCGCTGCGTCGTCTGTCTGCGAACCGGAACATGGCCGCGCGCGGCTGAAGACGTGGAAGAGACCGAGAAGGTGCTGATGGAAGCCAAGACGCTCGATGTTCTGCATCACGGTTCGGAGGCAGTCGACCTCCCGTTCCTCCATCCCGACAATCAACCCGACCGCGACGGAGAAGACAGATGAGCGATCCTCAGGTCGCCGTCGCGATGCTGCTCATTCTGCTTCTGGCGATCTTCCTTGGCTTCCCGGTTGCGTTCACTTTGATGGCGCTCGGGGTCGCCTTTGGCTACTACGCTTATTTAAATCCGGGACGGATGTGGCGCGCCTACGAACGGGCGGTTGAGGATGGCGCCGACGGCTGGACGCTTACGGAGCATTGGATCGGCGGCTTCTTCAACAACCGCATTTTCGATCTGTTCGTGAATCAGACCTATTCTGTGATCTCGAACGACGTGCTGACCGCCATCCCGCTTTTCCTGTTCATGGGCTACATCGTCGAGCGGTCCAATATCATCGAGCGTCTTTTCGGCACCCTCTATATCGCCACCCGGCGCGTTCCCGGCTCCATGGCGGTCGCCGCCCTCATCACCTGCACCCTTTTCGCAACGGCCACAGGCATTGTCGGCGCGGTCGTGACACTGATGGGTCTGCTGGCGTTTCCCGCCATGCTGAAGGCGCGTTACGACGTCAGCTATGCCTCGGGAGTGATCTGCGCCGGCGGAACCCTCGGCATCCTCATTCCGCCGTCGATTCTGCTCATCGTCTATGGCGCGACGGCGGGTGTGTCGGTGGTCCGCATGTATGCGGCAGCCCTGCTTCCGGGACTGCTGCTTGCCGGCCTTTATCTGATCTATGTGGTGGCGAAGGCGGTGCTGCAGCCGCAGCTGGCGCCGAAGCCGACCCGAGACGAGGTAGGCCACTATTCGGTCCTGCAAATCAGCTGGATGCTGCTGACCTCCTTCGTCCCTCTGGCGGTCCTGATCCTTGCGGTGCTCGGCGCTATCCTGTTCGGCCTTGCCACGCCTTCGGAGGCTGCCGCCATCGGCGCGCTCGGCGGCGTCGTGCTGGCCGCCGCCTACCGGGCGCTGACGTGGCAACGCCTGAAGGAGTCCGTCTATTTGACGGCGCGAACGACCGCGATGGTGTGCTGGCTGTTCGTCGGCTCCGCGACGTTCGCCTCGGTCTTTGCCTATCTGGGAGGCCAGCAACTGATCAGCGATTTCGTCACCGGCCTCGACATGTCGCCGCTGATGTTTTTGATCGTCGCCCAGATCATCATCTTCATCCTGGGCTGGCCGCTGGAATGGACGGAGATTATCGTGATCTTCGTTCCGATCTTCCTGCCGCTATTGGCGCATTTCGAGATCGATCCGCTGTTTTTCGGCGTGCTCGTCGCAGTCAACCTTCAGACGGCCTTTTTGTCGCCGCCCATGGCGATGTCGGCCTACTACCTCAAGGGCATTTCGCCGCCGCATGTTCAGCTTTCGGATATTTTCCGCGGAATGATGCCCTATATGCTGATCGTTATCCTGTGCATGGTCATCATCTACATCTTCCCGCAGATCGTGTACGGGCTGCCCAACCTGATCTACGGGGGCTGAGGCGCGATGCCGCGGCGAGTGGAGGACAATAGATGAATTTGAGCCGCTTCCTGGCCGTCTTGGCGTTTGTTGTCTTTCTGGCGTTTTTTGGCGTCGTAATCCGGTTCGTCCCGCATCCCGATCTAGGCGTTGCGGTCGGCATTGGCGTCCTCCTTGCGGGCTACGATCTATGGAGCCAGTTGAGGTCTCGCGCGAGGTAACAGCCGGGCTTTGGGCGGTCGCGGGAAAGCTGCAAGGCTGCAGCGTCGATGCGAGCAATGAGCCGAACCGTCCGCTCGGCCTGAGAAACATCAATTCAATCAAATCCTCGTGAATTGTACCGGACGCCCGGAACCGCAGACGCGTTCCCGGCATTGATCTTGGGGAGGAATCTGCGTCCAGAAGAGGGAGCAGTGTTATGGCTTACCGTGATTATATCCATACGCCGGTGACGCCACGTGACATCCGATGGGGACTCCAGCAGGGGGCCGTCGCGGGTATTGTCGCAGGCATCGTCTTTGCGGCGTTCGAAATGGCGGCGAGTGCGTTCATGATGGGGGCGAAAGCGTTCTTCATGCCCCTGCGCATGATCGGCGCCATCGCGCTTGGACCGGAAGCCCTCGATCCCGGCTACCCGCTCTTGACGGCCAGCATCGCCGGCGTGGTCGTGCATTTGATCCTGGCCATCGCCTATGGGATCGTGTTCGGGGAGATTGCCGCAATGCTGCGAGGGCGAGCAGCCTTCATCGGTCTCGGCAGCATCTTTGGACTCGCCTTGTGGCTCGTCAATTTCTATGTGATCGCGCCGATCGCATTCCCCTGGTTCCTGCAAGCAAGCCCGGTCGTGCAGTTCATTGCCCACACATTCTTCTTCGGTACCGTCCTCGGCTGGTACCTGTGGAAGTCGCACGAGAGAAGCGGGCTCGAAGGACCGGCGGTTTAGCCTTGCCAGCACCGACCTGGCACAGTCGGATTGAAGCGGAAAGACAGCGGTGATCACCGGCGCTTCTTGGCATCGGGCGTGCGCTTCGCACGAGTGTGCGAAGGTCGCTTTGATCGCCCGCGACCCGACGCTGCTGCAGATGGTGGCGCATGGGCTCGGGCGTCACGCTCATCCCGGAAATAGCGGCAGGACCAGCCAGCGCCATTGCGCGATCTGGAGATCGTGCCCACTCCAGGAACCGATGCCGCAGCGCCATCTGCCTCGTCTGGCGGCGCAAGAAGATGCGGCACGACGAATGCGTCGAAGTGGCAAGATCATCCGCGCAATGGCTGAGGTGGTGTGCAATTAATCAGGTAGAGTAGAAGAGAAACTGAGCAGTCAATCGACGATACGTCGCGGGCCGTCCGTGAGCAGACGCTCGGCTTGTCCGATCATGTCGTCGATCACGCGTCCAGCCGACTCCACGCTCCGGATCACTCCGGCCACTTCCCCCATCAAAACGCCGGTGTTCTCGGCATCGCCAGCGTAAAAGGCGTCCCAATAGTCGCTGCTCTGGATGGCCAGCGTCGGCGCTTCAGTCAGCTGACCTTCGCGGCCATGCCAGGCGGCGACAAATCGAGTCCTCAGCACGCGCGCGACGAATTCGTCTGTCGGCCAACGATGGTTGCGGGCGATGTCGACAGTTGTGGTCTTGATCGTCGCATCGCCATCGGCGGCGATGATAGCCTCCTGGAATCCGCGCGGCGCAGCGGACTCTGCAGTCGCCATGAACCGCGTGCCGACCAGGACGCCGTCGGCGCCGAGCATCAATGCCGCGGCAAGCGCTCGACCGTCGCCAACGCCACCCGCCGCCACGAGAAGCGTCTGAGGCGCCTGTTTCGCGAGAAGATCGGCAATCTCGGGAACGAGTGTGAAGGTCGAGCGGGGACCGCTGTGGGCCGCCGGCTTCATTGCCCTGCGCCACAATTGCATCTGCGCCGACGTCGAGCGCCTCGCTGGCGTGCAACATCGACTGGACTTGGCAGATGAAAGGCACTCGCGCTTCTCTGATATGCGCGGCGAAGGGTGCTGGCGAGCCGAATGAAAGCATCAGCGCCGCGGGTTGCCGCTCCAGCACGCGGTCGAGCAGATACGGCCTGGTTGCCAGCGACCATGTAATAAACCCACATCCGACACGGGCGTTGACTGCGGCGGCAAACTCCTTGTCCAGCCAGGCTTCGTCGCCGTAGCCGCCGCCGATCAAACCGAGCCCGCCGGCATGCGACACCGCTGCTGCAAGCCGTCCGCCTGCCATCACGCCCATAGGAGCGAGGAGGATGGGATGCCTGATCGCAAAACGTTCGGTCAGTCGGGTTTTGAGTGGCACGGTTCGCGCTCGCCAAATCATCGAAGGGATACCGAAGATGCAGCATACGCGACGCACTGTAGCAGGATAGTGGTCCCGCTTGAGACTCGAACCGGGAATCAGACCGTTTTCAGTGGTAAGTGACTGATGGTCGCCGCAACGCAAAGCTGGCGGCTGACGGCCGCACTGGGTGGCGAGCTGACACACTCTGGCAGCAATTTGGCAGCAAGACGCGATTGAGCATCAACCGCGTCGCGCCGCCTCGATCGCGGCGACGTCGATTTTCTTCATAGTCATCATGGCATCAAACGCGCGCTTTGCCTCGTCGCCGCCAGCCGCCATCGCGTCAGTCAGCACGCGCGGCGTGATTTGCCAGGAAATCCCCCATTTGTCTTTGCACCAGCCGCACACGCTCTCCTGGCCGCCATTGCCGACGATGGCATTCCAATAGCGGTCGGTCTCCTCCTGATCGTCGGTGGCGATCTGGAACGAGAAGGCTTCGTTGTGCTTGAACTCGGGACCTCCGTTGAGGCCGATACAAGGAAGGCCCGCGACTGTGAATTCGACCGTCAACACGTCGCCCTCTTTGCCGGCCGGGTAGTCACTGGGTGCACGGTGCACGGCACTCACCACGCTGTCGGGAAAGATCTCGGAGTAGAAGCGGGCGGCAGGCTCGGCGTCCTTATCGTACCAGAGGCAAATCGTATTCTTTGCCATTTGCGGGTTCCTTTCGCTTGAGGCCAAGATTTCGGCCTTGTTTCCCCATCCGCTCTCTTCCGAAATAGGTAGCCAACCGCTTTTCTCCACCCTGGAAGCGTCCGTCTCGCCCGCGCGAACGCAAAGAGCAGCTTACCCTAATGTCGCTGTCGCTTTGGCACGGGTTCCGGACGATAAGCGAAGGCCCGCCCCTGAAATGCGTCGCGAATGTCTGGAAAATCCACAAAGCAGACCAACTTTCCGACCAGACGACAGGGCCACGATCCGGCACCCGCAGACCTCGCCCACCGGCGCTCCAGTCCGACACGTCATGTTCACCTGCGGCTCGGAAAGGCACAGTGGTGCTATCCAGGCGTGTTCGCCTTGACGACCTTTTGGCATTCGGGCGTCAGCTCACTCATGTGATCGGCCAGGCATTTGATGATGTGGCCGCCGCCCGGCAACACGCCCTCGCAGATCTTCTGGTAATCTGCCTGGCAGGCCTCACGCTCGGCCGCCGTCTGCGCCAGCGCCACGGTGGTTGCCATCTGAGTTGCCAAGAAAAGCACGCGCAACGCAATCCGCATGACAAACTCCCCTCAAACATGTAGATTGGCTCACTTTTATATAATGCGATATACACCGGGAAGTATATAGAGGGGGGAAATGCTTTTCCTATCGGGTAGAATCGAGCAGGCGGCAGGCTTGTTCGCCGTTACACTACTATTGTCCGCTTGCAGCGAGGAAAACACATACGTACCGCCACCTCCGCCCAAGGTCGACGTGGCGCTCCCGACGAAGCAGAGCGTGACCCCTTATCTCGAGGCCACCGGCACGGCCGCGGCGGTGAACACGACGCCCCTGGTTGCGCGCGTCTCGGGCTTCATCCAGGAAATCGATTACAAGGACGGCGACGAGGTCAAGGCCGGCGCCCGGCTGTTCCTGATCGAGCCCGATTCCTACCAGCTGGCGCTTGAGCAAGCCGAGGCTGGGCAGGGTTCATCTGATGCCGCCGCCAAGCAGTCCGGTGCTGACCTAAAGCGGCAGCAGGAGCTGTTGGCCCAGAAAATCATCTCGCAATCGACCGCCGACCAGGCCGCCGCGGCAGCAGACGTCGACATCGCCAAGCAAAAGCAGAGCGCGGTCGACGTCAAACAGGCTCAACTCAATCTGAGCTATACGGAGGTCAAAGCGCCGTTCGCGGGCATCGTCACCTCACGCCAGGTGTCGACGGGGCAGCTCGTCGGCGCCGGCAGCGCCACCGCGCTGGCGACCATCGTTCAGACCGCACCCATCTACGTCAATTTCAATATCTCGGAGCAGGATGTGCTGCGCATTCGCACCGCCATGGCGAAGCGTGGAATGACCGCGCAGGATCTCAAGAAAATACCGGTCGAGGTCGGCTTGCAGAGCGAGACGGGTTATCCCCACGCGGGAACGCTGGACTACGCCGCGCCAGAGGTTACCGCTGCCACCGGCACGCTAGCGGTCCGCGCAGTGCTCCCCAATGAAGGCCGGGAACTGCTGCCTGGCTATTTCGTGCGTGTGCGCGTGCCGTTGGGCGTAGAGCCGGACATGCTGCTCGTTCCCGACCGGGCGATCGGTAGCGACCAGAAGGGTCGCTACGTGCTCGTCGCCGGAAAGGACGACGTGGTCGAACAGCGTCCGGTTGAGATCGGCCAACTGGTCGGCGCGTTGCGTGTGATCACCAAGGGTGTCGGGGCGGACGACCGCGTCCTGGTCTCCGGCCTGTTGACGGCAGTCCCTGGCCAGAAGATCGAACCGCAAGAAAAGAAACTGGAAGCAGTCGCCACGGACGGCGCAGCGCAATGATCTCCAAATTCTTCATCGAGCGGCCGGTCCTGGCGAACGTAATCGCCATCCTCATGGTCGTCATAGGCGTCATCTCGCTCTTTGCCCTGCCGGTGGCGCAGTATCCCGACGTGGTACCGCCTACCGTTTCGGTGACGACGCGCTATCCGGGAGCGAGCGCGCGTGCGGTGATCGACACGGTGGCGTTGCCGATCGAGCAGCAGGTTAACGGCGTCGAGGGCATGATCTACATGCAGTCCTATGCTGCATCGGATGGCACCTACAATCTCACCGTCACGTTCGCGATCGGCACCGATCTCGACCAGGCGCAAGTGCGTGTGCAGAACCGTGTGTCCTCAGCCCTGGCGACGCTGCCGCAAGCGGTGCAGGTGCAAGGCGTCACCGTTCAGCAGAAGTCGACCTCGATCCTCGAGATCGTCACGCTGACTTCACCGAACGGGGAATATGACAGCCTTTATCTCGCCAACTACGCGACCATCCGGCTCAAGGATGAGCTCTCCCGAATACCGGGGGTCGGCAATGTCAATGTGTTCGGCGCCGGCCAGTATTCCATGCGTGTCTGGCTTGATCCCGAGAAGATGCAGGCGCGCGGCCTTACCACGCAGGACGTCGTCCAGGCGCTGGGGCAGCAGAGCGAGCAGGTCACCGCAGGCCAGGTCGGCGCGCCGCCGGCGCCCGACGGCCAGTCCTTCCAGTACACGATCGAAGTGTCCAGCCGCCTTGACGATCCCGGCCAGTTCGGCACCGTGATCGTCAAGACCGGCGCCAATGGCGACATGACGCGCGTGCGCGACGTCGGCCGAGTCGAGCTCGGCGCCCAGACCTATGGGCAGTTCTTCAATCTCGACGGCCAGCCGGCTGCGGGCATGGCCGTTTTCCTGTCGCCGGGCGCCAATGCGCTCGATGTGGCCGGCAAGGTCGAGGCCAGGATGAAGGAACTGTCACGCGAATTTCCGCAAGGCCTGGCATACTCGATCCCCTTCAACACCACGATTTTCGTCAGCCAGGCGATCCACGAGGTCTACAAGACGCTGATCGAAGCCGCCGTCCTGGTGCTCATCGTCATCCTGCTTTTCCTGCAGGACTGGCGGGCGATGCTGGTGCCGGCAACGACCGTTCCGGTGACGATCATCGGGGCGTTCGCGGCGATGGCCGCGCTCGGCTTTTCGGTCAACCTGTCGACCCTGTTCGCCATCGTGCTTGCCATCGGCATCGTCGTCGACGACGCCATCGTCGTGGTCGAGGGCGCCGCTCACAATATGGAGCGCGGCATGTCGGGCCACGACGCGGCCATTGCCGCCATGAACGCCCTCTTCGGGCCGATCATCGGCATCACCTTGGTGCTGATGGCGGTGTTCCTCCCGGCTGCGTTCCTGCCCGGCCTCACGGGGCAAATGTATGCGCAATTCGCACTGGTGATTGCGGCAACTGCCATAATCAGCGCCATCAACGCGGCAACGCTCAAACCGACGCAGTGTGCGACATGGCTAAGGCGGCCGGTGCCGCCGGACCAGCGCAATGTCTTCTTTCGCGGCTTCAACGCGGTCTACCAGCGCCTGGAGAACCGTTATGCCGGCCTGATCGGTGCCATGGTGCGTCACAGCACGGTGATGGGCATCATCGCGCTGCTGATCATCGGGGCGGCAGGCTATGGCATATCGCGCGTGGCCACCGGCTTCATCCCGATCGAGGACCAGGGCTACCTGCTTGCTTCGGTTCAACTGCCCGACGGCGCCGCACTTGGCCGTACACAGGAGACGCTGCAACAGGTTTCGAAGCTCGCCAAGGCCACGCCGGGCGTCGATCAGGTCGTGACCATCGCGGGCATCTCGGCACTCGACAATAATTCGACGCTGGCAAACGCCGGCGTTGCCTACATCATCCTCAAGGACTGGAGCTTGCGCGGCAAGGGCGAGGATCTTGCCTCGCTCTACGCAACGCTCAACAAGAATCTGTCCGACATGGGTGACGGAACTGTACTGGTGCTGCCGCCACCGCCGATCCAGGGCATCGGCAACGCCGCCGGCTTCACCATGCAGGTCGAGCTGCGTGACGGCAGTTTCGACCTCGCCAAGCTGCAAGGAGCAGTCGAGGCAATAACCAGGACCGCTCAGACGCAGTCAGGTATCCAGCGCGTATCGGCGCCGTTCCGGGCCAACGTCCCGCAATACACGGTCGAAATCGACCGCGAGAAGGTGCAAACCCTGGGGCTGACCACGGACGAGGTCTTCCAGACGCTCGCCGGTTATCTGGGCTCGACTTATGTCAGTCAGTTCAACAAGTTGGGGCGGGTGTTCCAGATCTATGTGCAGGGCGATGCGCAATTTCGCCTGACGCCCGAGAATATCGCCCGCCTGAGCGCGCGCAACCAGAGCGGCGACATGATCCCGCTCGGGACATTGCTGACAGTCACGCCAAGCGTCGGCCCATCACTGATCAGCCTCTATAACCTCTATCCCTCGGCATCGATCATCGGTGTGCAGGCACATGGCTTCTCGTCGGGCGACGCGATCAAACTGATGGAAGGGATTGCGGCCGACACATTGCCGCCCGGCACCGGCTTCGACTGGACGGCGCTGTCCTTCCAGGAAAAGCTTGTCGGCAGCCAGATCTATTTGGTGTTCGGCATGGCGCTGCTCTTGGTCTATCTGGTGCTGGCAGGCCAATATGAGAGCTGGCTGGCCCCGATCTCGATCTTGCTCGCCGCGCCGCTGTCGCTGGTGGGTCCGGTCCTGGTTCTCAACGGCCTCGGCATCGACAACAATCTCTACGTGCAGATTGGCCTGATCCTGCTGATCGCGCTATCCGCCAAGAACGCCATCCTGATCGTCGAGGTCGCGCGCGAATTGCGCGCCGCCGGCAGACCGATAGTCGAAGCGGCGATCGAGGCGGCACGAGCGCGCTTCCGGCCCATCCTGATGACGTCCTTCGCGTTTATCCTTGGTGTCGCGCCGCTGGTGTTGGCGACAGGCGCCGGGGCCAGCGCGCGCAAGTCGATCGGCATCACGGTCTTTTCCGGCATGATCGCCTCGACCTGTCTCGCCGTTCTCTTCGTACCGTCCTTCTTCGTCATCCTGCAACGGTTCGAGGAATGGCGCGCCGCGCGAAAGACGAGGCGTGAGTACACACCTACACTTCCCGGGTAGCAGTACGATCTTATCGCGGTCTGTCACTGGTGCTGGCTCGGGTCCGTCGTCGCAGATCTCAGCGGGGAGGCCGCGTTCGAACGGGTCATTGTCGCCCGACATTGAGACAACGCCTCTGTTCTTCAAACGCGTAAGTACGAACGGGAGCCCGTTGCCCGCTCAGGCGGTCTTCGGCGTCACCAGCCCCAGTTCGTCAACCATCGCCTCGCGCATCAAAAACTTCTGCGGCTTGCCGGTCACCGTCATTGGCAATTCGGTGCGAAAGCGGATGTGGCGCGGGATCTTGTAATGGGCGATCTGGCCGGCGCAGAAGGCCTTGATCTCCTGGTCGGTGGCGGTCTGGCCCGGCTTGAGCACGATCCAGGCACAAAGCTCCTCGCCAAATTTCGGATCGGGGATGCCGAACACCTGCACTTCCCTGACCTTGGGGTTGCGGTAGAGAAATTCCTCGACCTCGCGCGGATAGACGTTCTCGCCGCCGCGGATGACCATATCCTTGACCCGGCCGACGATGTTGCAATAACCCTCGGCGTCGATGGTGGCGAGGTCGCCGGTGTGCATCCAGCCGTCGGGATCGATCGCCTCGCGGGTTTTTTCCTCGTCGTCCCAATAGCCCTTCATCACCGAATAGCCGCGCGTGCACAGCTCGCCCGGCGCGCCGACCGCAACAGTCGCGCCGTCGGCATCGATTGCCTTGACCTCGACATGGGGATGGACGCGGCCGACCGTCGAGACGCGCTTTTCCAACGGGTCGTCGACGCTGCTCTGGAACGACACCGGGCTGGTCTCGGTCATGCCATAGGCGATTGTCACCTCCGCCATGTGCATCAGCGACACCACCTTCTTCATCACCTCGATCGGGCACGGCGAGCCGGCCATGATGCCGGTGCGCAGGCTGGTGAGATCGAAGGTGTCGAAATCCGGATGGTCGAGCAGGCCGACGAACATGGTCGGCACGCCGTAAAGGCCGGTGCAGCGCTCGCCCGCCACCGCCTTCAGCGTGGCGCCGGCATCAAAGCCCTCGCCAGGGAAGACCATGGTCGCGCCCTTGGTGACGCAGCCGATCGTGCCCATCGACATGCCGAAACAGTGATAGAGCGGCACCGGGATGCACAACCGGTCGTCGACGGTCAGCCTGATCGCCGAGGTGACGAAATTGCCGTTGTTGACGATGTTGTTGTGGGTCAGCGTCGCGCCCTTTGGCGCGCCTGTCGTACCTGAGGTGAACTGGATGTTGATGGCGTCGCCGGGCTTCAGCCCCTCGGAGATCCGGTCGAGGCTGTCATGCTCGTCGCGCCCAGCCATCGCCAGCACGTCGGCGAAATTGAACATGCCGGGCGAGTTCTCCTCGCCCATGCGGATGACGATTTTTAGCGCCGGCAATTTCTTCGCGTCGAGCTCGCCCGGTGTCGCCGTCGCGATCTCCGGCGCCAGCGTCTCGATCATGCCGAGATAGTCGGAGCTCTTGAATCTGACGGCCGTGACCAGCGCTCGGCAATCGACCTTGTTCAGCGCATAATCCAGCTCGGTCAGCCGGTAGGCCGGGTTGATGTTGACCAGGATCAGGCCGATGCGCGCGGTGGCGAACTGCGTCACCAGCCATTCCCAGCGGTTGGGCGACCAGATGCCGACGCGGTCGCCTTTTGCCAGGCCAAGCGCCAGGAAGCCTGCGGCCAGCGCGTCCACCGTGTCTGAAAGTTCGCTCCAGGTGAAGCGCTTGTCCTGGTCGACGAAGACGGCGGCATCGAGCGTGCCGTATTTGCTGACGGTGTCCGAAAGCAGCGCCGGGATCGTTTGCTGCAGCAGCGGCACAGTGCGCTCGCCCGACACATGCGCCCTGCCGTCGACCGGCGCGACAAACGTGGCCCCGTTGCTCGGGCGGCGGCCGCGCAGGTTGGTGGCATTCTTCAACTCGTCGAGATTGATCGGCATCGCCGTCTCCTCCGCAGGCGACCCGAGTCTATCAGCCTGCCGGGGTGGTGGAAATCCCGTTGATGGTTTTGGAGCCAATCCCCTCCCCCTTGAGGCAGGGTGCCTCGCGAAGCGAGGCGGGTGGGTCGTCTCGCGTCGAGCACTGCCGCAACCACCCCACCGCCTTCGGCGGCTGTCCACCCTCCCCTCAAGGGGGAGGGAAGGCACCCATCTTCGCCGCGATGTCGCGCATGACAGCCTCGTCGGTCGCCGCACGCGGCTTCCGCGACGCGACGAGGCAGGCCTGCGAGCGCAGGATGACGCCGTCCGCCAAAACCTTCAGGTGATTGGCGCGCAGCGTCGAGCCTGACGTGGTGATGTCGACGATGACATCGGCCAATCCCGCCGCCGGCGCGCCTTCGGTGGCGCCGAGGCTCTCGACGATGCGATAGACCTGGATGCCGTGCTTTTGGGAAAAAAACTGCTGCGTCAGCCGCCAGTATTTTGTGGCTATCCTGAGCCGCCTGCCGTGGCGCTGGCGGAAATCGGCGGCGACATCGTCGAGGTCGGCCATCGTATCGACGTCGAGCCAGATCTCGGGCACCGCCACCACGACATCGGCATTGCCGAAACCGAGGCGGGCGACGATCTCCGCGCGCGCCTCCCAGTCGGCGAGGCTTTCGCGCAACAGATCCTCGCCGGTGATGCCGAGGTCGACCGAGCCCTGGCCGATTTCGCCTGCGATTTCTGAGGCCGACAGGAACGCCACCTCGACCGCTTTCACGCCTTCGATGCGGGCGCGGTATTTGCGCTCGTCGCCGGGCAGGCTGACGGCAAGCCCGGCCTTGGCCAGCACCTCCAGCGCCTGCTGCTTGAGCCGGCCCTTCGATGGAATCGCCAGGGTGATCATTGCGCCTTCTCCCGCAACGCTTCGATGCGGTCGAGCCAGACGGAAAAGCCGACGCCGGGGATCGGCGTTTTCGCGCCGAGCAACGTCAGCAGCCGGTCGTAGCGGCCGCCGCCGGCCAGCGGCCGGTCACCGTTTTCCGCCGCGATCTCGAAGACCAGACCGGTGTAGTAATCGAGCGGACGGCCGAAGGCGGCGTCGTAGCGGATTTTTGCCGAGGGCAGGCCAAGCGCTTCGATCGCCTTGGCACGCACGGAGAAATTGTCCAGCGCCGCGCCCAGCGAAAGGCCGGCGCCGGTCGCAAAGGTTTCGAGCGCTTTTGCCGCGCCGTCGAGCGCCACATCGACTGCCAGAAAATCCTTAAGCGCCGAAAATGCCTCGTTCGACAGCCTGACGCTGCGCAGCTCAGCCTTTTCGATCAAGCGCCGCGCAATCTCGGTCGGCGACCGTCCGGCCGACGCCGACAGACCCGCCTGTTCCATGCCGCCGGCGATGTGCGAGGAAAGCGCTTCCAGATTGCCGTCGAGGACAAGGGCTGCGACCGCGCCGGCAAGCTGGCCGTTGCGCGGCGGATTGGCGAGGTCGGCCAGCGCTGCCTCCAGCATCGCCGCCGAACCGAAGGCGCGGGCCAGCCGCATGCGCCAGCCGCGCGGCAGGCCGAGTGCGGCGAGCACCGCCTCGAAAACAGTCTGGTCGCCGAGCGTGATCGATAGTTCCTGGCCCGGAAGCACCAGCGAAAGCAGCGCATGCGCATCGGCCAGCGATCGGGCATCGGCCTGTGGGATGTCGCCGTCGCCGAGATCCTCGATGCCGGCCTGGAAAAACTCGTTTCCGCCCTCGCGGCGCTGGCGAAACACCTCGCCGAAATAGGAATAGCGGCGCGGCGTGCCGGCTTGGCTGGCAATGTGGTCGAGGCAGACCGGGATGGTGAACTCCGGCCGCAGGCAAAGCGTCAGTCCGGTCTCGCTTTCGGTGAGGAAAATACGCCGGCGCAAATCCTCGCCGGCCATATCGAGGAAGGGGTCGGCCGGCTGCAGCACCGCCACCTCGACCGCATGCGTGTTGCGCGCAGCAAAGAGTTTTGTGATGTCTGATGCGATGTCGGGGTAGCGGGAGGTCATGGGAACGCGAGGCGCGAGGCACCCCCCTCTGGCCTGCCGGCCATCTCCCCCTCAAGGGGGGAGATTAGTCTCGTCGCAGCCGTCGCTAATTTTTCAAACACGTCTTCAAGGTTGCAGAGGAAGTGCCTACGGCCACGCTGCCAATCTCCCCCCTTGAGGGGGAGATGGCCGGCAGGCCAGAGGGGGGTGTTCACGCGCCACCCTTCGCAGGGTCGGCCGCCTGCGCCGCGAGTATCTTCCTGACCTCGCCAACCAGATCACTTTCCGCCACCGTCACCTGAGCTGGCCGCGCGGCGCGCCATTCGGCGTTGTCGGCGATCTCCGCCGACATGCGGGCACCTTCGATCAGATCCTTGATCTGCACCTCGCCCTTCGCCCGCTCGTCGCCTCCCTGGATGATGGCGACCGGGCTGCCGCGGCGGTCGGCATATTTGAGCTGCGCCTTCATGCCGGCGCCGCCGAGATACATTTCCGAGCGGATGCCGGCGGCGCGCAGCTCGGCCACTATTTTCTGGTAGCGGCCGAGACTGTCCGTGTCCTTGTCCATGGTGAGCACGACGACCGGCGCGATCACGTCCGGTGTATCGAGCTTGCCGAGGTTCTTCAGCGCCGTCATCAGCCTGGAAACGCCGATGGAAAAGCCGGTCGCCGGCACCGGCTCGCCCCGAAAGCGCGAGACGAGGCCATCATAGCGCCCGCCACCGCCGACCGAGCCGAAGCGGACGATTTTTCCCTCTTCGTTGGGAATTTCGGCCAGCAGTTCGGCTTCATAGACCGGGCCGGTGTAATATTCGAGGCCGCGGACGACGGAGGGGTCTATGCGAATGCGGTCCGGACCATAGCCGGCAGCCAGGACAAGCGCTTCAATCTCTTTGAGTTCAGCAAATCCCGCTTCGGCGGTGGGGTTGGCCTCAAGTACCCTGTTCCATTTTCCTACATCGTTTTTGAGCCCAGCCTCGACGTGTTGGTTGTGAAGAACGACGGCGACAATGAACGCGGCTTGAACTTCGTCTAGCCCAGCCCCCTTTGTAAAATCCCCCTCTCCCTCTTTACCGCCGTCCCAGCGACCTTTGCCCAGCAAAAGCTTGACGCCTTCCGGTCCAAACTTGTCCAGCTTGTCGATCGCGCGCAGCACCTGCAACCGGCGCCCAGCATTCTCGTCGCCGCCAAGGCCGATCGCCTCCAGCACGCCGTCGAGCACCTTGCGGTTGTTGACCCTTATGACATAGTCGCCGCGCTTGATGCCGAGCGCTTCCATCACGTCGGCCATCATCATCGCCATTTCGGCGTCGGCCGCGACACCCGGCGTGCCGACCGTGTCGGCGTCGAACTGCATGAACTGGCGGAAGCGGCCAGGGCCGGGCTTCTCGTTGCGGAACACCCAGCCGGAGCGGTAGCTGCGATAGGGTTTTGGCAGGCGCTCAAAGTTTTCAGCGACAAAACGGGCCATCGGCGCGGTCAGGTCGTAGCGCAGCGACAGCCACTGGTCGTCATCGTCCTGGAAGGAAAACACGCCCTCGTTCGGCCGGTCCTGGTCGGGCAGGAATTTGCCCAGCGCGTCGGTGTATTCGATCAGCGGCTGGTCGACCGGCTCGAAGCCGTAAAGCTCATAGACCGAGCGGATCGTCGCCATCATCTTCTCGACGGCGCGGATATCCTCGGCGCCGCGGTCGACAAGCCCGCGCGGCAGCCGCGCTTTCATCTTTTCCGATTTGTCGGCCATGGCATGGGTCTTCTTGCTAGGTAAAAGCTGACTTGTTCCGAGTGGGCGTGTCCTAACCGATGGGGCTTGGCGCGGCAAGGGTTTGCTCCCTGCCTTCTCCCCGTGCGGGAGAAGCCAAGAAGCTGAAACAATTCCGCCATAAGCGCGGCATCGTGCCGACACAATCGCAGCCGATAAAGCGCGCCGAAACAAGGGATTCGGGCTATGACCTTGGCGCGGAAATTCGACATCATCGACAGCCGCACCTGCGAACTGCCCGCCCAGTTGCGCCCGGCCGATCATCATGCACCGGGACCTGCAGCCCAAATGGCGGGACCGTTCGAGGTTGCGTCAGACAAGCGTACGGGGCCGACCATGCGCGATGCGCTGCTGACCAGCCTGCTCGTGATCTATCCGGCTTTTGCCACGATAGCGGCTATCGTTGCCGGACTCTTTCTGGCGGGCGCCGGCGGCGCTTGAGTTTTTAAGCTCCCCTTGCCTTTTCCCCTTGTGGGAGAAGGAAAAAGAAGGGAGCTACTTCGGCCTTTTGAACGCCTGCCGCTCCGCCTCGACCTGCTCGCGGCAGACACAGCCCTCGAGATGGTCGTTGACCAGCCCCATCGCCTGCATGAAGGCGTAGACGGTGGTCGGGCCGACAAAGCTCCAGCCGCGCTTCTTCAGCTCCTTCGAAATCCGCACCGAGACTACCGTGGTCGGGTTGGCGCGCAGATGGGCGAGATCGACGATTTCGGGCCGTTCGTCCGGGCCGGGTTCGAATTTCCAGAACCAGGCCGCCAGCGAGCCGGCCTCGTCGGCCAATTCACGCGCGCGCCTGGCGTTGTTGATGGTCGAGACGATCTTGCCGCGGTGACGAATGATGCCGGCATTGCCGAGCAGGCGCTCGACATCCTGTTCGGTGAAGGCGGCGATCCTGTCGATATCGAAGCCGGCGAACGCCTCGCGAAAATTCTCGCGTTTGCGCAATATGGTCAGCCAGGACAGGCCCGACTGAAAGCCTTCGAGGCAGATCTTTTCGAACAGCCTGCGGTCGTCGGCGACCGGCCGGCCCCATTCGTGATCGTGGTAGTGCAGATAATCCGGCAGATTGCCGTGCCAGAAGCAGCGCGCGATACCATCGGGTCCGGCGAGCAGGCCTGTCTTCTCATCCATGGCGGAATTCCATTGGTTAATGCGCCTCAGCGCTGCCTTTACCGCGGCTTTACCAGATTCCTGAACCGGCCGGTAACCACACCGAAAGCTTTACTGACAATGCAGCATTTTACGCATTCCGATTCACGTTTCGGTTGCTGCTCCGCGCCCAATGTTCGCGACATCGGGGACGCTTTTGCGCCCCGGCGTGTTCGACGATCAGGGTGCGTACCGATGAAGACATTTTTGTTCCCGCTGCTCGGCGCCGCTGCCGTACTGGCCGCCGCTACACCCTCCAGCGCCAATGACCGCTATGCCGACAGGCCGCCGGTGATGGTGAGCCCCGACCTTTCGGCGCCCTGGGTGCTGCAGCTTGGCCGCGCGCCGGGCATCGTCCGCCAGAACCGGCAAGAGATGCAAAGGCCGCAGCGCCGTTCTCAGCGGCAGGCGCAACCGGCTCCGCTGCACACGGCCGCGATGCAGGCGCCGGCCAAGAAGCGCATTATCGCGCGACCGCAGATCAACCCGATCTACCTGCCGCAGGAAGTCGCCTATGACGGCCCGGAGAAGCCGGGCACGATCGTTATCGATACACGGGAGAATTTCCTCTATCTGGTCGAGAACAACGGCAAGGCGCGGCGCTATGGCGTCGGCACCGGCAAGCCGGGCTTCGAATGGGCCGGCAAGCACAAGATCTCGCAGAAGAAGGTCTGGCCCGAATGGCGACCGCCGGCGCAGATGATCTCGCGCGAGGCCGCCAATGGCCGTTATCTGCCGACCTATGTCGCCGGCGGCGTCGAGAACCCGCTCGGCGCGCGCGCGCTTTATCTCGGCTCGACGCTCTACCGCATCCACGGCACCAACCAGCCATGGACGATCGGCGGCGCCGTGTCGTCGGGCTGCATCCGCATGCGCAACGAGGACGTCGTCGATCTCTATGAGCGGGTCGATGTCGGCACGACGGTTGTGGTGATGTAATCTGCGGTTGATTTTGTTGCCGAGTCTGTCCAGAAGTCTCGGGATCCATCGGAATACGGGGGACGGGCCGTGTGGGGATACGGTCAGTCACGAAAGGGCAGCGCGGCAAACCGCCCTGCCCTTTCTGTTTCCGGGACGCCATAGGATAGTTTAGTTTGTCAGGATCGGGTGGTACGTCGCGCCCGCGGCATGGCGGTTCGCATTCTCGCTGCCATTCTCCTTGGTATTTTGCTATGTCGGCTGCAACGCTTCCAGACAAAGGCCTAGCTCAATGTCCCTGTCCGACGACAGCCGCTATCTCCGGGGCGGTCCGGTCGCCCAACGCATCATCGCCTCGGTACGCGAGGATGCAGCGATCGCAACCGCCGAAGGCTTTCCGGCCAAACTGATATCGATCACCGTCGGCGACACGGCTGCAGTCGATGTCTATGTGCGCAACCAGCGCGCCAAGGCGGCACTCGCCGGTATCGGCTTCGAGGAAAGACGATTTCCCGCCGACATCACCGCCGGCGAACTCGAAGCAGCGATCCACGGCCTGAACGCCGATCCGCGCGTCACCGGCATCATCATCCAGCGGCCGGTGCCGGTGCATATCCCGATCAAGACGCTGCAAGCGGCGGTGCATCCGCTCAAGGACGTCGAGGGCATGCATCCAGCCTCGATCGGCAACATCGTCTACAACCAGCTCGACCTCGCACCCTGTACGGCCGCCGCTTCGGTCGAACTGCTCAGGGAAACCGGTCTCGATCTCAAGGGGCTCGAGGTCGTCATCGTCGGTCACTCCGAGATCGTCGGCAAGCCGATCGCCTTCCTGCTGATGAGCGAGGGCGCGACGGTGACGGTGTGCCACCACATGACGCGCTCGGTGGCCGCGCATGCGCGGCGTGCCGATGCTCTGTTCGTCGCCGTCGGCAAGCCGCGGCTGATCAAGGCCGACATGGTCAAGCCCGGTGCGGCCGTCATCGACATCGGCATCAATTCCGAGATCGGACCGGACGGGGAGAGCCGCATCGTCGGTGACGTCGACGCCGAGAGCGTCAAGCATGTGGCGTCCTGGATCACGCCGGTGCCGGGCGGCGTCGGCCCGATCACCGTGGCGATTCTTTTGCGCAACACGATGGTGGCGCTCAGCCGGCAGCGCGCGCGCTACCATGCGACCTATGGCGTGGTGGACAAGCTCGCAGCGGAATAAGCCGGCAGCGCCGGTGGATCACTCCGCCGCAACGGCTGCCCTGCTGTCCGGAACGCCCTCCGGCTGCGGCCCGCCATAGGCCCAGTCGAGCAGCTTTATCGTGTGCACCACCGGCAGTTTCGCGGCGGACGCAATCTGGGTGATGCAGCCGATGTTGCCGGTGGCGACGATTTCAGCACCGGTCGCCTCGATATTTCTCACCTTGCGGTCACGCAGTTGAGCCGAAATCTCCGATTGCAAAATGTTGTAAGTGCCGGCCGAGCCACAGCACAAATGCCCCTCGCGCGGCTCGCGCACGACGAAGCCGGCTTTGGCCAGAAGCTCCTTCGGCTGGCGGGTGATTTTCTGGCCGTGCTGCATCGAGCAGGCGGAGTGATAGGCGACGATGGTGCCGGGCTTGCGCACCGGCTCGGGCAGATCGATGCTTGCCAGATATTCGGTGATGTCCCTGGCCAGCGCCGACACCCGCGCCGCCTTGTCGGCATAGGCGGGATCGAGGCGCAGCATAAAACCATAATCCTTGATGGTGGTGCCGCAGCCCGACGCAGTGATGACGATGGCATCCAGCCCGCCTTGGTCGATGGCGCGCGTCCAGGCGTCGACATTGCGCCTGGCCGAGGCAAGGGCTGCCGCCTCGCGGCCCATGTGATGCACCAGCGCGCCGCAGCAGCCCTCGCCCTCGGGAACCACGACCTCGACGCCGAGCCGCGTCAGCAGCGCGATCGTCGTGTCGTTGATGGCGGGATCGAGCACGGACTGCGCGCAGCCGGTAAGGATGGCGACGCGGCCATTTTTGCTCGTGCCCTGCCCGGCATGAATGCCCGGCGAAGCCATTGGCGAGGCCGCAGCAATCGACGCCGGGGCGAGCTTGAGCATCGCACCCAGCGGCTTCAGCGCCGGGAGCTTTTCCAGCAATCCGGCGAATGGCTGGCCGAGCTTTGCCAGCTTGAGCGCAGCGCGAAACCGCGAGGGATAAGGCAGGACCAAGGCCAGCATGGCGCGCGTCAGCCGATCGGGCAGCGGCCGCTTGTAGGTTTCCTCGATATGGACGCGGGCGTGGTCGACCAGATGCATGTAGTTGACGCCCGATGGGCAGGTTGTCATGCAGGCGAGGCAGGACAGGCAACGGTCGATATGGGTGACGATCTGCTTGTCGGCCGGTCGGCCGTTCTCCAGCATGTCTTTGATCAGATAGATCCGCCCGCGCGGCGAATCCAGTTCGTTGCCAAGCGTCACATAGGTCGGGCAGGTGGCCGTGCAGAAGCCGCAATGCACGCATTTGCGCAGGATCTTTTCCGATTCCGCGACATGCGGATCGGCAAGCTGGGCAGCTGAGAAATTGGTCTGCATCTCGTACCTCCTAAGCCATGCGGCCGGGGTTGAGGATCGCCTTCGGATCGAATTCGGCTTTGAGCCGCGCCGACAATGCTGCCAGGTGCGGCGCCTGCGGCTCGAACACCGGCGCAGCGGCGCGATGCGAAGGGGCGGCGCGTACCAGCGTCGCATGGCCGCCGCCATACTGTCTCACTACTGCTCGCAGAAGATCGGCTTCGGGATCGCCATGCTCCATGCGCAGCCAGATCAGACCGCCCTGCCAGTCATAAAAGGCATCGACGGCCGCCTGCATGCGCAGCGCCAGCACCATCTGGTGGCCTTGCGCCGGCGCCATCGACACGCGCCACACCGGCTTTTCCAGGCCGTCGGCAAACGGCGCGCAATCGCGGATATCGCGCCAGACCGAATGCGAAGTCTCCCCCGAGATTTCCTCGAGCGGGCCGGCATTTCCGAGCAGATCTTTCAGCGCTGCGATGCGGTAGGCGACCGACGGGCCGAACCCCTCGACGCGCAGCAATGTCGCGGCGGTGCTGCCGAGACCGCCGCCGGCGACCCGTGCGGCAACGCGTTCGGGAAGATGGGCAGCACTCGACACTTCGGCGCTGGAACCGAGCGCCAGCGCCATAGCGGCCGCGGCATGATCGTCGAGCAGGCCGCGCACAGCCAGCGTGACTTCGGTCTCGGCAGCGGGCAGCACCTTGAAGGTGACGTCGGTAAGAACGGCAAGCGTGCCCCAGCTGTTGGCCATGAGCTTGGACAGGTCATAGCCGGTGACGTTCTTGACCACGCGGCCGCCCGATTTGAACGCCTCGCCACGCCCCGAAACCGCTGCAATGCCAAGAATATGGTCGCGCGCCGCCCCCGCCTTCAGCCGGCGCGGACCGCAAAGGTTCGCGGCCAGTACGCCGCCGATCGTGCCTTTTCCCTTTTCGCCGCCGAGCAGCGGGCCATAATCCAGTGGTTCGAAAGCGAGTTGCTGGCCGTTTTCGGCAAGTAATTTTTCGATCTCGGCGAGCGGCGTGCCGGCCTTTGCTGACAGCACCAGTTCAGCCGGCTCGTAGAGCGTCACGCCTGACAGTTTCGACAGGTCGAGCGTGTGCTCGGTCTGCAGCGGACGGCCGATGCCGCGCTTGGAGCCATGGCCGAGGATTTCGAGCGGCGTTTCTTCCGCCGCCGCCCAGGCGACAGTGGCGAGAGTTTCGGCGGTGGTGGCGGCGGTGAAGGTGGTCATGGCTGTCCTGGGCGCACATCGGCCGCAGACCCCCTCTCCGTGGGGGGGGGGGGGGGGGGGGGGGCGGGGGCCCCCCCGGGGGGGGGGGGCGGCCCCCCGGGGGGGGGGGGGGCCGCGCCAAACACAAAAGAAAG
>NZ_JBVVPZ010000029.1:0-84463 GCF_055811415.1 Mesorhizobium sp. WSM4846
GAGAGGTGCCGTGAGGCTGGTTTACGAAGTCGGCGATCCACGGCGCCCCCCTCTGTCCTGCCGGACATCTCCCCCACTTAGGGGGAGATTGGACGGCGCGACGGCTTTCGCCAATTGTCGACGTTGCAAGAATGAGCGAGGCGCCGAAGCTGCCAATCTCCCCACCTGTGGGGGAGATGTCCGGCAGGACAGAGGGGGGCGCCGTAGAGCGCCATCTCCCGGCAAGCGCACCAACATCGCGCCACCCCAATCGCGAGCAACCTCATGAGCACAACCGCGATCCAACCGGTCCCCTTCGGCCGCCGCCTCAAGCGCTTCATGGCCGACCGGCCGCTGATCCCGCTGATCATCCTGCTGGTCATCCTGGTGGTGGTCCTGCAGATCCTGCGCCCCGGCATCGTCAACGAGCGGTGGCTTGCCAACACGGTCAAGTTCGCCATTCCGCTGGCAATTCTGGCCGGATGCCAGACCATGACCATGTTGACCGGCGGCATCGATCTGTCGGTCGGAACCGTGGCGACGATGAGCGCCTTCATCATGGCGACGCAGGTCGTCAACCATGACCCGGCGGTGGCGATCCTGATCGCCTTGGTGCCGGCGGTGCTGATCGGCCTGGTCAACGGCATCGGCGTCGGCGTCTTTCGCGTGCACCCACTGATCATGACGCTTGGCACCAGCCTGATCGGCACCGGCTGCCTGCAGGTCTATCAGCGCACCGTCATCGCTTCGGGCGCCAAGATTCCGCCCTTCCTGGCCTGGTTGGGCACTGGCCTCACCTATGGCGTGCCCAACGCGCTGCTGCTGTTCGTGCCGATCGCCGTCCTCATCGTCTTCACCTTGAACCGCACCGGCTTTGGCCGCCTACTTTACGCAGTCGGCGACAATGAAAGCGCAGCGCGCCTGTCCGGCGTCCGCTACTGGCAGGTCATCACAGCGCTCTACGTCATCTCCAGCGTGCTCGCCGGCATCACCGGCCTGCTCTACATCGGCCTGATCAAGGCGCCGTCGCTGTCGCTGGCCGAGCCGCTGGTGCTGCCTTCGGTGGCCGCGGCAGTGATCGGCGGCACCTCGATCTTCGGCGGCCGCGGCGGCTACACCGGCACCATCATCGGCGCGCTGATCCTCACCGTGCTGACGACGCTGCTGACCATCCTGCAAATGCCGGAAGGCGCGCGGCGGATACTGTTCGGGCTGATCGTGCTGTTCGTCACGGCGGCTTATTTGCGGATTATTGAGGATCGGTAGGGGTGCTGAGGCGAGCAGTTGCTTTGACCCGAAGCAGACTCTCGCAAACGGAGCCGCGCATGACAGCTTTGGTCAGCATCTCGGCCGTTAAGGTCAGCTTTGCCACCGCCTGGAAGCGGACATAGTCGGCGACTACTCTGGAAGTCGCGGTTGCGCTATTTCCGGACAAGGACCGCGAAGCCGTCAAATGGCGTGCCGCCGAACCCGAGCCCGCCAGGCTCACCATTGCAACGTCGAGCGGGCCAAATAGACGACACGCATCTAGTCCGGTCACCGGATTAATTGACGCCGAGGAAATGGGCGGCGCTCGGGCGTGTTAGAGCTGGCGAAGACCTTGCCGGGCGGGCCGATCTCGTGGATGCGGCCTTCATGTATGAAGACGGCGCGGCTGGCGAGACGCATTGCATTGGGTGACCATCAAGAGCGTTATGCCGTCGGCGGAGCACCTCGGCAACCAATTCGGGGTCAAGTGCGGAGGTGATCTGGTCGATGGCGCCCCGGCTAGCAGTGAAGAACTTCACAACCAGAAAGGGATCATGGTTCGGATCGTGAGCCGATTTGCAAGCAAGGCTGGCGCGACAAGATAAAGGACCACAGCGATCATCACGACGCCAGAGAACCCTACATGCATTGCAAGCAGCGTGGCGAGAATCGCGCTCAGCACGGACGCACAGCCGTTGATTCCCCACGCCCAGGGAATGAATGTCTCCGAACGCGCGCCGACATGCCCGAGGCCGAGGGGAAACGGCATGCCCATAAAAAGAGCGAGCGGCGCTATGAGAAGGAGCGCGATCACGATCTTAGCTGCGTCCGGGAACGCCAGCAGCCTTTCGAATACTGAGGGCAGCGCGAGAAGGTAGGTGGCAGCCAGGACCGCGATAACCCCGACAGCGAAGGCGATGCCGCGCACCGCCGACCCGCGCCCAACCGCCGCGGCCCAGCGTGCGGCAACAGCGCTACCGAGACCGGCGAATGCGAGGAAGCCCGCAAGCACGACAGCGACAGCGTAGAACGGATGACCGAGGAACAGCACAAAGCGCTGGATGAAGGCGATTTCGATGAAGAGGAAGGCTAGCCCCAAGGCAAGGAAGTAGAGCCCGAAGCGCAGCCGGTGCAAAGCTTTCCCGAGCGCGTCTCTGCGAATCCATAGCGGCAGGAGGATCAGGACGGCGCTGAGGATGGCAGCCTGGACCAGAGTCGTCACGAGGATCAGGTAGCTCCAGTCGAGCATCGCTGCCCCGCCCTGGGTGCGCAGTGCTAGGAGTTCGGGCAGGGCGCGCCAGCGGAAGAAGTCGAAGAAATAGGGCCGATTGTCGGTGGCCGGTGCGATGGCGAACTTGTAGCGCTCGATGAAGTCGGCGCGCTCAGGGCCGAGGAGCGCGAGGGCTCCCTCGTAGAGATATTCCTGATCGAGCTGGTTGAAGTGGTTCACGTCGCTCGCGGAGATGCCTGGCACCCACGAGATGTCGAAGAAGTTCTCGGCCGCGAAGCTGCGAATGGCCGCAATGTCTTCGCCTCTGAACGGCGACTTGGCGACGAGCAAAGTTGCGGTATTCCAGCTCCGGATCAGCGCCAGGTGCCGGTCCGGCTCGGCCACGCCTTCCGCCTCGAGCGCTGCTGTGGCGGTGGCGAACAGCTTAAGGCTATCACGCGGCGGCACTCGCAGCCATCGGGTGATAGCGACGACACCATCTGGTCCGAGAATCGCGAGGTAATCCCGCATTGCCTCCACAGTATAGGTGTAATTTTCATGCAAGCTCTGCACGCCGGCCGCGGCGGCGCTGAAGGAATCGAGGAGCGGCATCTGGATCAGCTCGTAGCGCTCGCCAGCAGTCGCAGCGAAGGCGCGCGCCTCGGCCAAATGCAAGCGCAGGTTCGGTCGGCTGAAGATACCGCCAGCGAAGTCGGCGAAGCGATTCCGAGCCAAGTCGATCATTTGCGGGTTGACCTCTACCGCATCCACGGTATCGGCCCCGGCGCGCAGCGCCAGCAGCACCTGCTCGCCGCCCCCGGCGCCGAGGATTAGCACCCGCGGCCGCTCGAGGATGCGGTACGGCAGCGCCGCCGTTGTACGGTCGAGATAGGCGACCTTCGCCGGATCGCCTCCATAGGCGGTGATCGCCGCAATACTGTCGCCATCGGTGAAGACGGCGAGTTGCGCAGGCGGCTCCTGGGTATTGGCAAGGCTGAGGCCAGGCGCATAACGGAAGGGGATGGTCGGGCTCTCGACAACCGTCAGCAACCCGAGCGGGCTCGACCGCTCCTCGATCACCCGCGCGTTCGGAACCTCCAGGGCTATGCGGAGGCCCTTATACTGCGACATATGCGGCTCGGGGGCCACCCAGGACGGCGGTAGCGATACTGCAACGAACGCCGCTGCCAACCCAAGGCCGCCCGCTGCGAGCCACCGATGGCGGACCATGCCGAACGCGGCAAAGGCAGCCGCCGCGAATGCCAGCGCTGCAACGAAACGCAGCGCCGTAGATGGAAAGACCAGGAACAGGAGCCCGACGATACCCAGCGCACCGATCCCTGCGCCGGCCAAGTCGAAGGCGTAGACGCGTCCGATCTGTCCGGGATGGCGGCAGAAAGCAAGGCCGACGCAGGTCGCGCCAAAGAAGAACGGCAGGATCAGAAGCGCATAGTTGGCCGCGAGCCAACCGAGCTGTCGCGGATCCCAGATGATCTCGAGCGCGTTGAACGGCAGACGTTCGGCGATGGCGAAGCTGGCGACCGCGGTCATGCCGAACAGCGCTGCCGACGCCGCGAAAGCAGCCGGGTAGCGCTCCACTAGCCAGCGCTGGGCAAGCGCAATGAACGTACCGCTAGCGCCGAAGCCCAAGAGCGCGATGCTGATGATCATGTAGGCAAAATGGTGCCATTGAACGATCGAAAACAATCGCATCAGCAGCAATTCATAACCGAGAACCGCTGCCGAAATGAGACCGACTGGTAGCATGCGGCCCGCCCTCACCGGGAGGGACCTCCCCGCAGCGGAACGAAGCTCACCGGCAGCAGCTGCCGGGTCGTAATGCCTCCGTCTCGTCGCTTCTCGACGAGCATGAGAAACTGGGTTGCAAAGGGGCCTCCCACGGGGATGACCATCCGACCTCCTTCAGCGAGCTGCTCGACAAGCGGCGGCGGAATATGGCTGGCAGCCGCGGTCACGACGATGCCGTCGAAGGGCGCGTGCTCAGGCCAGCCGTAGTAGCCGTCGTCCACCTTCACCTCGACGTTGTCGAAGCGGGGCACCGCAAGTCGTGCCGCTGCCCTCTTGCCTAGTTCCGGGATAATCTCGATCGAGTAAACCTTGGCGGCGAGGGGCGACAGGACGGCTGCCTGATAGCCCGAGCCGGTGCCGATCTCGAGGACGGTGTCGCCAGACCGAACATTGATCAGGTCGGTCATAAGCGCGACGATAAAGGGCTGCGAGATCGTCTGACCGTGCCCGATCGGCAAGGGCCGGTCATGATAGGCCGCGCCGCGCTGCGCCTCGGGTACGAAACGCTCGCGCGGCACTGTGCTCATCGTCTTGAGCACCGCCGGATCGATACTGTGTCCCCCGGAGCGGGCGTGTGCCTTTATCGTCTCGATCATGGCCGCACGCTCGGCTGCGCGGTCCTGGGCGGGCGCCGATGTCGAAACGAAGGCGGCAGCACTCGCGAGAAACGCGGCCAGCAACGCTCGGCACTGGGCTAGAGCACTCATGAACCTCTCCTGGCCCACGACGTCGAGAACAAAGGCGGCGGCCTTTTGAAGCAACGCTGCTCCGATCTCACACCAAACATGTCGCGGCACCAGGTCCGGATCAACCCGTTGGAGGTTGGTGGTGCGTCAGAATCGTCTTCCGCCTCAGGCGGCGACCGCAGATGGGACGGCAAGCAGCCTGACCGCACTACACATCCTTCACGGGTACCAAGGACCTCGCGGTTACCTGCCTGCAAGTCCGCTATCCATTTCCTGCAAGTCCGCTATCCATTTATTGCATTATTGCAGCCCCTCCGACGAATCGACACGAAGGTCCGGAGCGGGTCAGATTACGTCGATGCCCACAGAGGCCAAGGTCCGCTTCCAAAAAAAATCCAAGCCTCAGTGCCAGTCCGCTATCGACCGAAACGCGACGTCTGAGTAGCGTTCGGGCGATGACCGCTCTTGGCGGCGCTTTGCTGACGTTGAGCGACGTCAGCTTTCGCCCAGACCGCATCAGCTCTCACACCGCCAAACGCCCCTGCTCAACCTCCTCCGCATTAGGATCCCCCGGTGCCGTTGCCCAGGCGAGTTCCACCAGCGTCACGATCCGCCGACCAAGCCCATCAAGCTGGCACACGATCAGCCCCTGCTCTTCGATATAGGTCAGCAGTCGCCGGGCGCGGCGCAGCGAGTGCGAGCCGTAGGCGCGGGCGATCGCCGCATCGCTCGGGCAGGGCCAGCCTTCCTTGGCGGCGCGGGCGATCATCATGAACACGCCCTGCATATCCTCGGGCAGCAGCGAGGCGCGCGCCGAGACGTCCTGCCAGGCGTCATCGCCGGCCATGTCGGAGCCGAGGCCGGCGCGGGCGCGCGTCAGCATGCGGCGGAAGGCGGGCAGGTCGGGCACGGCCGAGGCGAGGCCCTCGATGCCGCAGCGGACCACGAACTCCTGATAGAGCACACCGATGACCCGGAACCCCGCATCGGGCTGCGCCAGCACGGCGCGCAGGACGCGGTCGACGCGCTCACGCCGCTCCGCCAGATCCTCGGCGCTGATTGGCGGCTCTACCGGTTCGGGGCGGATTTCCAGCGCCGCCGACTTTGCCGCCATCAGCTGATCGAGCAGGTCCGGCGACGACCGGCGCGGCGGCCGGACGGTTTCGGGCGGCGGGGCTGCCAGGATGATGGCGCGGGCGTCCTCAAGCGCGGCTTCCGGCAGCGGCATCAGCCGCGGGGCGCCATTGCGCGGACTTGTGTCGGTCGGGCCGATGCGCAAGCCGAGCGGACGGCGAGACAGCGCCGGGCCGAGCGCCATGAACTGCCCGCGCTCCAGGTCGCGAAAAGCCTCCGCCTGCCGCCGCTCCATGCCCAAAAGGTCGGCCAGCTTCTCGCGCCACGCGTCCGTGCCCTCAGGCGTGTCAAGTTCCTCGCCATAGTCGTCGCGCCGGTCGGGGGCGACAGGTGTCGTTGCATCGATAATCACCTTGGACGAAATGCCGTTCGGCACGCCGGCCGGGTCGAGCAGGTTTTCCGGCAGGTTCGGAATGGTCACGATGTCGCCCGACGGGTTGACCTTCACCGAGATCGCCCACATGGACAGGCGCGGGTTTGCCGCTCTCGACGAAACGTTTGAGCTGGAACAGCATCGCGCCCCACAGCGTGTTGCACTTCTGGAAATTGCCCTCGCGGTGCGGCCAGCCGCCATGCTTGCGCGAGAGGTGCGTTCGCCCGTCCGGCATGTCCTCAAATACGTATTCCACCATGGTGCCGACCGAGTCGCCTGGACCCTGCGTGCAGGTCCACAGCCGCCCGACGCGTCGCTACGGTCAACGCGCCAGCTGAAGTCGGGCGCACCTTCACAGGACAGCGTCCATTCGCTCCCTACTTTGCCGTCGCCGGTCACCTGGCTCGTGTTCCAGCCGCGCAACCCATCGCGAGTCGCTATGGCATCGTGCACGGAAGACGCCACCGCCTTTACGGCAAGTTCGGGATCAATTGAATGACCTCTGCCATTGCGGCCCTCATCCTGAAACGCAACGTGCCTTTAGGCAAAACCACGGCCGCAATTCTTTTGCAACTACAGCTTGAGATATGCTTGGTCATTGATGATCGAGGACGGGAGCTACTACACTACTTGATCCTGCAGGAAACTGATCGACCATGGAGTAAGGTCACTTCCGCCAGAGGCAGCTCTTCTGGGTGCTTTTAAGTTTGCTTCTATGCAACTTTGAACCGCGAAGGCCGCCCTCAGCCGGCTCCCAGATATGTTTCAGCAATGCCGATGCTAGTCGACGTCGCGTCGGTACGCTCCTAGCTGGCCCAAGCGTAGAAGACGGCGAACAGCAGAAGCCACACCGCATCGACAAAATGCCAGTACCAGGATGCCGCCGTCGTGATGAAGCCGCCGCCGCCGGCTGAGCGCGCGCGGATCACCCGATATGCGGCGATCGACAGCAACAAGATGCCGATAACGACGTGCAGGCCGTGGAAGCCAGTCGTAAGGAAGAAGATCGAGGGATAGACACCGTCGCGGAATCCCACCGAGGCGAGGCTGAATTCCCGAAGCTGAAGGCCGACGAACACGCCGCCGAGCGCGATCGCCACGGTAAGCCCGATAGAGGAAAGCTGCCATCGCTCTTTCAGAAGCCAGTCATGCGCCGCTGCGACGCAGACCCCCGACGCGAGGAGGATCACTGTGTTGAGAAGCGGGCCGCCCCAAGGGTCGTCGGGGCGCATCGGCGTAGGTGGCCATGAGCTGAACCCCGCGATCTCCGGATAGATCGCGTATCGTAGGTAGACGGCGAACAAGGCGGCGAAGAACGCTACCTCGGACGCGATTAAGGCGATGATCGCGATCCTCGGGCCAAAGGTGTTTTGCGGACCATTCGCACGCTCACCACTCGTCGCCCGCGACCACGCTGTCAGAGCGATGAACAATGGCAGAAGCCCCACCGCGATCACGAGCGGACCGAGTACCGCGATGCTGCCGGCCAGCGTGCCGAACAGCGACGGGTGGAAGAGCGCGAGACCGGCGCACGCTAGCAGGAACAGCGAGACAGCAATCGCGACAGGCCATCGGCCATCCGTGCCGCCGACCTCGGTGACAGTCTTGCTCACGCGCCTGCCTCCGCGCCCGCCGTGCCACGCGGACGCGCCATCTCGGGATCGTCATCCCATTCATGCGTGAAAGCCGGGCCCCACACATCGCGGGGGGCCGGCGCGCCACGCCGCAGCGAGACCGCAAGCATCACCAGGAACAGCAGCGTGGAGGCGAGCGCGAGCACAGCGCCGAGCGACGCAATCATATTCCAGCCCAAGAAACCGTCCGGATAATCCGCGATGCGCCGTGGCATTCCTGCCAGTCCGAGGAAATGCATCGGGAAAAACAGAACGTTGGTGCTGATGAAGAAGCACCAGAAATGCAATCGTCCAACCCACTCCGGGAACATGCGTCCGGTCATGCGCGGGAACCAGTAATAGAAGCCCGCGAAGATCGCATAGGTCGCGCCGAGGCTCAGCACATAGTGGAAATGCGCGACGACGTAGTAGGTGTTGTGCAGCACTTGATCCGCGCCGGCATTGGCAAGCACGATCCCCGTCGTGCCGCCGACCGTGAACATGATGATGAAGCCCAGCGCCCACAGCATCGGCACGGTGAGGCGGATCGACCCACCCCACATCGTGGCAATCCAGGCGAACACCTTGATGCCGGTTGGCACCGCTATTACCATCGAGGCCAGCGTGAAGAAGGCACGCGGCGCGAAGCCTACACCTACGGTGAACATATGGTGCGCCCAGACGATGAAACCCAGCGCCGCAATTGATGCCATCGCCAGCACCATGCCGGGATAACCGAAAATCTGGCGACCTGAGAACCGCGAGACGATCTGGCTGATGATGCCGAAGGCCGGCAGGATCATGATGTAGACCTCCGGATGGCCGAAGAACCAGAAGAGGTTCATGAACAGCATCGGGTCTCCGCCGCCGGCTGGATCGAAAAAGGCGCCGCCGAAATTGCGGTCGGCAAGCAGCATCGCCAGCGCGGCCGCCAGCACCGGCATGGCGAGAAGCAGCATGAGCGACGAAATCAGGATCGACCACACGAACAGCGGCATGCCGAACAGCGGCAAGCGATCCTCGCGCATGTTAAGGATGGTAGTGACGAAATTGATCGCGCTGATCACGGAAGAAATGCCGGCCAAGTGCAGCGCGAGGATCGTCATGTCGACCGACGGTCCGGGCTGGCCGTCTATGCCCGACAGCGGCGGATAGAGGCTCCAGCCGGTACCCGTTCCGTCGCCGACCAGCAGCGATCCGATCAGCATGATCAAGGACAGCGGCAGCAACCAGAAGCCGAGACTGTTCAGTCCCGGAAAGGCCATGTCGCGCGCACCGATCATCAGCGGGACGAACCAGTTGCCGAAGCCGCCGATCAACGCCGGCATCACCATGTAGAAGATCATGATCAGGCCATGCGCGGTGATCAGCGCGTTCCAGGACTGGCCGTTGACGACATAGTCCATGCCCGGCCGCGCCAGTTCGAGCCGCATGTAGCCCGAGATCGCGCCGCCCAGCGTCCCCGCCATGATCGCGAATCCGAGATAAAGCGTGCCGATCGCCTTATGGTCGGTGGTGAACAGCCAAGCCGCAATCGACCGGCACTCGCGCCTATGTTCGATGGCGCTCATTTCGCCACCTGCGCTGATATAGTCGCGGCCCTGACGACCGGATATCGCGTTGCAGCGTCCCGCACCCAGGCGTCGAAATCAGGTTGCGCCATGGCCTCGATCGCGATCGGCATGAAGGAGTGGTTCAGACCGCAGATCTGGTTGCACTGCCCGTAATAGACGCCCGGCTTCTCGACGCGTGTCCAGGTTTCGTTGAGGCGCCCGGGCATGGCGTAAATCTGTAGGCCCAGTGCCGGCATGAAGAAGGAGTGCACGACGTCCGACGATGTCACCTGTATGCGCACGACAGCGCCGACCGGGACAACCATGCGATTGTCGACCGCTAGCAGACGCGGTTCACCGGCCGGAACGGAGGCCGGCGGCAACATGATGGAATCGTATGCGAAGCCGCCATTGTCGGGATAGGAATAACGCCAGAACCACTGATGGCCGCTGGCCTTTATCGTCAACTGTGCGTCGGGAATATCGCTCTCATAGGCGAGCAGCTGGAGCGACGGCGCGGCGATCGCGCCCAGCACCAGCACCGGCGCGATAGTCCAGCCGAATTCCAGCCAGGGCATGCGCGTGACTTTTGACGCCGTGGGGTGCCGGCCCGCCCGGAAGCGCAAGAGCGCGAAACCGATCAGCATGGCGACGAGCGCGACGATGCAGACGCCGATCAGCAATATGTGGTCGTGCAGCGCAACGATCCGCTCCTTCGTCTCCGAGGCTGAGACGCCGAAACTTGTCTGCCAGTTCGCCGGCGCCTGCGCCAAGCCGTGCCGTGCGTCGAGCATCATTGCGGAGACAAAACCGAGGAAAACAGTGCCCCGCCCGCGCATGACATCTACGCCTTCAGCAGGGAGATGAGATGCGCGCCGAGGCGCGCACTGAGCGCCGCAATGGTGAGCGTGGGCGCATTCGCCGTGATGGACGGGAAGACGGACGAGCCAACGATGTAGAGGTTTGGATGGTCGTGGCTCTTCAGGTCCCTGTCGACGACCGAGGTGAGCGGGTCATCTCCCATGCGTGTCGTGCCGCCCATGATCGCGCTGTCAGCGATCGGGCCGAGCTGCTTGATCTGCGTGGCGCCGAGTGCAGCCATGAGCTTGTTCTGCACATCGCGCGCGACCGCCAGCCCGCGCGCCGTGTAGTCGTCAGACTTGAAGGCGATGTTCGGCCGCGGAATGCCGATCCCGTCCATCTGATTGCTCAGCGTCACGCGATTGTCCGGATTGGGAAGCATTTCGGCAGAGCTGCCAATGATCAGCTCCCGCGCGACGTGCGAACGGACTGCCGCCTTCAGCGCATCGCCGCGCAGGCCCTGTTTGATGAAGGTCGTCGCAGCCTGGAACGGACCGACCGCCCGCGCCCAGCCCTCGTTGGAAGGCGAGATGCCGATGGCCGCACGCTCGTTGCGGAAATCGCCGTCCCGAAGCTCGGCAATGCCACCGGTCGAGACCGGTCCGCGATAGGTGAACACGGGATCCCTGGTCAGTCCCTGAATGCCGACATCGATCTGCGACAGCAGATTGCGGCCGACCTGGTCGGAACTGTTCGCCACGCCCGTCGGCGCATTGTCTCCCGTCGAAAGCAGTAGCAGCTTTGGCGTCTCAATGGTATGCGCCGCGATGACCACAATTTTTCCGGTCGCGCTGCCCTCGCTGCGATCTGGGCGACGGTAACGCACTTCGGCAATGCGTTTGTCCGGACCGACGACTAGCTCGTGCACCACGGCCTGCGGCTCGACATGCGCGCTGGCGCGCTCCGCGATGGCGAGATGATGCGTCGCGTCGTACTTCGCCTGGATGGGGCAGATCGGCACGCAACTCGCATTGCCGCAGCATTGCGGGCGGCCATCCCGCCACACCGAATTGCGCGCCTGTGGAAATGGCAACACCGAGTAGCCGAGCGCCTTGGCAGCGATGCCGACCTGCTTGTCGGCATAGGTCATGGGGATCGGTGGCATCGGAAACGACTTTGAGCGCGGCGCGCCGAAATCGGCAGTGTCGTCGCCCGCGACGCCGATCTCTTCCTCGGCGGCCTGATACCACGGCTCCATGTCGCCATAGGCGATAGGCCAATCGACGCCGACGCCGAACTTCGAGCGCATCTTGAAATCGTTTGGCCGGAACCGTGCGGCGAGCCCGCCCCAGTGCCACGTGGTGCCGCCGACGATCCTCGCCTGCTGTCCCCTAAAGGTGTCCGGCCCAGCCTCGACATAGTAGGCGGAGAAGTCGGATTCTTCCGGCTGCGGCGCATAGGGCTGGTCGGGGTAAGGCGAGTTCTGGCCCTTCGCGGACGAGTACTGGAATCGTGTCACAGCGGTGCCGCGATCGACGCGCGGTCCCGCCTCGAGGAACAGCACGCTGAACCCTGCTTTCGCGATAGCCGCGCCGGCAAGCGCCGCGGCTACGCCTGAACCGACAAACACGACATCGGCGGACGCCGGCGCGGTCATTCGGAAAACCGTCCGGGCGGCGGTGCGTTCGCCCACGCGCCAAAATTCGTGTCGCATCGCGTCGGCGGCTTGGTGTAACCGCAGGCATGCCAGACGAACGCATCGAGATAGGTAAGGACGCGTTCTTCCGAGCCGTGCATGATGCTACCCGTATACCAGGCTTGGATGAGCGATTCCGACAGCGGTTTCAGCCCCGCCGACGCAATCGCGCTGTCCCATTCTGTCTCGGGCTGTTCCGTCACGATCGCATGCAGTTTTCCGAGATCGGCGGCGTCAGCGGAGAATGCCTGCAGGAACAATTCCGGCAGCGTGGCGTCGCTCGGCGACATGCCCGTCAGTATGCCTGTCAATTCGCGAAACGCGCCGGGCTCGATCGCGCTGCTCAAGGCGACCTGGCTACGGGCCGCGGCGGGCAATCCGAAGAATGCTGCGAGCGTCGAGACGGCAATGAGAAGCTCGCGTCGCCGCACTGTTGCCGACGCAGAATGATGCGCCGCCGGCTGACCTACCTGCTTGGGCAGACGCGCATCGTCACTGCCAGCCATCGGTACCCTCAAGGCGAGCCTCTGCTGAAACAACCAGGCCGCACGCTATCTGAAGCTACGGCTCAATCTGAGCTTGGTCAATCGACCCTTTCAAGCTCAGAACAGTCGAGCCAGAGAGCTCCACATTTGAGATCAAAAGCGCCGCTTGGGCCTGACCTTGCACGCGGCGACCTATCCATCCGGTGGTCGTCCTCAGGTGGGAATAACTAAGCCGTCGGCCGGAAATAGCCGATGTCGAGCTTGCCTTGCCACCAAACATGCGGTCCGTCAGGCCCCCTCCACAGCGTTAATCATCGCGCACGTTCCCCCTGATCAGCGCGAAAATCAGCGTGGAGCGATCTCTGCGACGAGATCGTTCGTCGTCTTGACCCCCGCCATGAAGCCGGCGGCATTGAATTGGTTCATGACGAAGAAAGCGCCGACGCCGCGTGTCGGTGCAATCGCAACATAGAGAAACATCCCTTGCAGGCCGCCGCTCTTCTGGAGGATGAGCGGGCTATGCTCGGTGGGGAGCATGATGACCCATCCGAGACCCATGGCGTCCATCGGGCCGCCGTCATCCAGCCCCACCACCGACGCGAGCCCGTCCCGGTACAAAAAAGCCGCGTGGTTCAAAAGCCGCAGCTCGGCATCGGCCGCAGAAGGCTTGTTCTCGACATGCCAGTTCATCCAGCGCAGCAGGTCGTCCGCGGTCGAGTACAATCCACCGGCGCACTCCATGGCTGTGCTCGTCGGCACGATGGGCATGGCGCTGCCGTCGAAGTTATGGCCCTGCATCAGGCGCGGCTCGTCCTCCGGTCTTGCGTTGAAAACCGTGTCTTTCATGCCGAGAGGGTCGAGGACACGCTCCCGAAGGAGCTCGGCATAAGGCTTTCCAGAGACATTCGCGAGCGCCGCTCCAAGGAGGTCGTATCCGAAGTTCGAATAGAGAACGGCGGTGCCCGGCGCGAACAGCAGCGGATTGTCCTTGAGGGCGGCAATCTGCGCCTCTTTGGTGTTCGTAGAGAAGGGGTCGGAGGAGGGCGCCTCGGCCACTGGCACCTCCCGCGGAAGGCCGGAAGCTTGCGCGACGACATCGATCAGGCGAAGGGCGCGGCCATCCTTCTCAGGGAGCGTGATGTCCCAGCCAAGGCGATCCTGCAGCCGGTCGGTGAGCTGTACCTTGCCGTCGATCGCCAGCGAGGAAAGCACACTGCCGCAGAACACCTTGCTCACGGATGCGATGCGGAACATTGTGTCGCCGTCGGGCACATTTTCACTCCCGTCGGCAATCTTGCCGAAACCGGCCAAGGCCGTCTCGCCGTTGCGCACGGCGCCGAAGATCAGGCCAGGCACTTCGGTGGAGAGATACAGGATCGTACCGTTGAACTGCACCGCTTCCGTCAGCAGCTTGTCCTCGGCATGTCCATAAGAGGGAAGGGTGACGGCTGCAATTGCCGTCAAAGCGATGGCCATAAGTCGGCGCGATCGAGACAAACGCATTGCCGAAATCCTTTGATGAAGCTGCAGAATAAAATCTTCGAAAAAAGGGCCGCCGCGTAGTATCTTACCATCTCTCCAGAAGCAGGAGATGTCAACAGAATGAACCGAAGGGGGTAATCGGCGGCGGTAGCGTAGTTTCGGCGGCTATTTGCGCTACAGTTCCTGCCGTATTTCTTGTCCTTCGTCAGTTGATCGGGGCTGATCTCTTCATTAGCAAACCGACCCGCGGGTAATTTAGAAGATATGTGAAGCGCCGTCGGCAGGAGGGAGTGCTGTAGCGTCGAACAACTTACAATAGGCGGATCTGCGTCGCGCCAATCGTCGTCGTATGATGAAGACCGGGCAGAAGAGCTGTGGCGGGCCAAGGCCCTATCTGCGCAAAAAAGACTCGCCGCTGTACCTGCCGCTTGGCCATACATCGCCTTGATGCATGGCATTTCCCTTGCGCGCTCGGCCGCCGCCTCACACAGCCAAACGCCCCTGCTCCACCTCCGCAGCACCGGGATCGCCCGGCGCCGTCGCCCAGGCCAATTCGACGAGCGTCACGACCCGCCGGCCGAGACCGTCAAGCTGGCAGACGATCAGCCCCTGCTCCTCGATATAGGTCAGCAGGCGCCGGGCGCGGCGCAGCGAGTGCGAGCCGTAAGCGCGGGCGATCGCCGCGTCGCTCGGGCAGGGCCAGCCCTCCTTCGCGGCGCGGGCGATCATCATGAACACGCCCTGCATATCCTCGGGCAGCAGCGAGGCGCGCGCCGAGACGTCCTGCCACGCGTCATCGCCGGCCATGTCGGAGCCGAGGCCGGCGCGGGCGCGTGTCAGCATGCGGCGGAAGGCCGGCAGATCCGGCACGACCGAGGCGAGGCCCTCGATGCGGCAGCGGACCACGAATTCCTGGTAAAGCACGCCGATGACGCGAAACCCGGCGTCGGGTTGCGCCAGCACGGCGCGCAGAACCCGGTCGACGCGCTCACGCCGCTCCGCCTGATCCTCGGCGCTGATTGGCGGCTCCACCGGTTCGGGGCGGATTTCGAGCGCCGCCGACTTTGCCGCCATCAGTTGATCGAGCAGGTCCGGCGACGCCCGGCGCTGCGGCCGGACAGTTTCCGGCGGCGGGGCTGCCAGGATGATCGCGCGGGCATCCTCCAGCGCAGCTTCCGGCAGCGGCATCAGCCGCGGGGTGCCATTGCGTGGACTTGTATCGGTCGGGCCGATGCGCAAGCCGAGCGGACGGCGCGACAGCGCCGGGCCGAGCGCCATGAACTGCCCGCGCTCCAGGTCGCGAAAAGCCTCCGCCTGCCGCCGCTCCATGCCCAAAAGGTCGGCGGCGCGCGCCATGTCGATATCGAGAAAGGTTCGGCCCATGAGGAAATTGGAAGCCTCGGCGGCGACGTTCTTGGCAAGCTTGGCCAGCCGCTGGGTGGCGATGATGCCGGCAAGCCCGCGTTTGCGGCCACGGCACATCAAATTGGTCATGGCGCCGAGCGAGAGCTTGCGCGCTTCGTCCGAAACCTCGCCGGCCACTGCCGGCGCGAACAGCTGCGCCTCGTCCACCACCACCAGCATCGGATACCAGTGGTCGCGGGCAACCTCGAACAGCCCGCCGAGGAAGGCAGCAGCGCGGCGCATCTGGTTCTCGGCGTCGAGCCCTTCGAGATTGAGCACCGTGGAGACGCGGTGGATGCGCGCCCGCTCGCCGGCGCTCTGCAGGCCGCGCTCGGTATGCTCTTCGGCATCGATCACCAAATGGCCGAAACGGTCGCCCAGCGAGACGAAGTCGCCTTCGGGGTCGATGATGGTCTGCTGCACCCAAGGCGCACTCTGCTCCAGCAGCCGGCGCAGCAGATGCGATTTGCCGGAACCCGAATTGCCCTGCACCAAAAGACGGGTCGCCAGCAGTTCCTCAAGATCCAGTGCCGCCGGGGCGCCTGCGGTCGTGTGGCCCATCTCGATCGCAACGGTCATATCTCGACTCTCCTTGGGGAGAGGGCTTATCAACCGCATCACAGCGCGTCGAGCGCCGATGGCCGGCGGCGTGCCGTTGCGCACAGCTCGACGCTGGGCGCAGTGTCAGTTCGCTGGCGTAAGCATCACCGGCGCAAGAGGCTGCCGCCTGATCAGGATGATTGCCGAGAAAGCCAGTATGCCGAGCATGCCGACCGCAGCGGTCAACCAGAGCGATGGCTGGACGCCCATGCCCGCCATCGCCATGGCAAGGGCAAATGGCGCAAGCGCTGACGAGAACTGCCGCGCCGCCGTCACCCAGCCGAGCCGGGCGCCGTAGCGCTCCCGTCCGAACAATTCCAGGGGCAGCGTGCCGCCGACGATGCTGGCGAGGCCCGAGCCCAATCCAAACAGGATGACGAAGGCGATGGCGCCGGCCACCGATGGTGTCGTCGCCAGCAGGGCGACAAGGCCGAGCGGCAACAGTGTCGCGCCGATCACCGCGAGCCAGGTCTGTGCAAGCCGGCCGCCGAACAGCATGTTGATCAACCGGCTCGCCACCTGGGACGGCCCGAAAAGCGTGGTGACGACAAGCCCGGCGGAGCCAAGCCCGAGCGCCGTCGTCAGCGGCACCATGTGAACGAGGATCGATGACAGCACAAAACCCTCGATGGCGAAGCCGCCAAGCATGAGCAGAAACACTCTGCTGCGGTCGCGCGGCGTGAAGGCAATCGATCCGCCCGCCGGGCCGATGGCCGCAGGTGTCGCCGAAGCGTTTTTGTCCGCCCGACGCGACAGCCGGGCCAGCCAGGCATGGATGGGCAGGCAGACAGCGACATTGATGCCGGCAAAGACCAGATAGACCTCGCGCCAGGTCAGGTATTCGTGCAGTGCAGCCGTCAGCGGCCAGAACAGGGTGGAGGCGAAGCCGGCGATCAGCGTCAGATGGGTAATGCTGCGCTGCGCTTTGGCGCCGCCGGTCTGGACGATCGCGACGAAAGCGGCACTGTAGAGCACGAAGGCGGATGCCAGCTCCATCGCCATCAGCGCCGCCACGAAGCTCACCCGACCGGGTGCTAGCGCGCAAGCGACCAGCGCTGCGGCGGCCGCTGCTGAACCAAAGGTCATAACCCGGCCGGCGCCAAAACGATCGGCCCAGCGCCCGGCTGTCGGTGCAAAAAGGCCACCCGCCAGCAGCGACGCCGACAGGGCGCCGAAAACCCATTGTTCCGGCCAGGCGAACTCGAGCGCAATCGACGGCACCAGGATGCTAAAACTGTAATAGAGCGTGCCGTAGCCGATGATCTGCGTCAGCCCCAACGCCCAAAGTGCGGCAGCCGGGATTTTCCGGTCGCTCATTGAGCGGCGATCTCAAGATCGCCGCTGCGCACTGCTGCGATCGCTTGTGTGCTGCCGCAGCCGCATCCCGACTTGCCGCTCGCCTTCGCCTTGGCGTCGTCGACGCAACAGGCGTCGACAGCAGCCGGCGCTGGTCCGCCGCAGCAATTTTGGGATGAAACACCTGAAAGAGACACCGGCACAGTGCAGACGCCGGTCGCGGGCAACACCAGCTGCACGGCATCGGCGGCAGCCATGTCGCCGGCGAGCGCCGCGGCGACCGAACGGACCTGCTCATAGCCGGTCAGCAGCAGGAACGTCGGCGCCCGGCCATAGCTTTTGACGCCGACCGTGTAGAAATCGGGCTCGGGGTGGCTGAGCTCGCGATGGCCATGCGGCGGGACATCGCCGCAGGAGTGCTCGTTGGGGTCGATGAGCGGTCCGAGCGCCTTGACGCCTTCGAGCCACGGATCGAGGTCCAGCCGAAGCTCCCGGGTCAAGGCGAGGTCAGGGCGCTGCCCGGTCGCGGCGATGATCCGGCCGACAGGGCCGAGCGTGTGCAACCCGTCATTCGTCTGGCCTTCGACAGCGAGACGGCCGTCGACCTCACGGATGGCAACAATGGCAAAGCCGGTAACCAGCCGCACGCGGCCGCTCTCGGCGAGCTGCCGGACATCCGAGCCAAGCTCGCCGCGCGCCGGCAGGGCGTCGGCATCGCCGCCGCCATAGATGCGGACAATTTCGGTGCTGCGCGTCACCCATAGTGCCGAAGTGCCCGGCTCGGTTTGCGCAAGCTCCGCCAATTCCAGCAAGGCATTGGCGGCAGAATGGCCGGCGCCGACCACCAATGTCGTGCGGCCCGCATAGAGGTGGCGGTCGCGGCCGAGAACATTTGGTATGCCGTAGGCGATGCGATCGCCAAATTCCGTCTCGCCTTCGGCCGACAAGCCGCCTGCGCCGAGCGGGTTCGGCGTCTGCCAGGTGCCGGACGCATCGATGACGGCACGGGCGCTGTCCCGGCGCGCGCCCTCCGCCGTTTCGACCACAAGCATGAACGGCCGCGTCTGTCGCCCCTTGCTCAGAACCTTGTCGGCTCCCCAGCGGGAAATGGCGACAACACGGGCATTGATCTCGATCGACGGCGCCAGTTCGGCAAGCTTTGCCAGCGGCGCGAGATACTGGTCGACGATCTCATCCGCCGTTGGGAATGCCTCCGGCTCGGGCATTTGCCAGCCGTGGCTCTCGAGGAGTTTTCGGGCAACCGCATCGACACAATAGCGCCACGGCGTGAAAACCCGGACATGACCCCAATCCCGAAGGTTCGAGCCGACAGAAGAACCAGCCTCGTAAACCCTAATCGGAAGGCCACGGCTGACCAGTTGGGCGGCCGCCGCCAGGCCAACAGGTCCGCCGCCGATGATAGCGATCGGGAGATCGTTTTCAGAAACCATGACACCCCTTCTATGTTTCTAGGATTATAGAAATACCAGTTCAAAAAAAGAGTTATGCAGCCGCCTCCCCGACAGCCGGGCCGCATGCGGCATCGGCACAACATTCATCGGCAAGAAAGCCAAGGAGATCGTTCATCACAGGGTAATTGGCACGGCAGATCAGCGTCGTTGCCTGGCGTTCCTGGGTGACCAGGCCGGTCAGGATAAGCCGGTGGAGATGATGCGACAGGGTCGACGCAGCGATGCCGAGGGCTTCCTGCAGATAACCGACCGGTCGTCCTGTTTCGCCTGCCCGCACCAGCGTGCGATAAAGATTGAGCCGCGTCGGATTGCCGAGCGCTTCGAGCTGTTTTGCTGCTTGTTCGAGTTTCATGGAAATAACGTAGCGCCGAGACAGCGCCGCGTCAATATTATTTCGAAAATTTTCGAATTAATGCATGTCGCGCAAAAGTGTGCAGCGGTTTTGCGATAACGACATGCATAAAACAAGCAGACGCACCCCCCTCAAATCGACCGCTGATTGATCCGCTTGGCAACCTCTTCGGCGCTTTCGACGCGCTCGGAATAACGATCCGTGAGATAGGCGGACCGATCACGCAGGAGCAGCGTGAACTTCACCAGCTCCTCCATCACGTCGACGATCCTGTTATAGTATGGTGACGGCTTCATGCGGCCAGCCGCGTCGAACTCGTTGAAAGCCTTGGCTACCGACGACTGGTTGGGGATGGTGACCATCCGCATCCAGCGGCCGAGGAGACGAAGCTGGTTGACGGCGTTGAAACTCTGCGAGCCGCCCGACACCTGCATCACCGCCAGCGTGCGGCCCTGCGTCGTCCTGACGCCGCCGGCCGAGAGCGGCAGCCAGTCGATCTGCGCCTTCATCACTCCGGTCATCGAGCCATGCCGCTCGGGCGAGCACCAGACCTGCGCTTCCGACCAGATCGACAGGTCTCGCAGTTCCTGGACTTTGGCGTGCTCGGCCGAGGTCGAATCCGGCAGCGGCAGGCCGGACGGATTGTAGATGCGCACCTCGGCGCCGAGGCGGCGCAAAATGCGAGCCGCCTCCTCCGTCGCGAGCCGGGAGTAGGACCGCTCGCGCAGCGAGCCGTAGAGCATCAGCACGCGAGGTTTTTGGATCGACCGCGGCACATCGAGCAGCGCCTGCAGGTCGATCGGCCGGAACTGGTCTTCGTCGACGTTCGGAAGCGAGTCTTCGGGCACCAGGTCAGGCAACGCGCTTGCCCTGCGCGTCGATGACGACCTCGCCGTCTTCCTTGGTGAACGGCCCGATATCCGGATTAGGCAGGATGTCGAGAACCGCTTCGGACGGCCGTGCAAGCATGGTGCCGAGCGGCGTCACCACGATCGGCCGGTTGATCAGGATCGGATGCGCCAGCATGAAATCGACGATCTCGTCGTCGGTCCATTTGGGGTCACCGAGATTGAGTTCGGCGTAAGGCGTACCCTTCTCGCGCAGCAATTGGCGCGGCGTCATTCCCATCGCCTTGATCAGCTCGACCAGCCGTTCGCGCGACGGCGGGTCTTTCAGATATTCGATCACCTCAGGCTCTTCGCCGGACTGCCGGATGATGGCGAGCGTGTTGCGCGAGGTGCCGCAGTCGGGGTTGTGATAGATGGTGATGGTCATTTCGCGGCTCTCATCTGTCTGATTGGCTTGGGCTCAGCGAGCAGCCATCCTGCCAAGGCCATGGCAAGCAGCGCACCCAGCAGCTCGGCGACGATGAACGCCGGCAGGTCAACTGGACGGATGCCCGCGAAGGTGTTTGACACCGCCCGCGCAATGGCGACTGCCGGATTGGCGAACGAGGTCGAGGCCGTGAACCAATAGGCCGCGGTGATGTAGAGCCCGACCAGCCAGGGGATGGCATCCGAACGGAAGCGAAGGCCGGCCAGAATAGTGAAGACCAGGCCGAAAGCAGCCACCAACTCCGCAATCCATTGTCCGTTTCCGGTCCGCACAGTTTGCGAGATCTGCAGAATCGGCAGTTCGAACATGGCGTGCGCCAGCAGCGTTCCGGCGACGCCGCCGACAATCTGGGCGACGACATAGGCCAGTGCAGCGTTGGCTTCGATTTCGCGCCGCAGCGCAAAAACCAGCGTCACCGCCGGATTGAAATGCGCCCCGGAAATCGGTCCCAGTATAGTGATCAGCACCACCAGGATCGCTCCAGTCGGAAGCGTGTTGCCGAGCAAGGAGAGACCCACATCATCCGTCAGACGATCCGCCATGATGCCGGACCCGACGACCGTCGCGACGAGCATCGCCGTGCCGAGCGCTTCCGCGACGATGCGGCGGGACAGGTCTGCCGCCATGATATCAGCCGGCCTTCGGCAGATCGCGGCCGATTTCATCGAGCCGTTTCTGCAGGGCGAGCTTGTCGATGGTGTTCATCGGCAGGCTGACGAAGATCGAGATCCGGTTGTTGAGCATGCGATAGGCTTCGGCAAAGGCCAGATGCTTTTCGGCGTCGGTGCCGTTCACGGCGGCCGGGTCGGGCACGCCCCAATGCGCGGTCATCGGCTGTCCCGGCCAGACCGGGCAGGCTTCATTGGCCGCGTTGTCGCAGACGGTGAAAACGAAATTCATCTCGGGGGCGCCAGGAGCCGGTTGAGGGTTTTCAACAGCTGGAGCGCGTAGGGATGGACCTCTCCCTTCGGGTGCGATCCGGCCGAATAGGCCCTGAACCTGCCGGCGCCGACACGGTTGAGGATCGCTTCGGCGAGGATCGACCGTGCCGAATTGCCGGTGCACAGGAAAAGCACGTTGTATGGGTCATTCATGGGGTGGTCCTCCCTTCTAGCAGTTGCAAGTCACGGCCTGAATGACCGGCTGGCAGAGCTCCGGCGCGCCGTTACAGCAATCCTCCATGAGATAGGCAAGCAGATCGCGAAAGCCGGTCATGTCGGCAACGTAGCGGATCGTCCGGCCGTCGCGCTCGGCGCGGACCAGGCCGGCATGGTCGAGAACCTTCAGATGCGCCGACATGGTGTTCTGCACCGCACCGAGGCGCGCGGCGATCTCGCCGGCGGGAACACCATCTGCGCCCGCCCGCACCAGCAGGCGAAACACTTCGAGCCTTGTGTCCTGGCCAAGCGCTGCCAATGCGAGAAGAGCGGTGTTCTTATCCATGTATCCTGGAATCCGGAATTATCGATGTATATGGCCGGCATGTGACAGTCAGATGACATAGGCAAGAGGCCGGCCACTTCTGAGCCGCTGCATTCTTCGGCTGATGTCACGGAATGGATCCCAGGGTCTGCGCCGCGTCGCTTCGCTCCTTGCTCCGCCCTGGATGACGAAGTGGAGGATGATTCGGCTAATCCTAGAGGTTGGCGGTTTGCCACTGGACCGAATTGTCGACGTTCGCTGCCGGCCCAGACCTGTCAAAATCACTGTGCCGAGGAACTTAGTTGCGCAGGGCGAACGAGAATGGCGCGGTGCGGGTTATGCGGGAGCCGAGTTCCGGCGGCGGCTCCGGCACCGACGCGCCCTGTAATGCGCTGAGCGCCGCGCTATCGAGGTCTGGATCGCCAGAGGAACGAGCCAGCCGGGCGGACAGGACCCGGCCGGATCCGTCGATCGTGAAGGTCACGCTCGGACTGCCTTCAGCGCGCCGGGCCTTCGCCGCCCTTGGATAGTTTGTGTGCCGTCTTATCCATGCACGCAACCGCGAATTCCACCTGTCCGGACTCACGCCGGATCTCGCAGCCGCTGCTTTGGTCGATTTCGGGGCGGCCGCCCTGGCTGCGGATGTCGCAGCGACACTGGCCGTCGTCCGCGGCGGTGCGGCCTTTTCCTTTTTCGGACGCTTTTTGGCTTCTTTGACAGGCTTCTTCGCCTTGACCTCAGCCGGCTCCTTTACCTCAGTCTTTGCCTGTTTCTTTGGCTTGGCCTCGACGGGTTTGTCGACCGGTTTCGGCTGCGGCAGCGGAACGACCACTTCCGGCGTGACGGCTTCGGCAATTTCGGGCACGACCTCCTCGAGCGGCGGCTGGTCGACCCGTTCGGCCACTGTCGGCGGGGTCGGCTCGACCGTGTCGGCCGGAGCGGCCTCCGATGGCTCGGTGACCGGCTCGGCCTGCTCGACGGGCGGTTCGGGCGGAGGCTCCGTTTCGGTTATCTCGGGCTCCTCGGCCGGGCCCGGCTGATCGGGCGCTATCTCATCCGATATCGGCGCCGGCTCGGCCGGCGTGAGCGCCATTGGCGACAGCTCGATCACCTGCGCCTGCGGCGGCCCGCCATCGGGCTCGGCCGGGCGCCAGCTCTGCATCGCATAGCCGACCGCGGCATGCGCCATCAGGACCAGCGCAGCCGCGCCCGCCCACCAGGCGATCTCGCGCGCGCCGAAACGCCGCTGATCGGCCATCGGCAGGGCGGCCGCCGGCGACATTATTGGCCGGTTCCGACTTGCGGCGCCGCGGCATCGCCGGGCGCTGTCTCGAGGCCAACCAGCGCGATCTTCAGATAGCCGGCGCCGCGCAAAAGGTTCATCACCTCCATCAGCTCGCCGTAGCCGACCGCCTTGTCGGCGCGCAGGAAGATGCGCGTCTGCCTGTCGCCTTTTGTCCTGCCGACCAGCGCGGCGGCGAAGGCTGCGCGCGGCACGCTGTCGTTGCCGATCGCCAGGCTGAGATCGTTCTTCAGCGTCAGGAACAGCGGCGTCTCCGGTCGAGGCGCAAGCGTTGCGGTCGAGCCCGGCAGGTCGACATTGACATCCACGGTCGCCAGCGGCGCCGCGACCATGAAGATGATCAGCAGAACCAGGATCACGTCGATGAACGGCGTGATGTTGATCTCGTGATTTTCCTCGAGATCGCCGTCGATGTTCTCTCGAATTCTAGCCGCCATGGCGTCGCTCCGTGTTCATTCCGCGGCCATCTGCTTTGCCGGCGCGACCGTGCGGAAATCCAGATCCCGGCTGACCAGCCGCTCGACCCCTGCCGACGCATCGGCAAGGATCTGCCTGTAGCCGGCTATCGATCGCGCGAAGACGTTGTAGATGACCACCGCCGGGATCGCCGCGACAAGGCCCATCGCCGTGGCCAGCAAGGCTTCCGCAATGCCCGGGGCAACGACGGCGAGGTTGGTGGTCTGCGCCTGCGAAATGCCGATGAAGGCGTTCATGATGCCCCAGACGGTGCCGAACAGGCCGACGAAGGGCGCGGTCGAGCCGATTGTCGCCAGCACGCCGGTGCCGCGCGACATGCGCCGCGCCGCCGCCGCCTCGATGCGCGACAGGCGCGAGGTGACCCGTTCCTTCAGCCCGTCGCCGGACACATAATCGAGCGAGCCGGCCGAAAGCGCGGTCTCTTCCTCGGCTGCCCGCACCAGCAGGGCGCCAGGACCGTTATTATGGCCAAGCGCGCGCCCGGCCTGGTTCAACGTCGCGGCATTGCCGATCGCTTGTGCCGCGCGGCGGGCGCGCAGCTTGCCGCCTAGGATCTCCAGCGATTTGGCCAGCCATATCGTCCAGGTGACGAAGGACGCAAAAGCCAACCCGATCATCACCGCTTTCACGACGATGTCGGCCGCCATGAACATGCCCCATGGCGACAGGTCACGCGGCAGGGTCAGGGACGTTGCCGTCGAAGGGCCAGTCTCGGTAGGCGTTGTCTCGATAGGTGTTGTCACGCCGGGCTGCGTCGCCGGTGGCGCGGCGGCGTCTGGCGCAGCCTGCCCAGGCACTGGAGCCGGCGCCTCGATCGCCGGGGCCGCGCCCGGTTGCTCCTGGGCGGCTGCCTCCGGTTGCTCCTGGGCGGCTGCGCCGCCGGCCGACAGGATGGCGGATGCGAGCAACGCCGCCAACAAACCATGTCTGGACAAGGGCTTCTTCCTTATTCTCACAGTGGCCTCATTGCACATAGCCGATGGGCTGGCCGGTGACGGGGTGCGCAAACACGCCCATCTCGACACCGAAAATTCCTTTGAGCACGTCGCCCTGCATGATCCGGTCCGGCGTGCCGCGCGTCAGCAGCCTGCCGTCCTTCAGCGCGATCAATTCGTCGCAGTAGCGCGCCGCCATGTTGGGATCGTGCAGCACGACGACGACGCACAGGTCGCGCTTGCGGCTGAGGTCCCTGACCAGCCCCAGCACCTCGACCTGATGGGCGATGTCGAGCGCCGAGATCGGCTCGTCGAGCAGCATGACGCCGGCATTCTGCGCCACCAGCATGGCCAGCCATGCGCGCTGGCGCTCGCCGCCGGATAATTCGTCGACCAGCCGGTCGGTGAAGTCAGCCATATCGGTCAGGACAAGCGCCTCCTCGACATGGCGCCTGTCCTCATGCCCGAAACGACCGAGCGCGCCATGCCAGGGATAGCGGCCGAGCGTCGCCAGTTCGCGCACCGTCAGGCCGGTCGCCGCCGGCGTCGTCTGCGGCAGATAGGCGAGCGCGCGCGCCAGTTCGCGCGCGCCCCACTGCACCAGCGGCCGCTGCGCGAAGGTTATGCCGCCCGAGCTTGCCGGCTGCTGGCGCGCCAGGAGCTTGATCAGCGTCGACTTGCCCGAGCCGTTGTGCCCTATCAGCCCATAGACGCGCGAGCGTTGCAACTCGAGTGTAACCGGACCGAGCAGCGTCCGCTCGCCGACGGCGAACCGCACCGCTTCGACATGGAAGGCAGTCTGGGCATGAATTCCTGCCACGGTCTCGGCCTCACTCCAGCTTTGCGCGCATTTCGAAATCCGGTTTTCGGCAATCCGGTTTGCGGGCGCCGATGTCCGGTTGACTATGAAACATGAGTTTACTAGTCAACAATGAAGATGACTTTTTGAGTCAACAAAATGTCGTGACGCGCCGGATTTGCGTCAAAACACGAAATGTGGAGCGGGCCGAGATGGTCGTTGGTTCAGGTCGCGGAAGAACTCAAAGCGAAGTGACTGCGCGCCGAAACCTGCTGGTCGCGGCGATGTCGCTGCCGGTGCTGCTTGGCGGCGGTCACGCCGTCGCGCAGGAGGCGACCACCACTCTCGACCCGATCAATATTCAGGAACGCGTCGAAAGCGCCTTTGGGACGGTCGACGGCTATGTCGCCACCCAGGGCTCCACCGCTACCAAGACCGAAACACCGCTGATCGAGACGCCGCAGTCGATATCGGTCATCACCAAAGACCAGATGGAAGCGCAGGCGGTGGACAGCCTGAACAGCGCGCTGCGGTATACGCCAGGCGCAACCGGCAATCTCTACGGCACCGACAATCGTGGCCACGGCTTGCAGATACGCGGCATTTCGAACTCCAGCGGCGTCTTCTACAAGGACGGGCTGCAGCTCAAGGAAAGCAATTTCACGCTGTTCACGGCGCTCGATTCCTACGGTGCCGAACGCTACGAAATCCTGCGCGGGCCGGCATCGGTTCTTTACGGCCAGGCAAGTCCTGGCGGCATCATCAACTATGTCAGCAAGCGTCCGACCGAGGAGAACCTCCGCGAGGTTGAGCTCGGCGCCGGAAGCTTCGACCGCTATGAAGGAAAGTTCGACTTCAGCGGGGCTGTCAACGCCGACAAGTCGCTGCTGTTCCGCCTCACCGGCGCCGCCCACACCGGCGATTCGCAGACAGACTTCGTCGAGGACGACCGCATCTTCATCGCGCCGGCGCTGACCTGGCAGCCCGATGCCGATACCAGCCTGACCATCCTCGCCAACTATCAGCGCGACCGGTCCGGCTGGGCGATGCAGTATCTGCCGGCATACGGCACGATCAGGCCGGGCAGGGACGGAAAATACCTGCCGAACAGCATGTTCGTCGGCGAACCGGGCTTCGACACCTACGACAACGACCAGGCGTCGATCGGTTACGAGTTGGATCACCGCCTCAACGAGACGTGGCAGGTTCGCCAGCATGCCCGCTACGTCTATCTGAAGCACTATGAGGAAGGCGTCTTCGGCGGCGGGCTTCTTAATGATGAGGGCGACTATTCCCGCTATGCCGATGCCGGCGGCAGCAGGCTCAGCGGCGTGACCATCGACAACCAGGCGCAGGCCGATTTCGACACCGGGCCGCTCGCCCACACGCTGCTTCTCGGCCTCGACTACAAGCGCTACACCTACCGCGACTATGCCGCCAGCAACGATATGACCGACGATGATTTCAACATATTCGACCCGGCCTATGGCTACCCGGTCGGCGAAATGACGCCCTATACCGACACCGACACCACCCAATCGCAGGTCGGCCTCTACGCACAGGACCAGATCAAGCTGGGCAACTGGCGACTGACGCTGGGCGGCCGCCAGGACTGGACCGACGCGAAAGTCCACGACAATCTGGCCGGCGCTTTCGGTCCCCGCCAGAAGGACGACGCCTTCACCAGCCGCGCCGGTCTGCTTTATCTCGCCGACAATGGCCTTGCCCCTTATGTCAGCTATTCCGAATCGTTCCAACCGGTGTCCGGCCCCGACAGCAACGGCAATCCGCTCGTGCCTGAAACCGGCAAGCAGTACGAGGTCGGGCTGAAATACCAGCCGGTCGGCTGGAACGCCTTCGTCACCGTTTCGGCGTTCGACCTGGCCCGGCAGAATGTCGTACGCTATGGCGGTGTTGGCGCGCCCAACGACATCTTCCAGACCGGCGAGATCAGGTCGCGCGGCATCGAGCTGGAAGCTGTTGCGAGCCTCGATTCAGGCTTCGATTTCCGGGCGGCCTATACCTATCTCGACACCGAGATCACCAAGGCCACCTCGATCACCGTCGATGACGATAGTGGCGAGACGGTCAGCGATGAAGGCAACACGCCGTTCGGCGTGCCGGAACATGCGGCTTCGCTGTGGGCGAATTACACCGTCGGCAGCGGCAAATTGGAAGGCTTCGGGCTCGGCGCCGGCATCCGCTATGTCGGCTCGACCTTCGGCGACGACGCCAACACTTTCAAAGTGCCGGCAGTCACGCTTGTCGATGCCGCACTCCACTACGAATGGCGGAACGCCGAGCTGAACCTCAATGTCAGCAATCTGTTCGACAAGCGCTATGTCGCCTCCTGCTACGCGGAAAGCTTCGGCTGCTTTTATGGCGAGGGTCGCCGGATCAACGGCTCGGTGAAGTACACATGGTGACCCGCGCGTGCAGGCCCGGACCCAATTGGCGCCACTGACGCGGCGCCGGTGTCTGGCCGGCCTGGCCGCGACGAGCCTCGGCCTGCGCGGCGACCCGGCGCATGCCGCGCCACTGCCGCGCATCGCCTGCCTCGAATGGACCTCGGCCGAGATGGTCGTCTCGCTCGGGATCGGACCGGTGGCGGTCGCCGACACCAAAGGTTACCGCGACTGGGTCGCGGGTCCGGCTCTTCCCGCCGGCTGCCGCGATCTCGGCTCGCGCGGCGAGCCCAATCTCGAACTGCTCCTGGAACTCAAGCCCGATCTTATCGTCGGCGCTTATGGCTATGGATTGGACGAAGCTCCGTTCAGGCGGATCGCGCCGCTGCACACCGTGCCCTTCTACGATGGCACCGATGCGCCTTATCGCCAGGCCGAGGATGAGACGCTGAAACTTGGCTCAAAGCTCGGCCGCGAGGCTGAGGCTCAGCGCCTCATCCAGGCGACGGCGGCGGCAATCGCCCAGATCAGAGCACAATTTTCACAACGGGCAAAGCGGCCGCTCGCGGTGGTCAGCATGTTCGACGACCGTCACGTCCGCGTCTACGGCAAGGGCAGTCTGTTCCAGGACGTGCTCGACAGGTTGAGCCTCACCAACGCCTGGACGGCGCCGACCGATAGCTGGGGCTTTTCCATGCTGGGCATCGAAGAGCTGGTTGCGATCGGCGAGGCCCGCGTGATTTCGCTCGATCCGATCCCGCCGCATGTGAAGATCAGGATCGACCAGAGCAGCCTCTGGGCGAACCTTCCCTGCGTCAAGGCCGGCAACGTCAGGACAATCCCGCCAGTATGGCCGTTTGGCGGGCTAGCCGCCGCTACCCGTTTTGCGACGTCTTTGGCCCGGGCATGACCATCATGCAGTCCACAGCCGGCCATCGTGCTCGTTTCAAGGCAGGGATGCTCGTCGCCCTCGTCGGCGTGCCGGCGGTGCTCGCCGCCTATCTCACCGCTGCCGGGCTTTTGCGCCTGTTGCCCGCAGACATGTGGTGGCAGTCGCTCGGGACGACCGACTTTGCCGATCCGCGGCAGCTGCTTTACCGGCATGCGTTTCTGCCGCGTTTGGCGATCAGTCTGCTGGCCGGCGCGGCGCTCGGCCTGACCGGCACGCTGCTCCAGCAGCTGCTGCGCAATCCGCTCGCCGAGCCGACGACCATCGGCACCAATGCCGGCGCCACCGTCGCCCTGACGATCGCCACGCTCTACGCGCCGTGGATGCTGGAGCAAGGTCGCGAATGGGTGGCGCTCGCCGGCGGCGCCCTGTCGACGCTGGCGGTTTTGGCTCTGGCCCGGGGCCGGAGTTTTTCGCCGGTCGCGATCATCATTTCCGGCCTGGTGGTCAGCCTCACATGCAGTTCGGCGAGCGCCCTGCTGATGGCGGCCAACCGCGAATATTCCGAGGAACTCTTCATCTGGCAGAGCGGTTCGCTAATCCAGAACGGCGATGCCGTGGTGCTCGGGTTCGCGCCATGGCTGGCGATGGCCGGCATTGCTGCCTTCCTTCTGCTCCGGCCACTGCGGCTACTCGACCTCAGCGACGAGGGAGCCGAAAGCCTCGGCACGAAACCGATGGTGACACGGCTGGCCGGGATGACCGTCGTCGTCGCGCTGAGCAGCATGGTGGTCGCAGCCGTCGGCGTCATCAGCTTCGTGGCGCTTGCGGCGCCGGCGCTGGTCAGGCTCGCCGGCGCACGGACCCTGCGCCAGCGCATGATCTGGGCGCCGCTTGCGGGCGCCGCGCTGTTGTGGCTGACCGACCGGCTGGTGCAGGTCCTGCCGTTTACCTCCGAAATCCCGGCAGGCGTGGCGACTGCTTTCCTCGGTGCGCCGCTGCTGTTTCTTCTCCTGCCGAAATTGCGCACCAGCCCGGATCGGGACGGCACCATGCTGGCTTCCGTGCGCAGGCGCAGCGGGTGGCCCTGTCTGCTGCTCGGGCTCGTCGCGATGGCGCTTCTTCTCTGCGCCGCGCTTGTCATCGGGCGAGGCGCGACCGGCTGGCACGTGGCCTCGGCCGCCGAAATTGCCGACCTGCTGCCGCTCAGAGCGCCTCGCATCGTCGTCGCGGTTTGCGCTGGCATGATGCTTGGCGTGGTCGGCACGCTGATGCAGCGGATGACCGGCAATCCGATGGCGGCGCCCGAGGTGCTGGGTATCTCAGGCGGCGCCTCGCTAGGCATACTGCTGCTCTTCGTCGCGACTTCTGATGTCAACCGTCCGGCGATGATCGCGGCCGGTCTCGTCGGGGCGCTGGTCAGCCTGGCGATGGTTTCGCCGACCGCCCGCCGGCAGCCCCTCGCGCCTGATCGGTTGCTGCTTTCCGGGGTCGCCGTGGCGACGATGGCGTCGGCATTCTCGGCGGTGATGCTCGCCAGCGGCGATCCTCGGCTCGATACGCTGATCGGCTGGCTGTCCGGCTCCACCTACCGAGCCACCTCCGCCGATGCCTCAATCGCTGCCGTGACGGCGACTGCTCTGCTCGCCATCGTGCCCCTCACCAGCCGCTGGCTGGAAATCCTGCCGCTTGGAGAAGCCGCCTCGCGCGGGCTCGGGCTTGGCCTGTTTCGCGTGCGGGTCGTCCTCCTGGTGCTTATCTCGGTGCCGACGACAATAGCCACGCTGGTCATCGGGCCGCTGAGCTTCGTCGGATTGATGGCGCCGCACCTGGCCCGCATGCTCGGTCTTCAACGCGCCTTGCCGCAGCTTTTCGCTTCCGCGATGCTTGGCGGGATGATGCTTGTCTCGGCCGACTGGGCCGGCCGGATGCTGATTTTCCCGTGGCAGATTCCGGCGGGTTTGCTTGCTGCCCTGGTTGGCGGGCCTTACTTCATGGTGCTGATGTGGAAAGGCCGGCAATGAGCGGCCCCGCCACGCGCTTCGGGTTGGCGACCACAAAGCGCATAGCACGCGCTCAGCCGGCGCGTGCTTCGCGGATCACGCGAGGCGCAAACGCGCCGGGCTGAGGGACATCGGCCTCGCGGCGCGTCAGCGAATTGCGCAGCAGCGCGATCACCTCGCGGCCCGCCGCCGCGATGCCGCCCGGCCTGTCGACACCGACGATCATGAACTCCTCGATTGCCAGGGCAGCATAAGGAAGCAGGGAAAGCGCGACTTGTGCCGGTGGTCCGACAAATTCGACCGCCTTCTGGCAGGAAGCGTTGCCCTCCGAACGGATCCGGACGGGGAGCGCGAAACGCAGCTTGCCGGCCCGACCGTGTTCGGCGGCGGCATTGCGAACCCGCTCCATCAGTTGCCGGATCTCGTCGAGCGAACCCGGCGTCAACTCGAAGACATCGGCATGCCGCCCGGCGACCCTGAGCGCCGTTCCGGACCGTCCGCCCATGCGGATGCTCACGCCGGCGCTACGCGGCCCCTTGCGCGGCACATAGCCGCCGCTGACGCTGTAGAAGGCGCCTTCATGGTCGAACGGCCTGTCGTTCGACCACAACCGTTTCAGCAGCACCAGATATTCATCGATGCGCTGCCAGACGACCGTGTGACCGACCGGGCGTGTTTCGGCATCGTCGTCGTTCAGCGGCTCGCTGAGCATCCTGAGCGACAGCCGACCGCCGCTTTTCGCGTCGAGGGCCGCCAATTGCCGTGCCGCCACCGTCGGGTCGATCACACCAGCCCAATGCGTGAGAACGATCTCGAGCGAAGAAGTGCGGTCCAGCGCCCGGGCGGCAATATCCATATTGGTCAGCAGCCCGGCCGGATCGTCGACGACGATTTTCTGGAAACCGATGTCCTCGATCAGCGACAGCTTTGTCGCGGTTTCCGCGAAATCGTAGAAAAACGGCGCGGTTGGGTCGGCCGGGTGAGTTTTACCGGGAACATGCGTGAACTCGAACGGCATTGCCATCTCCTCCATCACGTTGGGGTCAAGCGCGCGAAAGCGCACCGGGACTCGGTTCATTCAACTCCGATATCGCGAAACGGCAGACAGCTATCCCTTTAGTCAGGCCCGATGACTCGCGGGCTCCATAGTCAGGGAACAAAACCCAGAACGACCGCCCCGGTGAACACGAACGCAAGGGCAAAGACGAGATAGGCAAAGGCGCCCGCATAGGCCGGCCGCCAAGTCTGCTCGGAACCGAGCCTTTGGCCTTTGCGGGCAGTGTGGGCGTTCTGGAAATAGGACATATCGACCTCCGTCTCGGCAGTTAATCTATTAAATCAGTAGACTTTGTCGAGTGCTATTTTCCAGCGATCCTTAGAATGTTTTTCTCCAACCTGAGGACAATTTGGTTTGTTTGCTGCTTAGCGCGGCACTTTCCGAGGCCGATCGGCCCGATGGCAAAACGCCCGGTCGTGCGGGCGGGCAGGGATGGGCGGAGCGGCCGCCTAGTTGGCGGGCGGCCTGTAAGCTTCCAGGCCGAACAGCATCAGCACGAGCGACACAAGGAAGAACCCGACCGCGACGCCGAGCGCGATCCGGGCGTAGAGTCTATAAACGTCGCCCATGATGGTGCCGAACACCCGTCGTGCCGAGGCATCTGCTGGGCGCGATTTCTCATCGAGATAGAGCCAGACTTCGGTGTGCTTGGGATTTTTGAAGGCTGCGGTCGTTGCTTTCCCCATCAGCGCCAGAACCATGGTCAGCGTGAGGAACGCGCCGGAGCGAAATGCAGACACCGGGTTGAAGGAGAATCCGACCATGACACAGCCAATGGCAAGCGAGCCGAACATGACGGCGCGCCCGATGCACCCCACAGCAACCCGCCTGATCTCATCCATCGGCGCCCTCGGCAGCAAGCTCGCCGACAATGTGCGAGCGCTGCGACCGTATCAAATCACTTTAAGGCGAATGGGCCGCCTGGACGTGCAGGCGCGCAACTCCCCGGCGCAACATTGCGAACGCCATAGCCTGACTTCGGCCATCGACGCGGCCCGCCGGCGCGCTCTATGTTGCATGGCAAAGCAGAATCGAACCTTTCCGGCATCGACAGGCGCTGTCTAGGACAGGCGTTGTCTGGGCAAGACATCCGGCAGAGGAAGGCTATCGGCTATGCCGAAGGAGACGGAATTGAAGCCGGCGAGCGGCGCGACACCGCTGATAGCAATTGCGGCTGCCGCCGTCGACACCGAAACAACCGGGCCCGACGCCACCAAGGCGCGCGTGGTCCAGATTGGCGCGATCGGCATCGCGCATGGCAAGGTCGTACGGCAAGCTCAGCTCGATCTGCTCATCGATCCCGGTGAAGCAATCCCGTCCGAGGCTTCGCTCGTCCACGGCATCACCGATGCCGATGTTGACGGAGCCGGCAGCTTCCCGGATGCATGGGCACAATTCCAGGAGTTCGTCGGCGACCGCATCCTCGTTGGCCATTCGATCGGCTTCGACCTGGCGGTATTGGAGCGCGAATGCCGACGCGCCCGCTTGCCCTGGAAAAAGCCTGGGGCGCTGTGCGTCCGGCTTCTTGCGACCATAGCAAATCCCAATCTGGCAGACCATTCGCTGGAAACGATCGCCGGGTGGCTTCGCCTGGAGATAACCGGCCGGCATTCGGCTCTGGGCGATGCGATTGCGGCCGGAGACATCTTTGCCGCGCTGATTCCGGAGTTGCGCAAGCGCAACATCCGAACACTTGGAGAGGCCGAGGTTGCCTGCCTTGCCCTTTCGGACGCTCTCGAAGCCGGCCATCGCGCCGGCTGGGCCGAACCGGTGTCGCGACCCCAGGCTCCCGCGTTTCAGCCGGTTGATCCCTATGCCTATCGCCATCGCGTCGGCAGCCTGATGAGCAGCCCGCCAGTGGTGGTGAAGTCGACCAAGCCGACAAGGCAGGTCATCGACCTCATGGTCAAGCGCAAGATCAGCTCTGTCCTCGTGTCCGAGCGTGGAACGCCGGATCAAGCGATCGAGGATTATGGCATCGTTACCGAGCGTGACCTGCTGCGCCGCATATCGTCCGACGCCGAGCGGGCTTTTGACATGCCGGTCGGAAACATCGCAGCGCGACCGCTGATAAGCATCCGCGCCGCCGCCTTCGCTTATCGGGCGATCGGCCGCATGGATCGGCTGAAAGTCCGCCACCTCGCCGTCCGCGACGACGGCGGCATGCTGGTCGGCGTGCTTTCGGCGCGCGACCTGCTGAGGCTTCGCGCCGCCGCTGCCATCGATCTCGACGACACGATCGAACATGCCAGGGACGCCGCCGAACTGGCGGCCAGCTGGTCGATGCTGCCGGGCGTGGTACGATCGCTCATCGGCGAAGCGATCGACCCGCGCGTGGTGGCGGAAATCATCAGCGACGAACTTTGCTCGCTTACCCGCCGCGCCGCCGTGCTTGCCGAACAGCAGATGCAGATCGAAGGTCACGGCCCGCCGCCCTGCGCCTATGCCGTGCTCGTGCTCGGCTCAGGCGGCCGTGGCGAAAGCCTGATGGCCCCCGACCAGGACAACGCAATCGTCTTCGCAGATGGCGAGCCGGATGGGCCCGAAGACCGCTGGTTCAAGAAACTCGGCGCCAGGCTCGCCGACATGCTCGACGTCTCAGGCGTGCCGTATTGCAAAGGCGGGGTAATGGCCTCGAATGCCGCATTCCGCGGTAGCCTCTCCACCTGGAAGCGGCGCGTCGAGGATTGGGTTCGCCGCCTGCGGCCTCAGGACCTGCTCAACGTCGATATCGTCTACGACCTGCGGCCGGTGCATGGCGACACCACGCTGGCCGCGCAGTTCATCGAATATGCCTATGACCGTGCCCACGCCGAGCCGGTGTTCGCGAAGCTGCTCGGCGAGCAGATGACGACCGGCAGTCCCTTCACTGTCTTTGGCGGCTTTCAGCTTGAAAATGGCCGGCTGGACATCAAGAAGCATGGCCTTTTTCCAATCGTCGCGACGGCACGCACGCTTGCAATTCGCCACGGCATCCGCGAGCGGAGCACCCGTGCCCGGCTCGAGCAACTGATCGCCCTGGATATTGGCGGCGAGCCCGACATGAAGGCGATGCTGGCCGGTCACGCAATGCTGGTCGGCTTGCTGCTCGCTCAGCAGACGCGTGACATCTACGCCGGTATACCGGTATCCAACCGCGTCGAGATCAATGCGCTGGCGCGCGATCAGCAGGCACAGCTCAAGAGCCTCATCAAGCGCCTTCAGTCGGCACCCGACCTGGTGCGGGACCTGATGTTCGCATCGCCGGCGACGCTCGGACAGTAAACAAACTCAGCTGCGCGCGGCGCCAAGCAGTTGGTCGACGAGGGCGCTGCGGTCGGCCTGCACCAGGAAATCCTCATGCGCGCGCAGCAGATTCATTCTCAGGAAGTTGAAGATATAGTCGTAATCGTTGGTCAGCAGATTGGGGTGGATCGGGACCATCTCGAAAACCGTTCGTGCCAGCGGCTCGGGGATCTCGCGCACCGGCCGCGGCGGACCGATCTGGGTGGCGGCGAGGCGCTGACGGGTGAGTTCGGTGGCGTCTTCCCAGAAAGTGGCGGGTGAGCCCTCTGGAACGGCATATTTGGAGAAGCTTGCCAAGGCGACTTGTTCCAGCGCCGCCGGCAGGCCTCGCTGGCGCAAGCCGGCAGGTTCGCGCAGCGCACCCTCCACCATTTCCGCCATCATGGCGTAACACGCAGGGTAGGCGCGCCAGCGCGAATGGCTGAGCGCCGCCTGGAATTCCTTCTCGCTGAACAGCTTCTGCCAGTATACCCCTGCCCTGACGCGGCAGAACTCGACGATGCTTTTCTGCGCCAGGAAGGCGGCGCGCGAATCCATGAAGTCAGCCAGTTCGCCGACGCTGCCGATCGGCTGCGGCTTGCGCAGGAACGCGGGCAACAGGTCGTTCAGCAGGCCCATGGCGCTCTCCCTTCGGTTCCAACCGATGTTGACCGTTTAGCCTCCGCGATGCCGCACCGCCAGCCCTCTTGCCAATTCAAGTCCTCTCACCGATTCTCCAGTCCTTTCACCGATTCTAAAGTCGTATGAACAGCCGCGACAAAAAGTGATACTCCTCCACAGTTACGGTCGGCTGATTCTATGCTTGGCCGCGACATATGCCGGAGGGCTTCCGCGTCAGCGGAAGAGGCAAGCTTTAAACGGCGCCTTGCGGTCGAGACGGTTCGCAAGCTGCCAACCTAGGGAGGGTTCAACGCTATGGCGACGCCAGACCGCATAAGTTATTGGAACAAGACCAAGAGCCTCATGTTCGTCATGCTCGGCCTATGGGTGTTCTTCGGTTACGTCATCCACATGTTCGTGGAGCAACTCAACAGCATCGTCATTTTTGGCTTTCCGCTCGGCTTCTACATGGCCGCTCAGGGTTCGCTCATCGCCTTCGTCGTCATGCTGTTCTGGTTCGCACGGCGCCAGAACGCGATCGACGAAGAGCATGGCGTCCATGAAGATTGATCGGGGGAACTTCAATGGCTAACACGACATCCACCACCGCAGGCGGAGGCGACTTCACCTCCAATCTCGGCCGCATCTACGGCATCTACACCGGCGGCTTCATAGCCTTCATCATCCTGATGGCTGTCTTGAGCGCCATGGGCGTCGAGAATGTTGTCATCGGCTACCTGTTCATGGGCTTCACCATCGTCATCTACGCCGTGATCGGCGTCCTGAGCCGCACCATGCACGTTGGTGAATATTACGTCGCCGGGCGTCGCGTACCGGCGCTCTACAACGGCATGGCGACCGGCGCCGACTGGATGTCGGCGGCCTCCTTCATCGGCATGGCTGGCTCGCTCTATCTGCTCGGCTATGATGGTCTCGGCTTCGTGCTCGGCTGGACCGGCGGCTACGTGCTCGTGGCCATCCTCGTTGCGCCCTATCTGCGCAAGTTCGGCGCCTACACGGTTCCCGACTTCCTGTCGGCGCGCTACGGCGGCAATCTTGCCCGCTTCATCGGCGTGATCGTTCTGTTCTCCTGCTCGTTTACCTATGTCGTCGCGCAGATTTTCGGCACTGGCCTGATCTCGGCGCGCTTCCTTGGCATCGACTTCAACGTCGCGGTCTATGTCGGCCTGGCCGGCATTCTCGTCTGCTCAATGCTGGGCGGCATGCGCGCAGTCACCTGGACGCAGGTCGCTCAGTACATCGTGCTGATCATCGCCTATCTCATCCCTGTCATCTGGATGTCGACGGTGAAAACCGGCGTGCCGATCCCACAATTGATGCAAGGCCAGGCGCTGGCGAACATCACCGCGCTTGAGACGGCGCAGGGCATCACCGTGCATCACATCACCCCATTCGTGCATGGCGGCTACGATGCCAAGAACTACTTCCTGCTCATCCTCTGCCTGATGGTCGGAACGGCGTCATTGCCGCATGTCCTGATGCGCTACTTCACCACCCCGTCGGTGCGTGAAGCGCGTGTCTCGGTCGCCTGGTCGCTGCTGTTCATCTTCATCCTCTACTTCACTGCGCCCGCCTATGCGGCGTTCGCCAAGTGGACGATGCTCGACCTTGTGGCGTCGGGCCTGACGCCCGAAAACATCGCCGAGAAAGCCGGATGGATGATGCGCTGGGCCGCAGCCGACAATACGCTCGTGCAGATCTGCGGCAAGGCGGCGACAGACACCGCGGCGATCGTCGCGGCCTGCGCCGAAAAGGGCGTGACGGCACTTTCGTTTGCCGACATCAACCTCAACGCCGACATGATCGTGCTGGCGACGCCGGAAATGGCCGGCATGCCTTACGTCATCTCGGGCCTCGTCGCCGCCGGCGGTCTTGCCGCCGCGCTGTCGACGGCGGACGGCCTGCTGCTGGCCATCGCCAACGCACTCAGCCACGACATCTACTACAAGATGATCGACCAGAATGCGCCGACGTCGCGGCGCCTGATCGTGTCCCGCATCCTGCTGGTTATGGTCGCCGTGCTGGCCGCCTACGTCGCGTCGACCAAGCCGTCGGACATCCTGTCGATGGTGTCGTGGGCGTTCTCGCTTGCGGCAGGCGGGCTGTTCCCGGCGCTGGTGCTCGGCGTCTGGTGGAAGCGGGCGAACTCGGCCGGTGCGGTCGCCGGCATGATCGCGGGCTTCGGCATCACCATCTTCTACCTTGTCATGACCCAGTACGGCGCCGACTTCGACAAGGCGACGCCGAATATGGAACTGTGGTGGGGCGTGAAGAACATTTCGTCGGCGGCCTTCGGTCTGCCGGTGGGCTTCGCCGTGATGATCATCGTCAGCCTTCTCACCAGGGCGCCGTCCCGGGATATGCAGGATTTCATCGAGGAAATCCGTGTGCCGCGTGGCAAGCAGATGATGGAAGAAAAGACTGCCTGATCGCGCATAGCGATCGGCGCTCAAGGCGGGGTCCGGTGACGGACCCCGCTTTCATTTTGGAGGCGTCGCTGGCATAACGCGGCGCCGCCGCTGCTTGGAAACTCCCACATGAACGATTTCTGGTCCTATTGGTATTTCCACATCCCGAATTTCATCCTTGCCGCGGTGATGTACACTCTGATGGGGCGTCTCCTGCTCGGCCTCTTCGTGCCCGAAAGCTGGGACAACTACATCTGGCGCTTCTTCAAGAGTGTCACGGACCCGTTCCTGCGGGCCGTGCGGAGCATTACGCCGTCGATCCTGACCCAGCCGGTGGTGATCGTCTTCAGCGTGCTCTGGCTTATGGCCTTGCGCGTGTTCTACCTCGTCTTTCTGATCAATTTCGGCATTGCGCCGATGGCTTCGCAGGGGGGTTGAGGCAATGGACAGAAACGGTCTTGTCCCGGTCATGGCGGTCGCCATCGTCAACGGCATCTTTTCGCCGTGGGTGCTGATGGTGTTCCTGTTCTATCCGATCTGGTATCCGGGCTGGGCGCCTCCCCTGAGCCAGATCGTCTACATGGCAAGTGCGCTGATCCTGTCGACGATGACTATCATGCTCGCCGGCGTGCCGGCCGCTCTCTATGAGCGCTGGTCGGCGCGCCCCAGGAGCATCGTCGTCGCGTCGATCTGGCTTGCGGGCACGGTTTTGCTGACGCTGCCGGCGCTGCCGAATGTGATGCGGGCGCTAAGCGGTGGCTGAGAATTCCCTTCCCCGCCCTGTCAGCGTTCTTCGCGGCGGAACGGCTTGAGGAGCGCCGAAGGCGCGACGGCGTTGCGTGACATCACGGCCATGGCGACGATGGTGAAGATGAAGGGCAGCATCAGGAACGCCTCATAGGGGATATGGCCGAGCCCGCTCGCCTGCATGCGCAGTTGCAGGGCATCGACGAAGGCGAACAGCAGGGCGGCCCCTGCCGAACGCCAGGGATCCCAGCGGCCGAAGACGACGAGCGCGATCGCCACCCAGCCACGCCCGGAGACGAGGCCGAAGGTGAAGGCGTTGAACTGCACCATCGACAGGAAAGCCCCGGCCAGCCCCATCAGGGCACCGCCAAGGATCACCGCCTGGAAGCGAGTGGCGATGACGCCGACGCCGGCCGAATCGGCGGCGCGCGGATTTTCGCCGACCATGCGCACCGACAGGCCCCACGGAGTCCGATAGAGCACGAAGGCGGCAAGGGGAACGGCTGCCATCGCCATGTAGACCAGCGAAAACTGGTTGAACACGGCTGGTCCGAGCACCGGGATGTCGGAGAGAACAGGGATCGGCAGCGTTTCGAAACTCTTGATGCTGGGCGGCACCGATTGCTGGCCGAAGATCAGCCGGTAAAGGAAATAGGCGAGGCCCGACGAGAACAGCGTCACGCCGATGCCGCAGACATGCTGGCTAAGGCCGAGAGCCACCGTGAACAGCGCATGCACGGCACCCATCAGCGCACCGGTCAGCACCGCCGCAAGCACGCCGAGCCACAGGCTGCCGCTGAGGCTGGTCGCGGTGAAGCCGGTCATCGCCGACAACAGCATGATGCCTTCGATGCCGAGATTGAGCACGCCGGCCCGCTCCGAAAACATCTCGCCCAGCGTCGCGAAAGCCAAAGGCGTGGCGATGCGGATGATCGCGGCGAGGAAGCCGACCTGAAAAATCTGTTCGAGCACGACGCTCATCATGCGGCTCCGACGCGGCGGATGCGATAGGCCGTGAACAGCAGCGCCACCAGCATGGCGAGCAGCGCGGTGCCCTGGATGACGTCGCTGAGGAAGGCGGGAACGCCGGTGGCCCGCGACATCGCCTCGGCGCCGGTCATGACGGCGGCGAGGAACAGCGCCGCCGGCATCACGCCAAGCGGGTTGAGCCTCGCCAGCATGGCGACGACGATGCCGGAATAGCCATAGCCCGGCGAGATGTCGCTCATCACCTGGAAATGCACGCCGCCGACTTCGCTGACGCCGGCAAGGCCGGCGAGCGCCCCGGACAGCAGCGCCGTCGAGATCAGCACCCGCTCGACATGAATGCCGCCATAGCGCGCGGCCTCGGGATTTTCGCCGATAACCCTGATCCTGAAGCCGAGCGTCGTGCGCGCAATCAGGAACCAGATGACCGGTGCGGCCACGAAAGCCGCCACGACGCCGAGATGCAGCCGCGTGCCTTCGAGCAGCACCGGGAAATTCGCTGAATCCTCGATCGGCGGCGAGATCGGGTAGCCGCTGAAACTGTCTTTCCAAGGGCCTTCGAGCAGCGCCATCAACGCGTAGAAGATGACCGAGTTGAGCAGCAGTGAACTAACGACATCATCGACTTTGAATTTCACCCGCAGCGTTGCCGGGATCAGGGCGACCGCAGCACCGGCGGCGGCGCCGGCGAGCGCCATCAGCAGCATGGCAAGCGGCCCCGGCATCGGAATGGCGCCGACCGCGCAGCTCGCCACCGCACCGGCAAGCAACTGCCCCTCGGCGCCGATATTCCAGAATTTGGCGCGGAAGGCGACCGCCACGGCAAGCCCGGTGAAGATCATCGGTGTTGCGCGCACGAGCGTTTCGGTGATCGCGTAGCTGTCGCCCAGCGACGCCGAGAACATCACGCCATAGGCCTCGATCACCCCGGCACCGGCCAGCGCAATGAGGCCGCTGCACAGCACCAATGTCGCGCCGATGGCCAGCAACGGCAAAGCCAGGTTGAACCAGGCGGGCGTTGAGGTGCGGGCTTCGAGGCGGAACATCAACTATCGCCCTCCGCTCCGGTCATCATCAGTCCGAGCCGCGCGATCGTGGCGTCGGCGCTGTCCAACGTGCCGGCAATGCGCCCCTCATACATCACCGCGATGCGGTCGCAGAGCATCAGCAGCTCTTCGAGATCTTCGCCGATGACGACGATGCCGCAGCCCCTGGCGCGCATGTCGAGGAACTTTTCGTGGATGAATCGCGCCGCACCAATGTCGAGGCCGCGCGTCGGCTGCGACACGATCAGCACCTTGGGGTCGAAGGCGAGCTCACGCGCCAGCAGCGCCTTTTGCAGATTGCCGCCGGACAGCGCTCCGGCCCGCGTCATCGGCCCGGGGCAGCGTATGTCATAGGCCTTGATCTGTTCTTCGGCGAAGGCGCGGATCGCATCGGGCCTGAGCAGACCGTTGCGGCTGAACGCCCCGGTGCCGATGCGCGGCAGCACCATCGAATCGGCAAGCGGCAGGTTGGTGACCAGTCCCGTCGTCATCCGATCTTCCGGGATGCGCCCGAGACCGAGCGCCTGCACCTCGCGCGGCGAGAACCGCGAGACAGCTTTGCCGGCTATCGTCATCCGGCCGGCATCGGGCGCGCGAACGCCGGAGATCACCTCGGCAAGCGCCCGCTGGCCGTTGCCCGAGACACCGGCAATGCCGAGGATCTCGCCGGCGCGCACCGAAAGCGAGACATCGCGCAGCGCCATGCCGGAATGGCGCGACGTCGAGATGCCGTCCAGGGTCAGCACCGCGGCACCCGGTGTCGACGGTCCCCTGGCCGGCGGAACGATCTCGTGGCCGCACATCAGCCGCGCCATCTCCGAGGATGTCGTGCTGGCAGGTGCGTCGACGCGCCCGGTCACGCGGCCATGCCGCAGCACCACGCAGCGATGGGTCAACGCCCTGACCTCGTTGAGCTTGTGCGAGATGAAGATGATGCCGAGACCCTGGGCGGCCATCGACCGCAGCGCCGAAAACAGCCCGTCGACCTCTGTCGGCGCCAGCACCGCCGTCGGCTCGTCGAGGATCAGCAGCCTTGCACCGCGAAACAGCGCCTTGACGATTTCGAGCCGCTGCTGCTCGCCGATCGACAGCGCCGAGACGGGAAGGTCCGGATCGAGCGTGAGGCCATGCTGGCGGCCGATCTCCGCCAGTCGCGCCAGCCCGCCGGCGCGGTCGATCCGGCCCGATTTGCCGGGAATGCCGATCAGCAGGTTTTCCAGCACCGACAGCCGCGGTGCCAGATGAAAATGCTGGTGCACCATGCCGATGCCGGCGGCGAGCGCATCGGCCGAGCTGTTGATCGTCACCGGCCGGCCCTGAACCAGGATCTCGCCGGCGTCGGGCGCATAGGCGCCGAACAGCACGTTCATCAGCGTCGTCTTGCCGGCGCCATTTTCACCCAGCAGCCCGAGAATCTCGCCGGGTGCGACGCCAAGATCGACGGCCTCGTTCGCCATGACGGCGCCGAAGCTCTTGGAGATGCCGCGCATTTCGATGAGAGGGGCGGGCAAAGGCGAAGGTGCTCCAGATGAGAGATGGCGCTGATATCCCTCCCCCTCGAGGGGAGGGTGGCCCGAAGGGCCGGGTGGGGTCCGTGTGACGCGCTCCATCCTTATCGGTCTAAAGGTCGAGGCAGCTGAGGTGACCCCACCCGCCCCGCTTCGCTCGGCACCCTCCCCTCAAGGGGGAGGGCTGCGCCGCTCAATCCGAAACCGGCGTGTTCTCGTCGACGACGACACGGAAATTGCCGTCGAGGATTTCGGCCTTCTTCTTCTCGACCAGCTCCTTGACGTCGGCGGGCAGCGTCTTGTCGAATTTGTGATAGGGCGCCAGAAAGGAGCCGCCCTTGGCCATGCGCGAGAAATCGCCGTAATCCTGCGCGGTGAAGACGCCGGCCTTGACCAGTTTGATCGCATGCTCGACCGTCGGATACATGTCCCAGACCGGGCCGGTGATCACCGTGTCCGGGCCGAGGTTGGACTGGTCGGACATATTGGAGATGGCGAGGATCTTCCTCTCGACCGCCGCTTCGATGACGCCGAAACGTTCGGCATAGATCACGTCGACGCCGGCGTCGATCTGGGCGATAGCCGCTTCCTTGGCCTTGGGCGGGTCGAAGAAGGAGCCGATGAATGCGACCTTCCTCTTGATGTCAGGATTGACCTCGCGGGCGCCGGCAAAGAAGGCATTGACCAGCCGGTTCACTTCCGGAATGCCCATCGCCGCAACGGCGCCGATCGTGCCTGATTTCGACATCTTTCCGGCGATCAGGCCGGAGAGATAGGCGGGCTCGTGGATCCAATTGTCGAAGACTGCAAAATTCGGTTCGGCCGGCCCGGCGCCGGAGCCGAACAGGAAGGCGACCTTCGGAAATTGCTTGGCGGTGCGGCGGGATTCGCGTTCGGCAGCGAACGCATCGCCCAGCACCAGCTCATAGCCGCCTTGCGCATATTCACGCATCACACGGCTGAAATCGGCCGTCTGCACCTTCTCCGACCATTTGTACTCGATGCCGAGTTCCTTCTCGGCCCTCTGCAGGGCGACATGGATCTGGTGGACCCATGGCTCCTCGGTCGGCGTGGCGAAGATCGCCGCCACCTTCAGCTTCTTGACCTGCGCCAAGACCTGGCCCGGCAGCATGGCTGCCGCCAGGCCGAGCGCGCCGAGTTCCAGCAAATCGCGTCGCGAAAGTCCTTCGCGTTTCGACTGGATTTTGCTCTTCCCGTTTTCCATTGCATGCCCCTCTGATTGGCGCCGTGTCGAGCCGGCTGTTTCTTTGGATATCAGGCGAGGGAACTATGGAACGGCGTCCGACCTTTGTCCACATGGTCAAATTTGTCGCGAAGCTGCGTTCCCGCCCTCCGTCGCAAAACCACGGCGGCAGTGGATCACTTGCTCAATGCTTGATGCGATCGCGCATGGCGTACCAGAGCATGCCGAGCACATAGAGCGGGCCGCGCAGGGCGGCACCGCCGGGAAACGGCATTGGCCTCAGCGTCGAAAACAGATCGAGCCGCGACGGATCGCCGGTGATCGCCTCGGCAAGCAGCTTGCCCGACAGCGTCGACAGGATCACGCCCTTGCCTGAATAGCCATGCGCAAAATAGACCTCGCCATAGTGGCCGACATCCGGCAGGCGCGATGTCGTCACCGAGACCAGCCCGCCCCAGGCATGCTCGATGCGGCGGCCGCGCAATTGCGGAAAGGTCTTTTCCATATGCGGCCGCACGAAGCCGGCAATGTCGGCGGGCGGCGACGGCGTGTAGCGCTCGCCACCGCCGAACAGCAGGCGGCCGTCCGCCGACAGCCGGTAGTAGTTGACGACGAAGCGTGTGTCGGAAACGGCGGCATTGCTTGGGATGACGTCGCTGGTGTCGTCCAGCGGCTCGGTCGCGATGATGTAGTTGCCGACCGGCATGATGCGGCTGTTGACGCGCGGTTCGAGCCCCTGAAGCAGCGCGTCGCCGGCCAGCACGACATGCCGGGCCCGGACCGAGCCCTTGGCCGTGGAAACCCGGATGGAAGGTTCCCGCTCCAGCCGCAGCGCCACCGAATTCTCGTGGATGGTGACGCCTGCCGCTGCCGCGGCGCGAGCAAGGCCCAGCGTGTAGTTCAGAGGATGCATATGGCCGCCGAGCTTCTCGTACATGGCGCCGTGATAGGGCGTGTTCACCATTTCACGCGCCCGCGCCGCCGACAGCATCTCGACCTCATGAAAGTTCATTACTGTGGCAAGGCACTCGGCCTCTTCCTCGAGATCGCGCAGGTCGGAGCCGTTTATCGCACCGGCCAGATGGCCGGTGAGCCGGAGGTCGCAATCGATGGCATGGCGCTCGATCAGGTCGAGCACCAGCCCGCGCGCCTCGAGGGCGAGATCGAAAAGCGCCCGCGCCCGTTCGGGCCCATAAAGCTTGGCCAGGCCCTTGGCGCCCTTGCGCAGGCCTGGAATGATCTGGCCGCCATTGCGCCCCGACGCCCCCCAGCCGATCTTGCCGCCTTCGAGGAGCACCACCTTCAGCCCGCGCTCGGCGGCATGAAGGGCTGCGGACAAGCCGGTGCAGCCGCCGCCGACCACCACCAGATCGGCGTCGACGTCGGCCTGCAGCGCCGCCGGATGATCAGGGGCTGGATTGGCGGTCGCGACATAGTAGGATCTGCCGATGTCCAGGCCGGAATTGAAGCCCATCATCAGACCTTGAGCAGCAGGTGGTCGCGTTCCCAGCTGGTGACGACGCTCTGGAACAGGTCGAGCTCGACGCTTTTGACGCGCAAATAGGTCTGGACGAAATCCTCGCCGAGCAAGTCCCGAACCGGACTGCAGGCGGCGAAACGGTCGAGCGCCTCCTCCATGGTTTTCGGCAGCGTGCTCTTGCTGCGATAGGCGTTGCCCGATGCCTCGGGCGAACGCGAGAGCTTTTCCTCGACGCCGAGATAGCCGCAGAGCAGCGAGCCGGCCATCGCCAGATAGGGGTTGGCATCGGCGCCGGGCAGCCGGTTTTCCACCCGCCGTGCGGCCCGCCCGCCGGCCGGCACGCGCAGGCCGCAGGAGCGATTGTCATGCGACCACTCGATGTTGGCGGGCGCGCTGTGGTTCGGCCGGATGCGGCGGAACGAATTCACGTTCGGCGCAAACAGCGGCATCACCTCCGGAATGTATTTCTGCAGGCCGCCGATGAAATGCCCGAACATCTCGGTGTCGGCATCGTCACGCCCGGCGAACAGCGTATTCCCGGCCTCGTCGATGACCGACATGTGGAGATGCATGGAGCTGCCGGCTTGTGCGGCGATCGGCTTGGCCATGAAGGTCGCATGCATGCCATTATCCTGCGCGGCCCGGCGCGTCATCCGCTTGAACAGCAGCACCTTGTCGGCCAGCGGCAGCGCGTCGCCATGCAGGAAATTGATCTCCAACTGCGCCGTGCCTGACTCGTGGATCAGCGTATCGAGCGGCAGCCCGGCCTTTGCGGCATAGTCGTAGAGCCGCTGGATCACCGGCTCGAATTCCTCCAGCGCCGCCATGTCATAGGGGTGCTGCACGGTTTCGGAGCGGCCATTGCGCCGGACCGGCGCGATCAACGGCCGATCGGGATCGGGATTGGGCGCGGTCAGGTAGAATTCGAGCTCCGGCGCCACCACTGCCCGCCAGCCGCGCTGGTGATAGAGATCGAGCACGGCCCTCAACACATGACGTGGCGAGGCCATCCACGGCCGGTCGTCCATGTGAAACGCATCGGCGAAGACATAGGCCTTTTCAGCTCCAGCGCCGGGCGCAAGGCAGAGCGTCGCGACATCCGGCACCATCCGCATGTCGGGATCCTGATAGGCGAAGCCCTCGTCGTTGGAACCGGAATAGCGGCCGTCTATGCAGACCAGGAAGGCGCTGCTCGGCAGGTAGAGCGCGCGGTCTTCGAGCGACTTCAGGAACTTGGCCGTTGGCAACGCCTTGCCGCGCAAGACGCCGTTCACGTCCGGCACCAGGCACTCGACTTCCCTGATCCCCTGCTGCTCCAGCCATCGCTTCGGATCGTCCGTCGGGGTCATTTGCGGTGCATCCGTTGTCGTGGTGTTGAGCATCAGGTCACGTCCTTGCGAGGGCGAGAATGGCTTCGGCGGCGGCGTCAGTTCCCGGCGCCCGCGCCATGGTGGCCGCATTCTCCTTGAGGCGAAAGCGCATCTCGCCGTCGGCCATTAGGCCAAGGATAGCCTGTTCCAGTTCGTCGTCGCTCCAGCCATCGCGGCTGAGGTAGCGGCCGACGCCGGTTTCCTCGGCGCGTTGCGCATTGTCGTGCCCGTCCCAGCAATAGGGCATGATCAGCGACGGCACGCCGAAACGCAGCGCTTCGCAAAAGCTGTTGTTGCCGCCGTGATGGATGAAGAGATCGGACTTGGCGACAACCGACGGTTGCGGAAACCAGGCGTCGAGATAGACATTGTCCGGAACCGCGCGATAGCTGTCGCGCAGACCGCCGACATTGACGATGAAGCGGGCCGGAAGCCGGTCGAACACGGCGAGCATGCGCTCGATCAGCCCGACATCCATCGCGCCCAAGCTGCCGAAGCTGAGATAGACCAGCGGCCCGTCATTGCGTGGAAAGACCGGCACGTCGAACGGCCCTTCCGAACGGACGCAGCCTTCGAGATAGACGAAGCGGGCCGGGTCGAGCGGCTCGGCGCGCTGCCTGCGCACGATGGTTGGGGTCAGCAGTAGATTGAGATCGGGCGAAGCTTCGAGAAAAAGCCCCTCCGGCAAGGGCGCAAGGCCGGCGTCGGTCCGAAGCCGGTTGAACCGGTCATGTGCCGGAGCGACGGCTGCCAGGTAGCGCGCCTCGAAGGCCGCGCGACCGGGGTCGTCGGCGGCGAGACCGGACAGATAGGGCGGTACATCGGCGTCGGGCAGCTCGGTCTCGGCGCAGGAGACGACGCGCACCCATGGGGAACCGGCGGCAGCAAGTGCTGGAAACATGACGACGTTGTCGAGCACCACGGCGTCCGGCTTCAACCGGGTCAGCAATTTGCGCAGCGGCGCCTCGGCATTGACCGCGGTATCGACGATCGCTTGCCAGGTCGGGGCGACGTAGGTTTCGAGCTGGTCGATCGGGCTCAGCCTGAAATGCGGCAGATGCCGGCGCACGAAGGCCTGCCAATAGCTCTGGCGTTCGCTGTCGGTCAGCGGATCGTCGGTCGGCAACTGGTATTCCTGAAACCCGTAGTCGGCGAACACGCCGGAAAAGCCGGCGTGACAGATGAACACCGGCCGCGCACCCCTTGCGCGCAAGGCCTGCGCGATGCCGACGCAATTGAGCGCGGCACCGAAGCTCGCTTCGGGAAACAACGCGATAGTCGGGCTGGTTTTGCGCGTCACTGTTCTCGTGGTCCTCGTCAATCCGGCCGGCTGATCATGCCGAACAACGCGGGGGCGCCGCGACTGGCCGCCTGCGGTCGCTGGCTGCGGGACAATCGCAGATGGACGCGAAGCAGATCGGCTGCAACCTCATACTGCCGGCTTTCCAGTTGGTCGAGTATGGTCAGGTGCTCGCGCAGCGATTGCTTCAGCCGGAAGACGTTGACGCCGGCATAGGTCCCCGGCAGCCGGCGCAGCCTGAGATGGTCCGACAGCGCGTCGGCGACGAACCGGTTGCTGGAGCCGTCGGCGATTAGGCCGTGAAAGTCGATGTCCAGCCGCTGGAACTCTCTGACAACGAATGTGGCGTCGGGCAGCGCCAGCAGCGCCTCCATGCCCTGGCGCAACGCTGCCGCGCGGGTCCCGTCCAGCCGAAAGCCAGGCGCCAGAATGGCGGCGGGTTCCAGCATCAGGCGGAACTCATAGCTTTCCCCTTGTGCCTCCGGATCGTCTGGCGCTCGCCTGAACAGCCAGGACTGTCCCGGTGCGCGATCCAGAAGATTTTCGTCTGTCAGTTTCTTTAGCGCTTTTAGTACTGTCCTTCGTTCGGCACTGTAGCGCCGCATCAACGCGCCGATGGTCACCGTCTGATCCAACCGACGCGCCGACCGATCGCGCAGGATCATCTCCGCGAGTTCGTCCTCCTCGGCGCTTGGCAGGTCAGTGGCAAGCGTCGCCTGCTTGGTGAGGTCAACGGCCAGCCGATAGCCGGATTCGGCTTCCCATCGCACGACGCCTTTTTCGGTGAGCAGGCGCAGCGCGGCCCGCACCGGGGTCCGCGAGACGTTGCAGAGCGAGGCGATCTGCTGTTCCGGGAGATGGGCGCCGGCCTCGAAACCGCGCTGCCGGGCTACATCGAGAATGCGCTGCGCGAGATCAAGATGATTGGTGCGCGGGCGTCTGGCAACGGCTTGCATGGCGTTTCTCGTGAACGGGCTCGACCGCTGCGGTTCTACCAATTGCCCTTGCGGGCGCGATCGGCTGGATTTCGCGGCGATTTTCCAAATTATGGATTGACGTACTTTTTTCTGCAATAGTACTGTGGGTTCAGTCGGCAATAAAAAGACCGGGGAACAGGATCGAAGCGGCGGCATGGTCGCAAGCGCTGGTCCGACGATTGATTGAATTCGACGATCAACCAGAATGGGAGTCTGTCATGACCGCCACCACCCTGCGGCACCGTTCGTTAAAAACTTCCGCGATCGCGCTTGGCCTCGCTATGGCGCTGTCGGCGCCGGCGGCCGCCGCCGACCTCGTCATTTCCAACTGGGACGGCTACATGGCGCCGGACGTCATGGCCGCCTTCAAAGCAGCGACCGGCGTTTCCGGCGAGGTCGTCGTTCACGCCACCAATGAGGAGATCATGGGCAAGCTCGTTGCTTCGGGCGGCAAGGGCTATGACGTGGTCTTCGTTTCCTCGCCGTTCGCAGAAGTGCTGAACAATCTCGGCCTGATTGAGACGATCGACCACGCCAAGATCCCCAATCTCGCCAATCTCTATCCTGAGGCGGCCAAGCTGCCGCACGATGTCGGCAACAATTTTTCCGTGCCTTACACCTGGGGCACCACCGGCCTCTGCTACCGCTCGGATCTGGTGAAGACCGAGCCGGCCAGCTGGAACGATCTTCTCGCCCCGTCCGAGGCGCTCAAGGGCAAGACCACGATGCTGGCGACCGACCGCTGGCTGCTTGCCGCCGGGCAGCTCGCCAAGGGCTATTCGGTCAACGAAACCGATCCGGCCAAGCTCGCCGAGGTCAAGGACCTGCTGATCTCGGCCAAGAAGACCTTGCTCGCCTATGACGACACCACCTTCTATTCGAAGCTGGTTTCGGGCGAGGCGCTGATGGTGCAGGCATGGGATGGCTGGTGCAACTATGGCATCGCCGAGAATCCGCAGATTAAATACACCATACCCAAGGAAGGCTCGGACCTGTGGGTCGATACGATGGTGGTGATGAAGGCATCGGCCAACAAGGACGCCGCCTTCCAGTTCATCAACTTCATGCTGGACGCCAAGAACCACGCCTGGGCGGCTCAGAACATCGATTACAAGGTGCCGAACAAGCCGGCTATGGAAAGCCTGCCGGCGGATTTCCTCGCCAAATTCCCAAATATGAACATGCCTGTGGCCGAACTGGTCAAGTTCGAGCAGTTGCGCGACGTCGGCGACGCCCAGCGCGACTATTCGAAGATCGTCAGCGAGATCAAGGCGGCGCAGTAGTTTCGGCATCTGGAATCAGGCTTGCGTTCCTTCACGCCCCCCTCTGGCCTGCCGGCCATCTCCCCTTCAAGGGGGGAGATTGGCTGGCTTGCAGCCGCTCGCCAATCTCCGGCGCAGCACCCCCTCATCCGGCCGCTTCGCGGCCACCTTCTCCCCGCTGGGGAGAAGAGGCTGACGCCAGGTCGGCGACCTCCTCTCCCCTCGGGGAGAGGTCGGATTGCCCCGAATTGCCCTTCGCAATTCGGTTGGCAATCCGGGTGAGGGGGCGCTTGTCCAAACACAATTTCGATGCCTTTGAGATGGCCTCAAGGCCAGAGGAGGGTGCGACATGAGATCGTTCACACCTTCTCGCTCCTCCTTGCTGATGGCGCCGGCGCTGGCCTGGCTCACCGCCTTGATGGTGGTGCCATGCGCGCTGGTGCTGGCGCTCGCCTTCTTCCGGCGCGGCATTTATGGCGGCATCGAATACAGCTTCACGCTGGAGAATTTCGGGCTGGTGCTCGACCCGCTCTATGCCGGCATCTTCCTCAATTCGGCGCGCATCGCCGGCACGGCAACGCTGATCGCGGTGGTGATCGGCTATGCCGCCGCCTATGCGATCGCGGCAGCACCGCGCCGGTGGCAGCCGGTGTTCCTGTTCTTCGCCGTCTTGCCTTTCTGGTCCAATTACCTGATCCGCACCTATGCATGGATCGTGCTGCTCAACCGCGAAGGCCTGATCACCCAGCTCTTGCGCTGGTTCGGCTATACCGGCGAGCCGCCGTCGATGCTCTATACCGAAGGCGCGGTCATCGCCGGTCTGGTCTACAATTACCTGCCTTTCGTCATCCTCGCCTGCTACGCGCCGCTATCGCGGCTCAATCCGGAGCTCGCCGAGGCCTCGCGCGATCTCGGCGCTTCGGCCATGACCACATTTCGCCGGGTTATACTGCCGCTGACGGTGCCGGGCATCGCCGCCGGGGCGGTGTTCGTCTTCGTGCTGTCGATCGGCAATTTCGTCACGCCGGCACTGCTCGGCGGCGGCCGCTTCCAGATGATCGGCAACCTCGTCTACGACCAGTTCCTGACCGCCAATGACTGGCCGTTCGGCGCAGCGCTGGCGATGGCGCTGATCGCCATCATGCTTTTGGTGCTGACGGCGCAGGCCTTGGCCGCCGATCGCGCCGCGGGCCGTATCGCCGAAGCGAAAGGAGGCGCCGATGACTGAGCGCTCGCCCGCCACACGGCGTACGCTCTGGCTCGTGCTGACGCTCGTCTTCGCCTTCCTCTACATTCCGATCGCCGTGCTGGTGGCGCTGTCCTTCAACCAAGGCGGGCTGCCGACCGTCTGGTCGGGCTTTTCGCTGAAATGGTATGCCTCGCTCGCCGGAAACGCCGCGATCCTTTCGGCCGCCCTCAACACGCTGATCGTGGCGCTGGTCTCGACAGCCATCGCCACGCTGCTCGGCACCTTGCTGGCGATCGGCGTCGAAATGCGCCGGCAATACGGAAGCGGCCTTGAAGCGCTGATCTTTGCGCCGATGATCATTCCCGACATCGTGCTGGCGGTCGCGCTGCTCAGCTTCTTTTCCATGCTCGATTTCACGCTCGGCCTGCACACCATCATCCTCGCCCATGTCGTGTTCAACCTCGCCTTCGTCTGCTCGGTGGTGCGCGCGCGGCTGAAAAGCTTCGACTGGTCGATCGTCGAGGCCTCCGCCGATCTCGGCGCCTCGGTCGTCACCACCTTCAGGCGGGTGACATTGCCGGTCATCCTGCCGGCGGTCGTCGCCGGCGCGCTGCTCGCCTTCACCCTTTCGGTCGACGAGTTCATCATCGCGTTCTTCACCGCCGGCGCCGGCCGCGCCTCGACCACGCTGCCGATGCAGATCTATTCGATGATCCGCTTCGGCATCACGCCGGAGATCAATGCATTGGCGACTATCGTCATGGCGGTCTCAATCACCGCGCTGACCCTGTCGCAGCGGCTCAACCGCGGAGTCATCGGCCAATGAGCGAGCCCCGCACGCTGCTGGCGATCGACAAGGTGTCGAAGAACTTCGGCCGGGTGACGGCCGTCGACGGCATCTCGCTCAATATCCGCGAGAACGAGTTCTTCGCTCTGCTTGGACCTTCCGGCTGCGGCAAGACCACGCTGCTGCGCATGCTGGCCGGTTTCGAGACGCCCAATGAGGGGCGCATCCTGCTCGACGGCCGCGACATCGCCAAAACCCCGCCCAACAGGCGGCCGGTCAACCTGATGTTCCAGTCCTACGCGCTGTTTCCGCATATGAGCGTCCGGGCCAATGTTTCCTACGGCCTTGAAATGGAACGCTTGCCGGCAAACGAAATCCGTTCCCGCGTCGATGCCATCCTGGCGACGACCGAGCTCGTCGCCTTCGCCGACCGCAAGCCGGAGCAATTGTCGGGCGGCCAGAAGCAGCGCGTCGCGCTTGCCCGGGCGCTGGTCAAGCGGCCGCGGCTGCTGCTGCTCGACGAGCCGCTCGGTGCGCTCGACAAGAAATTGCGTGGCGCCATGCAACTGGAGCTGAAGCGCCTGCAGCACGAGGTCGGAATCACCTTCGTCATCGTCACCCATGACCAGGAGGAATCGCTCGTCATGGCCGACCGCATGGCGGTGCTGAGGGACGGCAAGCTGCTGCAATGCGATACGCCGCACGCGGTCTATGAGCGTCCGGCCGACCGTTTCGTCGCCGACTTCATCGGCGTCATGAATTTCGTGCCGGGCAAAGCCGCCGACAATGGCGTGCTGGCAGCCAATGGTGCGCGAATCGTCGGCACGGTTCCCGCAATACTTTCGCCCGGCGCTGCGGCGGTCGCTTCAGTGCGGCCCGAACGCATCCGGCTGTTCCCGCCGCCAGAGACGGCCAACCGTGTTGCCGGCACCGTCGAGGCGCTCGCCTATCACGGGCTCGACCTGCAGCTGCATGTCCGCACCGCTCTGTCGCAAAAACCGTTCCTGGTGCGCGTCACCGCCGACGCCGCCGACCGCAGGCCGGTCGCGTCGGGCGATGCGGTCGAACTCGGCTGGGATGCCGCCGACGTCAGAATTTTCGCAGATTGATTGAAGGAGAACCTTTCATGGCGCAGAAGACCATCGCGTTTTTTCCGGAAGCGGCCTACGGCCCGGCGCTCAACTCCGTCGGTATCGCTCAGGCAGTCGAGGCGCGCGGCCACAGAGCGGTGTTCCTGTCGGACCCCGGCTTCGTCGACGTCTACAAGGGCTACGGCTTCGAGGCGCATCCGGTGAACCTGTCCGAGCCGATGCCGCCCGAGCAGATGGCCAAGTTCTGGGAAGACTTCATCAACGGCCACATCCCGAATTTTCGCAAATCGCCCTACGACCAGGTCGACAATTACGTGAAGGACTGCTGGACGGCGATCGTCGACAGCGCCAAATGGGCTGAGAAGGACCTGCCCGGCGTGCTTGCGACGATCAAGCCCGACGTCATCTGCGTCGACAACGTCATCCTGTTCCCGGCGATCAAGCAGTATGGCAAGCCATGGGTGCGCGTCATCTCCTGCTCGGAAAACGAGATCGAGGACGAGGACATCCCTCCGCATCTGTCCGGCTGCGGCGAGAACGACCACGCCTGCCATCAGCGCTACCGCGACCATTTCAACGCGGTAATCAAGCCGATCCATGACGACTTCAATACGTTTTTGAAAGCCAACAACGAAGCGCCGTATCCGATCGGCCAATTCTTCGAGGCCTCGCCTTACCTCAACCTGTTGCTTTATCCCGAGGCGGCAAAGTTCAAGCGCCGCCATCCGCTCGACCCGGCAAAATTCCAGTATCTGGAAGGCTGCGTGCGGCAGGAGAAGCCCTACACCGTGCCGACCTTTGCTGAGAATAATGACGGGCCGCTGCTCTACGTCTCGTTCGGCAGCCTTGGCGCCGGCGATGTCGATCTCTTGAAGCGCATCATCGCGACGCTGGCCGAGACTCGCTACCGGGCGCTGGTCAATGTCGGCGGCTACAAGGACCAATACGCGCAAGTGCCCGGCAATGTCATCGTCGAGAGCTGGTTTCCGCAGCCCTCGGTGATCCCGCAGGTCGACGCGGTTATCCACCATGGCGGCAACAACTCGTTCACCGAGTGTCTCTACTTCGGCAAGCCGGCGATCATCATGCCCTATGTCTGGGATGGCCACGACAACGCGACCCGGGTCGAGGAGACCAGCCACGGCTTCGGCATGCCGCGCTACGACTGGAGCGACGCCGAGCTGATCGCCAAGATCGAAACCTGCCTGACCGACCTGGCAATCAGGGCCAAGCTGGCGAAGACGTCGGCGCAGATGCAGGCGCAGAACGGCCCGGAGAAGGCAGCGGGGCTGCTGGAGAAACTGCTGTGACCGGGCTGATGGGTATGGCATTCCTTCGCGCCCCCGCCGTAGAGCGCGGGCACGTCAAGCACAAGCATGGCGGAGCTCCCACATGACCTCCTCCGCCCCACACCTCCACCAAGCCTCCACCCGCACCGACCTGATCGACTGGGGCGCCCAGCCCGATGCGCTGGAAGGTGCATCGCACTCCACCGGCAGGCTCGTCCACAAGGGGCCGAACAACCAGCCGGAATCCGGCATCTGGGTCTGCACGCCCGGCCGCTGGCGGCTGGCGATCCCGCGCGACGAACTGTGCCATTTCGTTGCCGGCCGCGCGACCTACCGATCGGACAACGGCGAGGTGATAGAAGTCTCCGCTGCCACGGTGGTCATGTTCCCGGCCGGCTGGACCGGCGAATGCACCGTCCACGAGACCATCCGCAACATTTACATGCTGGCCTGAAGCCAGCCACTGGAGCTTCACGACATGCCGACACCGATCATGAAATCGCCGCTTGCCCTCACCGACCTCGTCGACTGGGGCGTCATCCCCACGATGATCGAGGGCGAATCCCGCACCTCCGGCAAATTGCTGCACAAGGGGCCGGAAGGCCACTCCGAATGCGGGCTGTGGGTCTGCACCCCAGGCAAATGGCACTGCCACGTCACCCGCGACGAATTCTGCCATTTCCTAGAGGGCCGCTGCACCTATGTCCACGAATCCGGCGAGGTGATCGAGATCGAACCCGACACCGCGGCGTTCTTTCCGCAGGACTGGAAGGGCGTCTGCACCGTCCACGAGACCATCAAGAAGGTCTACATGATCCGCTGAGCGACTTGAAAGGACGACCATGGACTTCTCACCTGACCGGCCGGCCTTCTTCGTCAATCCGGATTATCGGCCGATGACCGGCGCGGCAAAACCGGTGATCGATCCGGCGACACTGGAAACCGTCGGCGCCATCGCGACTGCAACCGACGGCGAGATCGACGCCGTGCTCACCGCTGCGGCCAGGGCGCAAGCTGCCTGGAAAAAGCTCGACGCCAAGAGCCGCGCCGGGCATCTGCATGCAGTCGCCAACGCCATCGAGGCGGCCGACTTCACGCGCTGCGCCGAGCTGATGGTGCGCGAGATGGGCAAGCCCTATCCGGAAGCAATCGGCGAGATCGCCAATTGCGCGCCGATCTTCCGCTACTACGCCGAGATGGCGCGTGACGATGCCGGCAAGATCGCCGGCACGACGCAGGCCGGATCGTTCCAGTATGCGCGCTACGAGCCCTACGGCACGTCGGTGCACATCATGCCCTACAATTTCCCGATCCTGTTGATGTGCTGGACCGTTGCCGCCTCGCTTGCCGCCGGCAATGCCTGTGTGATCAAGCCGGCCGAAGCGACGACATTGTCGACGCTGGATTACATGACCGTGTTCCGCTCCCTGCCGGAGGGCCTGGTTTCCTGCCTGCCCGGCGCGGCGGCCACGGCGCAGGCTTTGATCGCCTCCGACCGCACCCATGCGGTTGCCTTCACCGGTTCGGTCGCCGCCGGCAAGGCAGTCGCCGTCGCTTGCGCCGAGCGCATGAAGCCATGCGTCATCGAGGCCGGCGGCAGCGATCCGCTGATCATCAGCCGACACGCCCCGCTCGACGTGGCGGCCGCCGGCAGCGTCACCGCAGCGTTCCATCTCGCCGGCCAGGTCTGCACCTCGGCCGAACGGTTTTTCGTCGTCGATGCCGTTCACGACCGCTTTGTCGAGCTGTTTGCGCAGAAGACACGGGCGCTGCGCATCGGCAACGGCCTCGACAAGACCGAGATCGGGCCGCTGGTCAGCGAGGCGGCGCGGGCGAAAGTCATGCGGCTGGTCGACGATGCCGTGCGCAATGGTGCCAAGGCGATCACCGGCGGGCGTATTCCGCCGGCGCACAATGTCGGCTGGTTCTACGAGCCGACGATCCTGACCGGCGTCACCCCCGACATGGCGATCGTGCGCGAAGAATGTTTCGGGCCAGTCGCCGCGATCTGCCGGGTCAAGGATTTCGACGAGGCGATAGAACTTGCCAATGACAGCCCGTTCGGGCTCGGCGCCTCGGTGTTCACCACTGATCTTGCCGAGGCGCATGAGGCTGCGGAGCGGCTTGAGGCAGGGATGGTCTGGGTCAACAATCCGCTGATCGACAACGACGCACTGCCGTTCGGCGGCTGGAAGGCGTCGGGCCTCGGCCGCGAACTTGGTCGCCAGGGGCTGGATGCCTTCCGCCGCTCGAAGATGGTCATCATCGACCACAGGCCAGCGATCCAGGACTGGTGGTATCCCTATCCCGACAGCTGGTTCCGCGAATCTGGCGGGCGCAAGCACGTATGAGATGACACAGGTCAGCGCCGCCAAGGGCCGCCGCTTGCTAGCGCAGCGCTTTCTGCCCGCCGGCGGCAGTGATGACGCCGACGATGATCAGCCCGGTCAGCAACAGACGGACGCCGGCGCTGACGCCGAACGTGTTGAGCATGGTCAAAAGCAGCACCAGGAACAGGGCCGCGCCCCATACACCCGGCACATTGGCCTTGCCGCCGGCTACCGACGTGCCGCCGATGACGACGACGGCGATCGAGGCCAGCAGGTACTCATTGCCGATATCGACGTTGGCGCCGCGGAAATAGCCGGCGAGCAGCGCCCCGTCGAGGCCGCCGAGCGCGCCCGACAGCGTGTAGGTAAGAAAGCGGATGCGGCCGACATTGACGCCGGCCAGCCACGCCGCGCGGATGTTCTGGCCGATCGCCAGCACCGAACGGCCATAGATCATGCGCTGCAGCGCGAACGCAGCGCCGATGGAGAACAGCACGGTGAGGATCGCCAGCACCGGAACGCCAAGAATCTGCCAGTTGGTGAAACTGGCAAAGCCCGGCGGCGGCTTGATCTGCAAGCCGCGGCCATAGCTGATGTCGATCGACTGGATGATGAAGCTCGCCGACAGTGTGGCGATGATCGGTGGAATGCGCAGCGCCCAGATCAACAGATAATTGGCGGCGCCGATCGCCATGCCGCAGGCCAGCGCCGCCAGCAGCCCGACCGCGATCATTGAATCATTGCCGTCCATCACCTTCATGGCGACGGCGCTGGCGAGGCCGATATTGGCGGGCAGCGACAGGTCGACATTGCCGGGACCGAGCGTGATCACGAACATCTGGCCGACACCGACGATGACGGTGAAGACGGCGAGCGAAAGTGCCGCCGTGATCATGCCGCCGCCGCCATATCCGCCGGTGAAGGTGACCGTCGCCAGCCACACCAGCAGCGCGCCGATGAAGGACCAGATCCAGGGTTTGGCGAGCAGCAATCGCAACGATGCCATCCTCTCACCTCTCTTTGCGGCTGATCAGCACCCGGGCCGCCAGCACGATGATGAGGATGGCGCCGTTGGCGGCCACCTGCCAATCGGGCGGGATGTGCATGAAGGTCAGCAGCGGCGAGGCGGCGAGCGCCAGCGTCAGCGCGCCGATCACCGCTCCGATCGGCGATACTCGGCCGCCGACGAATTCGCCGCCACCGAGGATGACGCCGGCGATCGACAGCAGCGTGTAGCCATTGCCGATATTGGCATCGGCCGAGGTGGTGATGCCAATCAGGGCCATGCCGGATAAAACGCCGAACAGGCCGGTCAATGCGAACAGCACGACCTTGGTCTTGAGCAGCGACCAGCCGGCACGGCTGAGGGCCGCGGCATTGCCACCGGAGCCGCGCAGGATCACGCCATACGAGGTGCGCATCAGCCCGAAGTGGACGACCGCCGCGATCAGCAGCGCCGCAATGATCGGGAACGGGACGAAGGGCGGCTTGAAGGCCATGAGCGACAGCAGCCAGTCCGGCGCCTTGCCGCCGGGCTTCGGCAGGATGAGGATGGCGAGGCCCTGCCAGACAAAACTCATGCCGAGCGTCACCACGATTGAAGGCAGGTTGCGCAGATGGATCAGCGCGCCGAGCAGCGCATAGACGCCGATCGACCCGAGGAGGATCAAGACACCGACCAGCGGCGCCTCCTTCAGCCATGTCGCCGTGACGCAGCCGACGAAACCGACGAAGGTGCCGATCGACAGGTCGAGCTCGTTGCCGGCAATGACGAACATCTGCGCGATCGTCGCCAATGCGATCGGGATCGCCAGGTTGAGCATCAGGCTGAAGCCGAAATAGCTGATGGCGCGCGGGTTGAGCCAGGCGATCGCCAGCAGCACCAGCACCAGCGACATCGCAGGCAGCAGCCCGCGCAGCAGGCGCGCCCGCGCCAGCGCGCTTCGCTCGGAAGAACTCTTGGGACCGCTCTCGACGGGTGCTGCCGTCATCTCAAGCCGCATCGCCGAACGAGGACTGGATGATCTTTTCCTCGGTCAGCTCGTCGCGACCAAGCTTGGCGACGATCCGGCCGTTCTTGAAGACATAGACGTGGTGGCAATTGTCGAGCTCTTCGGTTTCCGTGGTGTACCAGAGGAAGGTACGGCCGCGGCCAGCCTCTTCGCGCACAAGGTCGTAGACCTCGAGCTTGGTGCCGATGTCGACGCCGCGCATCGGGTCGTCCATCAGCACGATCTTGGCGTCGGAACCGAGCGCCCGGGCAAACAGGGCCTTCTGCTGGTTGCCGCCGGACAGCGAGAAGATGTTGCTGTTCATGTCGGGGGTGCGGATGCCGATTTTCTTTTGCCAGAAGTCGGCGAGCTCGGCTTCGCGCCGCGGCGAGATCAGCAGGCCGTTGCGCAATCGCGCCAGCGAGCGGATGCCGATGTTTTGCGCAATCGACCATTGCGGAAAGATCCCGTCAGACTGGCGGTCGCCGGCCACCAGCGCCACCGGCGCGGTGACCTCGATGCCGGTTTTGGTGCGCGCCGCGGCTGCGAAAATCGCCAGCAGCAGATCGGTTTGGCCATGACCGGCAAGCCCGGCAAGGCCGATGATCTCGCCGGCATGCGCCACAAGTTCGTTGCCGTCCTGTTGCCGCGCTGGGCGGGCCCGGACCCGCAACGGGCCGGTCTCCGGCTTTTGGGTCGCGATTTCGGCCGCGATCTTCTCACGCGCTGCCGCTCCGCCCATGGTCGTCACCAGCCTGCCGCGATCGAAAGCCTTAGCCGCATCCGACGCGACGACCTTGCCGTCGCGCATCACCACGATGCGGTCGGCATTCCCGAGCACCTCGCCCAGAACATGCGAGATCAGAATGCAGCTCTTGCCCCCGGCGACAAAGCGCCGGACGAAACCCAGCAACTGGCCGGCCGTGTGCGCGTCGAGCGAGGATGTCGGCTCGTCGAGGATGACCAATTCGAGCGGATCCTGCGTCACCGTGAAGGCGCGCGCCACCTCGACCATCTGCCGCCTGCCGATGGAAAGGTCGCTGGCGATATCGGCGGCGGAGATGCTGTGGCCCGGAAATATCTCGTCGAGCTTGGCGGCGATCAGATCGGCCGCCTTGCGCCGCCAGCCGAGGCCGCGCAGCGCCGGGTGGTTGATTCGGGTGTTCTCGGCAACGCTGAGGTTCGGGCACAGCGACAGTTCCTGGAATACGCAGCGTATGCCGAGTTGTTGGGCGCGCGGCACCGAATAATTGTCCTCGATGCCGCCACGCACCGCGATCCGACCGCTGTCGGGCACGAGCGTGCCCGCCACCATATGCATGAGCGTCGACTTGCCCGCGCCATTGTGGCCGACGAGACCGACGCATTCGCCGGCGCCGACGTGGAAATCCACCCCGGCGAGCGCCCGGACGGCGCCGAAATGTTTTTCGGCTCCGTCCAGCCTGATGATGTCGACAGTGGCGGCGCCGAAATGTTTTTCGGCTCCGTCCAGTCTGATGATGTCTACACCGACCTCGGGCATCCCTAGCGAAATCCGGAAGACGACGCGCGCGGCATTGGATGTGCCACGCTCACTTGATGTTGGCTTTGATCGCCGCGATGGCGTCTTCCTGCGTGTATTCGTGGCTGGCGACGCCGCCCTTGGGGATGTTCGGCAGCTCGGCCTCGAAATTATCCTGGGTGAAGGCGAGGTATGGCACCAACAGGTCATGCGGCACATCGGTGCGGCCGTCGAGCACCTGCTGCGCCACCCAGAAGGCCAGCGACGACACGCCCGGCGCAATCGACGCCGACCAGGTCTGGTAGCCATCCTTGTCCTTCTGTTCCTTCCACCACTGCAATTCGTCCTGGCGGTTGCCCATGATGATGGTCGGGCGCGGTTTGCCGGCGGCGGCGAAGGCTTGTGCCGCGCCATAGCCGTCGCCGCCCTGATCGACGACGCCGACGATTTCCGGCAGCGACGGCAGGATCGTCGCGACCGCCTTCTGCGCTGTGGTCTGGTCCCAGTCGCCGGTCACCGAACCGACGATCTTGAACTCGGGATGGGCGGCGACGCCCTCCAGAATCCCGGCGTGGATGGCGTCGTCGATCGACGTGCCGGCAAGGCCGCGGATTTCCAGCAGATTGCCGCCCTCGGGGTGGAACTTGGCCATCTGCTCGACTTCCTGCCTGCCCATGTCCTTGAAGTCGACGACGACGCGGTAGGCGCAGGGCTCGGTGACGATGCCGTCGAAGGAGACGACGACGATGCCGGCATCGCAGGCCTGCTTGACGGCGCCGTTGAGCGCGTCCGGCGAGGCGGCGTTGATGACGATGGCGTCATAGCCTTGCAGGATCAGGTTCTGAACCTGGGCAGCCTGGGTCGGCACTTCCTTGTCGGCCGTCGTGAAGATGTCCGCGGCGGCGACCACCCCGTCGGCGACCGCCTTCTTGGTGACGATGGCATAGCTGTCGAGCATCGCCTGCCGCCACGAATTGCCGGCATAATTGTTGGAAAAGGCGATCTTCTTGTCGCTGGTGTCGGCAAACGCGGCGCCTGATGCGAGCATCGCCGCAAGGGCACTCAAGACGAGTATCTTCTTCATCTGTTATCCTCCCATGGATTGCTGGTCGTTGTTGGCTGCTGGCGGCTGTTATGACGACCCTCGTTTCAATATTGTCAGACAAATTTAGATGGGCGCACTTGTCAACAGCGATCGATGACGGTTTGACGATCAACTTGCGGTGCAATGATTGAAAAGGCTTCGGCTCCTGGTCTAGGGATGAGGCAGGAGACCAAAATCAAGATGGCAGCGACGCCGACTGATGCGCTGGGCCCACCCGGAATTCCGGCGCGCTGGACGTCGAGCACCAAGAGCGGCGTCGGAACCGCGCTTTCGCCGGCCTGCCCTGTCTGGTTCACGATCAGCCACGGCATCCTCAACGAGGTCTATTATCCCCGCCTCGACAGCGCCTGCACCCGAGACATGGGACTGGTCGTCACCGGCCCCGGCTTCTATTTCTCGGAAGAAAAGCGCGATGCCGTGCACAGCCTCGAGCCGTTCGAGGATGGGGTGCCCGGCTACAGGCTGGTCAACACCGCCGCCACCTACCGGATCGAAAAGCGCATCGTTACGGATCCGGAACATCCTGTTTTGCTGCAGGAAATCAACTTCACGCCGCTGAGCGGCACATACGCCGACCACCGCGCCTACGCGCTGCTGGCGCCGCATCTGGTCAACGCCGGCATGGCCAACACGGCCTGGGTCGGCGACCACGAGGGAAGGCCTGTCCTGTTTGCATCGGGACGTGGCGTTTGCCTGGCGCTCGCCTCGTCGCTGCCTTGGGGAGCATGCTCGGCCGGCTATGTCGGTGTCTCCGACGGCTGGCAGCAACTCCGTCGTGACGGCCGACTCGACCCGGCTTGCCGCAGGGCCGAGGACGGCAATGTCGCGCTGACCGGCGAGATCGGCTTTTCGGCTGCGAACCCGACGGCGTTGCTGGCGATGGGTTTCGGAACGACGCCGCAAGAGGCGGCGGAAAATGCCTCGGCCAGCCTGAAGCGAGGTTTTGCGCCCGCGGCCAAATCCTTTATCGAAAAATGGCGCAAATGGCAGGCTGGCTTGCTGCCGCTGGACCGGCGTGGAGCGGGGATCAACACGTATCGTGTCAGCACGGCAGTTCTGGCAACGCATCGCTCATCCACCGGAGCGGCCGTCGCCAGCCTGTCGATCCCGTGGGGCTTCAGCAAGGGCGACGAAGATATCGGCGGCTATCATCTGGTCTGGCCGCGCGACCTGGTCGAAACCGCGGGCGGTTTCCTCGCCGCCGGCGATCCGGCGCAAGCGCTTGAGATCCTCGCCTATCTCCGCTCGATCCAGCAGCCGGATGGGCATTGGCCGCAGAACGCCTGGCTCGACGGATCAGCCTATTGGCCGGGCATCCAGATGGACGAGTGCGCGTTTCCGCTGCTGCTCGCAGACGCGCTGCGCCGGGCTGGGCATCTGGCAGACGCCGCGTTGCGCTCCTTCATGCCGATGGTCGAACGCGCCGCTTCCTATGTCGTGCGCAACGGTCCGGTCACCGGCGAAGACCGCTGGGAGGAGGATGCCGGCTACAGCCCGTTCACGCTGGCCGTCGAGATCGCCGCCCTGCTGGCCGCGGCCGACCTGTTCGAAACTGGCGGCAAAGCAGAGCCGGCAAATTATCTGCGGGAAACCGCCGATGTCTGGAACGACCAGATCGAGCGCTGGACCTATGTCACCGGCACCCCACTCGGCGAAGAGGTCGGCGTCGAGGGCTATTACGTCCGCATCGCGCCGCCCGACACCGCCGGCGCGGCGTCGCCGAAGGACGGCTATGTGCCGATCAAGAACCGGCCGCCCGGCGATAGCGACCGGCCGGCCGAGGCGATCGTCAGCCCGGATGCCCTGGCGCTCGTCCGCTTCGGCCTCAGGGCCGCCGACGATCCGCGCATCGTCGGCACCGTCAAGGTCATCGATGCGCGGCTGCGCTGCGACCTGCCTCAGGGGCCCGTCTGGTATCGCTATACCGGCGACGGCTATGGCGAGCGCGCCGACGGCGCGCCCTTCGACGGGACCGGCCAGGGCCGGCCCTGGCCGCTGCTGGTCGGCGAGCGCGCCCATTACGAACTGGCGGCGGGACGCAAGGACAAGGCAGCGAGCCTGTTAAAGACCCTGGAGGATTCTGCCGGGTCTGGCGGCCTGCTGCCCGAGCAGGTCTGGGATGGTCCCGACATCGCCGAACACGAACTGCGGCACGGCGGACCATCGGGCAGCGCCATGCCTCTAGTCTGGACGCATTCGGAGCATATCAAGCTGCTGCGCTCGCTCAAAGACGGCGCCGTCTTCGACATGCCGCCGCAAGGCGTGAAGCGCTACATCGAGGACAGGACCGTGGCGCCGCGCCGGACATGGCGCTTCAATCACAAGCTCCGCGCCATGCCCGCCGGCAAGCTGCTGCGCGTCGAACTGCTGGCCCGGGCGGTGGTCCATTGGAGCAACGACGATTGGGCAACCATCCGTGACGCCGCGACGATCGAGAACGCCTTCGGCATCCATCTCACGGACCTGCCCGTTGCCGATGTCCCGCCGGGCAATATGATCGTCTTTACTTTTTTCTGGCCCGATGCCGGCCGTTGGGAGAATGTCGACTTTTCCGTCGGTATCGACAAGCCGGACTAGAGCATGATCCCGAACCGAAGGTCCGCGTTAGCGAAAAGTGGAAACCGGTTTTCGGAAAAGATCATGCTCCTACAATAGAGCCAGTAGATCTTCTATCCCTCAAGAAGCAGGACGAAAAACATGCAGATCGGAATGATGGGACTGGGCAGGATGGGCGCCAACATGGTGCGGCGCCTGCTGCGGGATGGCCATGAATGCGTGGTCTACGACATCAACCCGGCCAGCGTTGAAGCCCTTGTGACGGCTGGCGCGATCGGAGCCGCTTCGATGGAGGAGTTCGTCGGCAAGCTGACCAAGCCGCGCAGCGCCTGGCTGATGCTGCCGGCGGCGATCACCAGCCGGATCGTCGACCAGGTGGCCGACCTGATGGAGCCGGGCGACATCATCGTCGACGGCGGCAATTCCTATTATCACGAGGCTGTCGACCATGCCGCGCGCCTGGCATTGAAAGGCTTGAACTATGTCGATGTCGGCACCAGCGGCGGCGTCTGGGGCCTCGAGCGCGGCTATTGCCTGATGATCGGCGGCCCCGACAGCGCGGTCCAGCATCTCGACCCGGTCTTCGCCACCCTGGCTCCAGGCGCCGATGCCGGGGTGCCCGCCCCCGGCAAGGATGCCGGAACCGCCCCGTTCGGCTATCTCCACTGCGGACCGAGCGGCGCCGGCCATTTCGTCAAGATGGTCCACAACGGCATCGAATACGGCGTCATGGCCGCCTATGCCGAGGGCATGAACATCCTGAAGTCGGCGAATGCCGGCAAGCGACAGCGGACGGCCGACGCCGAAACCAGTCCATTGGAAAACCCGCAATATTACCAGTTCGACATCGATATCGCCGAGGTAGCCGAGGTCTGGCGGCATGGCAGCGTCATCGGCTCCTGGCTGCTCGACCTCACGGCGGGCGTATTGAAGGCCGATTCGGGGCTGACGCAGTTCGGCGGACGGGTTTCGGATTCCGGCGAAGGCCGCTGGACGCTGAAGGCGGCGATCGACACAGGCGTGCCGGCGCCGGTTCTGTCCTCGGCCCTGTTCGACCGGTTCGCCTCGCAAGGCGAAGCCGAATTCGCCGACAAGCTGCTATCCGCCATGCGCTATGCCTTTGGCGGCCATGTCGAAAAGCCGAAGATCGGCTCGTGACGGGGAAGACACGCTCATGAACCAGGAACGGTCCGACACGCTGGTGCTTTTCGGGGCGACCGGCGACCTCGCCCACAAAAAAATCTTCCCGGCACTTTACGCCATGGTCGCCAAGGGAACGCTCACCGAACCGGTGATCGGCGTCGCTTTCGACGCCTGGGACCTGAAGCAGTTGCAGGCGCGGGCCCACGACGGCATCGTCAAGGCCATCGGCAAGGTCGACGAGAAGATATTCGCGAAACTTGCCTCGCTGCTTCGCTATGTCAGCGGCGACTACCGCAGCGCCGCGACATTCGAGAAGCTGAAAAGCGCGCTCGGGACCGCGCAGCACCCGCTGCACTATCTGGCGGTGCCGCCGACCATGTTCGAGACGGTCATCCAGGGCCTGGAACAGTCGGGCGCAGCCCAGGGCGCGCGCCTGATGGTGGAAAAGCCGTTCGGTCACGATCTGCAATCGGCGCGCTGGCTGAACCGGGTCCTTCACCTGGTGTTCGACGAGCAGTCGATCTTTCGCATCGACCATTATCTCGGCAAGGAGGCGATCCAGAACCTGCTCTATTTCCGCTTCGCCAATTCCTTTCTCGAGCCGATCTGGAACCGCAATTTCGTCGAGAGCGTGCAGATCACCATGGCCGAGGATTTCGGCGTCGAAGGCCGCGGCCGCTTCTACGACGAGGTCGGCTGCATCCGCGACGTCATCGAGAACCATCTGCTCAACATCCTGCTGCTGCTGGCCATGGAGCCGCCCGTTGGCCGCTCGGCCGACGATCTGATCGACGAGAAGGTGCAGGTGCTGCGGGCGATCCGGACGCTGACCAGTGACGATGTCGTGCGCGGCCAGTTCAAAGGCTATCTCAGCGAGCCGGGCGTCGCGCTGAATTCGCCGGTCGAGACCTTCGCGGCGGTGCGTTTCCTCGTCGACACCTGGCGCTGGCGGGACGTGCCCTTCTTCATCCGCGCCGGCAAATGCATGCCGGTGCACGCCACCGAGGTCATCGTGCGGCTGAAGCGGCCGCCGCTCGACGTCTTCGACCCGATCAAACCCGGAGATGCGAATCACGTCCGTTTCCGCATCGACCCGCAGGTGGCGATCTCGATCGGCGCCCAGCGCAAGGCCGCTGGTGACGACATGATCGGCGAGCAGGTCGAACTCACCGCGCTCGACGACAGCAAGGGCGACATGCCGCCCTATGAGCGGCTGATCGGCGACGCCATGAACGGCAACGGCCAGTTGTTCACTCGCCAGGATGCCAGCGAGCTTGCCTGGCGGATCGTCGGCCCGGTGCTTGGCGATACCACGCCGCCACACCTCTATGAGCCGGGAGCATGGGGTCCCGCCGATGCGATGGCCGGGTTCGGACCGCCGAACGGCTGGATCAACCCGGCGAAATGAACTCAGAGGCGACGCAATGGCCAAAGCGGCGAAAAAGCCGGCACCGGAAAGCGAAAAGATCGTGCTTGCGATCGATATCGGCGGCTCCCATGTCAAGATCCTCACCAGCGCCGGCGGCGAGGAGCGCAGAGCCGATTCGGGGCCCGGCCTGAGGCCGCAGCAAATGATCGCCGTCGTGCAGACGCTCGCCGATGGCTTGCCCTACGATGTCGTCTCGATCGGTTATCCCGGCCCGGTGCACCACAACAGGCCACTGGCCGACCCCGCCAATCTCGGCAAGGGTTGGGTCGGATTTGACTTCGCAACGCAGTTCGGCAAGCCGGTGAAGCTGGTCAACGACGCGCTGATGCAGGCCGTCGGCAGCTATGAAGGCGGGCGCATGCTGTTCCTGGGTCTCGGAACCGGACTCGGTGCTGCGATGATCCTCGACAACGTCGCCCAGCCGATGGAACTCGCGCATCTTCCCTACAAGAAGGGCAGCAGCTTCGAGGACTATGTCGGCGAACGCGGCCTCGAAAAGCGCGGCAAGAAGAAATGGCGCAAACACGTTTTCGACGTAGTCGAGCGGCTGCGCGCCGCCCTTCAGCCTGACTATGTGGTCATCGGCGGCGGCAATGTCGACAAACTCGACGAATTGCCTGCCGGTTGCAGGCGTGGCGACAACACACGCGCCTTCGACGGGGGATTTCGACTGTGGCGCGACAAATCCCTGATTGTCTGATATTATAGCGGTTCGGGCCCAAACCTGTTGATCTGGCCCGGCCGTTAGTATTGTTATTCAAAATAATGTGTAGCGTGGTGCAGCGTCATTGCGTTATGCAGATTTGCCGACTAGGAATTCTGCGACCCCACTAACGGAGAAAATAGATTGACCGACGACAGCAACAAAGCCCGCAAGGACATCGACCTTCTCGAGCTGACCGCTCACATCGTGTCCGCTTACGTCGAGAAGAACCGCTTGCCCGCTTCCGGCCTCGGCGATCTCATCGCCAGCGTCAGCGCGTCGATAGGTGGGCTCGGCCAGCCCGCCGTTCCGGTCGCAGCACCGCTGATCCCGGCGGTCAATCCCAAGAAATCGGTGACGCCGGATTACATCATCTGCCTCGAAGACGGCAAGAAGTTCAAATCGCTGAAGCGCCATATCGGCGTTCATTTCGGACTGACGCCGGATGCCTACCGAGCCAAATGGGGCTTGCCGGCTGACTATCCGATGGTCGCCCCGACCTATGCGGCCTCGCGCTCGCAGTTGGCGAAGGCGATCGGCCTTGGCCGCAAGGCCGCCCCGCCGGCGCCGGTCAAGAAGACCAGGAAGCCCAAGGCCACGGTCTGACGCGCTCGAAGTCGCCTTTGACGCTCGAGATTGGCGAAAGCCGTCGCGACGTCCAATCTCCCCCCTTGGGGGGGAGATGTCCGGCAGGACAAGAGGGGGCGCGGGGAGAACTCGACCTGCGCGCCTAATAACCCTTCCACCTCCGCCGAGCTGTGCAATTAGCATGGTAGCCGGAAATCCTTGATCCAGAGCCGATTTTTGCGCGCGCCTCGCACCGAACTGCGCTAAAAGCGCGGTGGTCGGACCAGCGCCCTCGTGGAAGTGCCCCGCCGGCCGACTTCCTTGCCACGGGGCCTGATTCATGACACCCGAACCTCACGCACCGCCCGACCGGCGCTATGCCGCCTTCCGGCACAAACCCTTCCTGAGCTATTGGGCGGCACGCTTCCTCGCCACATTCGCCACCCAGATTGTATCCGTCGCCGTCGGCTGGCAGGTCTACGACCTGACCCGCGATCCGTTCGATCTCGGCCTTGTCGGCATTGTCCAGTTCCTGCCTTCGCTGCTGCTGGTGCTGATCACCGGGGTGGTCGCTGACCGTTTCGGCCGCCGCCTGATCATGGCGCTGATGGTGCTGCTGGAGGCGATCTGCGCGCTGGCCCTGCTGCTGCTGACGCTGCGCGGTCTTAGCGGACCGGGATTGATCTTCGGCGTGCTCGCCATGTTCGGCATCGCGCGCGCCTTCTTCGGACCGGCAGCGGCGTCGCTGTTCGCCAACCTCGTGCCGCCGGAGGATTTCGGCAACGCGATCGCCTGGAATTCGTCCGCCTGGCAGACGGCGACCATCGTCGGACCGGTCGCCGGCGGCCTGCTCTACGGGCTCTCGGCGCAAGCGGCATACGGCACCGCTGCCGTTCTGATGTTTGTCGCTGCGGTGCTGGTCTTCACCATCCCAAAGCCTGCCCAGCGCAGCGAGACCGACAGGCCGACGATGCAGACCCTGTTTGCCGGCTTCGGTTATATCTGGAGCGAGAAGATCGTGCTCGGCGCCATTTCGCTCGATTTGTTCGCCGTGCTTTTGTCCGGCGCCACGGCGCTGCTGCCGGTCTATGCGCGCGACATCCTCGAACTCGGCCCTTGGGGCCTGGGACTGTTGCGTTCGGCGCTGGGTCGTTCGCGGCGCGCATCGCTTCGAGTTGCCTGGCGCGCAGCCCGGTCGCGATCATCTCGGCGGCCGGCTGATCTGGGACATGCATCTCAAGCGCTGGCTCGGCGAATTCCTGCAGACGATCTTCGGCAAACCGGCGCTGTCCTGATCTGGTCTAGTTTGCCCGGATCAGAGCGCCCTGGGATCAGTTTCGCCCGTTGAGGTGGCGCACCTTGCGCAACTGCGGGAACAGCACCGCCCACAGCCCGGCGACAACGACTGCGCCGACGCCGCCGATCACCACCGCGGGCACGGTGCCGATCAATGCCGCCATGGTGCCGGCGCGGAATTCGCCGAGTTCGTTGGAGGCGCCGACGAAAACCTGATTGACGGCGTTGACGCGGCCGCGAACCTTGTCCGGCGTCCACAGCTGGATCAGCGTCTCTCTGATGTAGACGCTGAACATGTCGGCGGCGCCGAGCAAGGCGAGCGCTGCGATCGACAGCCAGGTGATGGTGGAAAGGCCGAACAGCACCGTGAAGGCGCCGAACAGCGCGACGAAGCCGAGCATGACCAGGCCGGCATGGTTGCGGATCGGATGTCCGGCCAGCCAGATGGCAACGCAGATGGCGCCGATGCCCGGCGCGCTGCATCATCGCCCTTGTCAATTCGCCATGGAACTGGATGCCCCAGGCATTGTCGCCATAGCGAAAGGCCTGGTTGGGATAGGTTTCGGCCGTCGCCAGCAGCGTCGCGTCCTTCGGCAGCGAAAAGCCCTCGCGGTGAAACTGATAGACCATCTCAGGCCAGCGCATCAGCTTCTTGCCGTCCTCGGTCGCTGTCAGCGGATACCAGCCGATCTCGACCAGCCCCTCGCCATGACCCTCGACCTTGCCGCCAAGATGGTTGACCAGCATCTGCGCGCCGAGGCAGATGCCGAGCAACGGCCGGTTCTCCCGGAGCGGCACTTTTAGCCAGTCGGTCTCACGGCGGACGAAATCGTCCTCGTCATTGGCGCTCATCGGTCCGCCGAACACCACGGTTCCGGCATGACCGTCCAGTGTTTCCGGCAAGGCGTCGCCGAGCGGCGGGCAGCGGAGATCAAGGTCGAAGCCTTCTTCGATAAGCATGTGGCCGACGCGCCCGGGGCTCGAACTCTCCTGATGCAGCACGATCAGGATTTTTGGTCTCGGCCTCGGCGTGGGTGGCATGGGGAAATCCCGTCTATTCGTCGCTCGATGTTCCAGCCGCGCCCGGCACTTCGGCGGCCGCCTTGCGGCGTGCCTCGACGCGGTCGTGGCGTTCGACATCCATCAGCTCGGCGACGCGCCAGACGATATTGTCCTCGAGCTCGTGCAATTCGCCATCGGCATAGACGATTTCCCACATCAGGCCGATGAAGGCTTTTCGCGCGTCCGGATCGAGCTGACGCTTCAAAACGCTGGTGAAGGCGTAGAGGTCGATCGCCTCATTGTCGGCCCGCTCGCCGGCAGCGGCAAGCGCGTCGAGCTCGTCGCCGCTGATCGAATAGCTTTCCGCCAGCACCGCCTTGAACCGCTCCCATTCGGCATCCTGACGCACGCCGTCGGCACTCATCACATGGTAGAGAAGGGCGGATGCGGCAACGCGCGGATCATCGGCGTTGTTGCGGGCACTGCCGGCTGCCGGCAGGTCCTTCAGAAACGACAGAACGCGTTCGAACATGTGATTCTTACTTCTCATCAGGCAAAACTATCAAGCGCAGCCAAATCAAAACAATCGAAACTTGCGTGGTGGTTTTTGGTCTTCGTCGTCTGGGTCGACGCCCGGATCGTCGGGCAGCCGGGCCATTTCCTCCGCCGGTTCGGCAGCGTCGCCATCCGGCGGCACTGCGGCAGACGCCGTGGCGGTGACCGGCGCAACATCGTCTTCGTCAGTTTCCGATGCCGCCACAGCGGTCGGTCTTTCGGCCGAACCAGCGGGGTTCAGCTCGATCACATTTTCCTTTTCCGGCTTCGTTGGCGCTGCAATTGTCGGCACCGCGGCGTCCGGCGCATCCTCGTCACTGTCGATGAGTTGGCCGAGCCGCTCCATCGGCGCACGCCACTCGAAGGCGTCGAGCTTGCCGGTGATCGGCGACACCGGCGCCCAGCGTTCGGAAACGACGCCGTCGGCGACCCAGGCCGGATCGCGCGGCGCACGCACTGCCTTGGACAAAAGCTGCCGCACCTTGCCCTGATCGCCGGTCTCTGCCTCCTCGATGTCGGCCAGAAGCAGATAGGCGCCTTCGCGGCGATCCATGCGGATAGCCGCCTCGGCCTCTTTGCGGGCGGTTGAAAAGTCCTGCGCGTCGAGCGCGGCGCGCGCCACCGCCAGCGACGATTCGGCGTGGTTCTTCTTCATCTCCTGCAGCTTCTTCGCCCGGTTCAGCCGGTCGAGCACGGCATCGCCTGGCCGGGCGTGGGTGTAAAGCTCGGCGATCTCTGGATGCGGCTCGGCTTTCCACGCCGTTTCGAGGATCTTCGCGCCCTTGCGCACATCATTCTGTCTGAACAGCAGTTTGGCTGCGATCCCCGCCGCCGGCGCGAAATCCGGCCGCAACCGGTTGGCCTCCAGAGCAGCGGTTTTGGCGGCATTGGGATCGCTGTCGATCAGCGCCCGCGCCTTGGCGGTGAGCAGCACGGCGCGACGCCGGTTGGCGGCATCGCGCTCGATCTGCCGCGTCGATTTCTGCGCCTCGACCAGTTTCAGCGCGCCGTCCCAGTCGCCGCGCCCGGTCAGGTCTTCCAGCGTCGATTCGGCGGCCCAGGCTAACTGCGGCGCCATCGCCGCGGCGCGGCCGGCGTAGTGCCGCGCCGCGTTGCGGTCGCCGAGGCGTTCGGCCTCGAGATAAAGCCCGCGCAGGCCGAGCAGCCGCATTTCGGGATCGTCGAGCATGGTCTCGAACTTTTCGCGGGCACCCTCATGGTCGCCTTCGAGCAGCGAGGCTTGCGCCTCCAGCAATTGGATCAGCGGCTCCTGGTCGGAGCGGATCAGCTTTGCCGCTTCCTTGGTCTTCTTGCGGGCGAGCGCCCCGTCACCGGCGCCGGCGGCAATCATGCCGGTCGACAGCGCCTGATAGCCACGATCGCGACGGCGCACGCGGAAATAGCGCGAGATGGTGTAGGGGCTGTTCCACAGCGCCTTGAGCAGCCACCAGACGATCATCACCGCGGCAACCACGGCAACGACCGCCACCGCTGCCACCATCAGGCTGACCTGGTATTGATAGCCGCTGAAGGTGACGACCATCTCGCCTGGCCGGTCGGCCAGCCAGGCGAAACCCAGCCCGAGCGCGAAAACCACGGCGAGGAAAAGCAGAATGCGAATCATCGGGTTTCCCTCACGCCTTCATCGCACTGGCGATCAGCGCGTCGACCTGCTTCTCGACCTCGATTCGCGCCTTCAGTTTGCCGGCAAAATCGGCGCCGGCCGCCTTCACCGCCTCGGGCAGCATATCGTATTCGCTGAGCGCCTTGGCGTAATCGCCCTGATCGACCGCCACCTCCATGCGAGCGACGATTTCCGGAGCGCCAGCGCCTTCGACTGCACCGATCGGCCTGACCTTGACCAGCGATTGCGCGCTCGACAGCAGGTTTTGCAGGAAGCCGGCATTCTGGTCGACGGGCTCGGAGGCAGCGACCATGGCATTGGCGGCGGCAGGCATTTCGGTTGCGATCTCCGCCCGGGTCGGAACGCCCGTTTCGGCGTAGGGACGCAAGGCTGCGATCTCTGGAGCATCCGGCGAAATCGCCGCAAAGGTTTCGAGTTCGGCGGCGAATGGCGCACCACGGTCGAGTGCTGCCTTCAGCGCCGATGCGGCGATGGCGAGCGCAACCTTGGGCTGCCCGGCCTGTGCCTCGACCTTGCCGGAAAGCTGAGACACCGACTGTTCCAGCGCTGCAAGCCGGCCGTCCTGTGCCTTCGCCGTCTCGCCGGCGGATTTCACCGCCGCGTCGAGCCCGGCCAGCTTTTCGTTGAGCGGTCCGAGATCGACCGGCGCCGTGTTGCCGGTCTGGCCAAGCGCCGCAACCGCCGTCTCGATCTGCCTGACCTTGTCGCCGAGGGCTGCAAGCCCGACTGTGTCGCCTGCTCCGCCCTGCTCGATCGCCGATTTCAGCGCCGCGACATCCGTCTTGACCTGATCCAGCGCTGACGACAGCCCGTCCACCTTGGCCGAGGCGTCATTGTTGCCGGCTGTATCCTTGAGCCCGGCAATCTCGCTCTTCAGCGCAGCGATTTCGCTGTTGACGCCATCGAGCGACACGCCGCTCGAGGATAAATCGCCAACCCCTGGCGCGCCGAGCAGGCCGGCAAACTGCAGCCCTCCGGCGGCAGCCAGCGCGATGACGCCGCCGATAATGCCGGCAGCGATGCCGTTGATGCCGCCACGCTTCGGCTGCGCTGCCATGTCTTCAGTCCCTGCCTGGGTTTCCTTCGGCGCGTCTGCGGCGCCCGCCTTGGCCGAGGCGTCCTTGGCCGCTGCGTCGTCGAAACTGTAGTCGAAGGCCCGCTTCGCCGATGCCTCCGAGCCGGCCGGATAAGTCGGTTTGGGCCCTTCAGGAGTTTTGGCACCGCCCTCGGCCGGCTGTTCCGAGCCGTCCGGCGGGGCCGCTTCGGCATGTTCCCACGGCTCGATGTCGGTCTGGTCGGCATGGACGGGTTCTTCAGGCGCTTCCGGCTGCGACGCGCTTGCCGCCTCCTCCGCCTTCGCCTCGTCGGTCCGCCCGTTGGCGGCATCCTCGTCGGCAACGCGCGAGACAGCGCCGGGATCGAGCTCGATGGTCACCGGCTCGCGACGGCTTTTCGAATGCCGCATCTTCGGCGTCTTGACCATGCTTGGGCTCCGCAAATTTTGCTTCGGGATGGTTCAGGAAGGGTCTAGCACATCACCAAGCGGTGAAAAGGGGCGGCGTGATGACACGGGGTCAAGGCGACGTCCGCAAAAGCTCCAGCAGCGCCTCCTCGCTGGGCTCCGGCGCAACGCGGAGCTGTTCTGAGGCAACCGTCTCCAAGGCTGCGGCGATACGTCCGGACAGCGCAAAAAAACATGTCTTTTTAAAAAGCTCACGCAGCGCCGGCCGCCCAGCCAGTGCCTGCAGCGCTGTGGCGGCCTTGGCCGAAAAGAGCAGCACCGCCTCGACCGGCCGGCCGGACAAGCGCGCAAGAACGGCCTCGTCGGAATAATCCAGCGCGACAGTGTCATAGGTCTCGACGGCGCGAACCTGAACGCCTGCCGACTGCAGCCGCTGCTCGAAACCCGAATAACGCACCCGCCCGCACAAATAGACGATGGGTTGTCCGGCGCAATCGCCGGCAAGCGCATCCGCCAGCGCCTCGGCATCGCCCGGCCCTTCGCTGACCGACAGAAACCCGGCCGCACGGGCGGCCTGCGCTGTCCGTCTGCCGACGGCATGGCAAGGCAAACCGGCGAGCGCCGTGCTGATTTCTTTCGGCGCATGGCGCACGGCATTGGCGCTGGTGACGGCAACGGCCGCGGCATTGGCTGCGACCCTGTCCGGATCAACCGGCAGCGCCACCGTTTCGGTCAGCGGCAGCAGGATCGGCTTAAAACCCAGGTCTTCAAGCCGCTGTGCCGTGCGCGAGGCGCCCGGCTCCGGCCTCGTCACCAGGACGGGACGCATGTCAGGCCCAGCCGTCGAAGAATTTTTCGCCGGCCTTGGCCCGCACGGTCCTGGCGGCATCGTCGCCGATGCGCGCGGCATCCTGCGCCGGGCCTTCCGCCTTGACCTCATGCGATTGCACGCCGTCCGGCGAGATGATCAGCCCGCCGAAGAACACCGTTTCGGCCGATATCGTCGCATGGCCGGCAATCGGCGTGCGGCAGGAACCGTCGAGCGCCGCCAGGAAAGCCCGTTCGCAGGCCAGCGCCTGCCCGGTCGGCACGTCATGGACTGCCGTCAGCATCCTTTCCACATCGAGGTCGCCGATGCGGCTTTCGATGCAGATCGCGCCTTGCCCCGGCGCCGGCGGAAAGCTGTCGAGCGGCATCAGGTCGGTGATGACATCTTCGAGCCCGAGCCGCTTCAGCCCGGCATAGGCAAGGATGGTGCCGTCGGCGACGCCCTCGTCGAGCTTGCGCAGCCGCGTCTGCACATTGCCGCGGAACATTACCACGTCGAGGTCCGGCCGCATCCGCCGGATCAGCGCCTGACGCCTGAGCGACGACGAACCGACCTTCGCGCCGTGCGGCAATCCGGCGATCGTTTTGGCCGCCTTGCCGACGAAGGCGTCGCGGGCATCCTCGCGCGGCAGGAAGGCAGACAGTTCCAGCCCGTCGGGCAACACCGTCGGCATGTCCTTCGACGAATGCACGGCGATGTCGATGCGGCGCGCCAGCAGCGCCTCCTCGATTTCCTTGGTGAACAGCCCCTTGCCGCCGGCTTCCGACAGCGGCCGGTCCTGGATGCGATCGCCGCTGGTCGAGATGACGACCACCTCGAATGCCTCAACCGGCATGCCGTGAGCGGCCATCAGCCGCGCCTGCGTTTCATACGCCTGCGCCAGCGCCAGCGGGCTGCCGCGTGTTCCGATTTTCAAGGTTGTTTGCATGGCGCGCTGTCCGTGATAACCCCCGGCAGATCGAGGCCGTTTCCGGGCTTTCTCCTAACGGGGAAAGGCTGGTTGCACAATCTCCAGGGATGGCAACGAATTGATCCGCGTTCTGGGCATTGAGACGAGTTGCGACGAGACCGCCGCCAGCGTCGTAGCGCTGGATGGCGGCGGCGCGCCGAAAATCCTGTCTGATATCGTGCTCAGCCAGATCGAAGAGCATGCCGCCTTCGGCGGCGTCGTCCCGGAAATCGCCGCGCGCGCCCATGTCGAGGCGCTGGACGGCATCATCGAGGCCGCGCTTGCCGATTCAGGCGTCGATCTCGCCGATATCGACGCGATCGCTGCGACCGCCGGCCCCGGCCTCGTCGGCGGTCTGATCGTCGGGCTGATGACGGCCAAGGCGATCGCAGCCGCGGCGAACAAGCCGCTGATCGCCATCAACCACCTCGAAGGCCATGCGCTGACCGCGCGGCTGACCGACGGGCTCGACTTTCCCTATCTGTTGCTGCTGGTGTCCGGCGGCCACACGCAGATCGTCGCGGTGCGCGGCGTTGGCGACTACCAGCGCTGGGCAACAACCATCGACGATGCGCTCGGCGAAGCTTTTGACAAGACGGCCAAGATGCTCGGCCTGCCCTATCCAGGCGGGCCAAATGTCGAGAAGGCGGCGGCGACCGGCGACGCCGCGCGCTTCGCCTTCCCACGACCGATGAAGGGCTCGGCGCAGCCCGATTTTTCCTTTTCCGGGCTGAAGACCGCCGTGCGCCAGGCAGCGACGGCCATTGCTCCTTTGAGCGATCAGGACGTCGCCGACATCAGCGCCTCCTTCCAGGCGGCGGTTGCGGATGCGCTGGATGACCGTGTTTCGAGGGCGCTGAACCGTTTCCGCCAGGAGTTTCCGAGCGAGCTGAAGCCTGCGCTCGTCGTTGCAGGCGGTGTCGCCGCCAACCGGACGATCAAGACCACACTCGAAGCCCTGTGCGAGAAGGCCGGCTTTGCCTTCGTCGCGCCGCCGCTCAAGCTCTGCACCGACAATGCGGCGATGATCGCCTGGGCCGGCATCGAGCGGCTGCGCGCCGGCATATCGGGTGAAAACACCGCTGATTTCGTGCCGCGTTCGCGCTGGCCGCTGGACAGCATCTCCGCTCCGATGGTCGGCTCGGGCCGGCGCGGAGCCAAGGCATGAGCGGCAGCGGGCACAAGGTACCAAGCGGCTGGCGCGTTGCCGTGCTCGGCGGCGGTGCCTGGGGCACGGCGCTGGCGCTGGCCATGTTGCGCGCCGGCCATTTCGTCCGCCTCTATGCGCGCGACTTGGAGACCGTCGCCGCGATCGACCGTGGCGAAAATCCGCGCTATCTGCCTGGCATCGCGCTTCAGGCCGGCATCGTGGCAACGAGTGATATCGAGGCTGCGCTCGACGGCGCCGACTGCGTGCTGGCGGTGGCGCCGGCGCAGTCGCTGCGCGCCATGCTGGCCACCGCGAAAGCCCATATGCCGAAAGACGTCCCGCTGGTCCTCTGCGCCAAGGGCATCGAGCGCGACACCGGCGCATTGCTGTCGGCGATCGCTGGAGAGATCCTGCCTGAAAATCCGGTCGCCGCCCTGTCCGGGCCGAGCTTCGCCACTGACGTCGCCAGGGGGCTGCCGACGGCCGTGGTGGTCGCCGCCGGCAATGAGGGTCTGGCGGCCGACCTGGCCGCGCGCTTTTCGGCGCAGAATTTGCGCTGCTATTCGAGTGACGACCTCATCGGCGTCGAGATCGGCGGCGCGTTGAAGAACGTCTTCGCCATTGCCGCCGGTGCGGTCACCGGCGCCGAGCTCGGCGCCAGCGCCCAGGCCGCCATGGTGACGCGCGGCTTCGTCGAATTGCGCCGCATCGGCGCCGCCTTCGGCGCCAGGCCGGAAACGCTGATGGGACTTTCCGGTCTCGGCGACCTGTTGCTCACCTGCTCGTCCGCCCAGTCGCGCAATTTCGCCTACGGGCTGGCGCTGGGGCAAGGCAAGCCGCTTGCCGGGCTGCCCCTGGCCGAAGGGGTGCCGACGGCGGCGATCGCCGCCCGCATCGCCACCGAGCGCAACATCGACGCGCCGATCATCACCGCCGTCGCCGCCATACTGGACGGCACGATCACCATCCGCCAGGCTGTGTCGGCGCTGATGACAAGGCCGCTGAAGACCGAAACCGACGTGTAATGTTGAACAATCCGGAGATGGAAAGATGCTGTTTGCGCTGATTTGCAGGGACAAGCCTGGAAGCCTGCAGGTGCGGCTCGATACGCGGCCCGAGCATGTTGCCTTTTTGGAGGGACTGAACGGCGAGAACAAGCTGGCCTTCGCCGGTCCGTTCCTCGACGCAGACGGCAAGCCGAACGGCAGCCTCGTCGTGGTTGAGGCGCCCGATCTGGAGGCGGCAGAAGCGCTATCGGCGGCAGACCCCTTTGCCAGGGCAGGGCTGTTCGAAAGTGTCGAAATCCGGCAATGGAATTGGACCTTCAACAAGCCAGTGAGTGCATGACTCCGAAAATCGGAATCGATTTTCGGAAAGGATCATGCGCAAAATCAAAGTGCTACAGCGTCCTTTGCGCGTCTGAAAGACGCGCGGCGCTGTAGCTGATCTCCAGCCGCGGAGGAGCAAAAAATGAACTACTGGCTGTTCAAATCCGAACCCTCGGTCTTCTCCTTCGAGGACCTCAAGGCGAAGGGCAAGGTCGGCACGCAATGGGACGGCGTGCGCAACTATGCGGCGCGCAACAACATGAAGGCGATGCAGATCGGCGATCTCGGCTTCTTCTACCATTCCAACGACGGGCTCGACGTGGTCGGCATCGTCGAGGTCTGCGCGCTGGCCCATCAGGACACCACTACTGACGATTCGCGCTGGGAATGTGTCGATATCCGCGCCGTCAAGGATGTGCCGAAGCCGGTGACGCTGGAGCAGGTCAAGGCCAACCCCAAGCTTGCCGAGATGGCGCTGGTCCGACTCGGACGGCTTTCCGTGCAGCCGGTGACGCCGGCCGAATGGAAAGAGGTCTGCCGCATGGGCGACCTGACGCCGGCGCCGTGACGGCGCTGACGCCAAACAGCGCGAGAAACTTCATCCTCGACAACACGGCGCTGATGGCACCGCCGCATGTGCCGGAGATGCTGCTGCATCTGGCCGACGAGGCGCATGATCTGTGGCAGCGGACAGAGGACGAACTGGCCGAAATCGGTCTGCCGCCGCCTTTCTGGGCCTTCGCCTGGGCCGGCGGCCAGGGCCTTGCCCGCTACATCCTCGACAATCCGTCTGATGTGCAGGGCAAGCGCGTGCTCGACTTTGCCTCCGGTTCCGGCCTTGTCGCCATTGCGGCAGTGAAGGCCGGCGCGGCAGAGGTGATCGCCGCCGACATCGACCCGTTCTGCGCGACCGCGATCCGCCTCAACGCCGAGGCGAATGGCGTCGGGATAATGTTTCTTGGCACCGACTGCATCGGAACCGATGCGGGCTGGGATGTGGTCCTGGCCGGTGACGTCTTCTACGACAAATCCTTCGCCGACCGGCTGAAGCCATGGTTCGCGACGCTCAAGGCGCGTGGCGCCGACATCCTCGTCGGCGATCCCGGCCGCTCCTATCTGCCGAAAGCTGGACTGGAGCCGCTCGCCGTCTACGAGGTGTCGGTAACCCGGGCGCTGGAGGACGCGCTGGTCAAACGCACCACCGTCTGGCGGTTTTCTTGACGGCATCGCCGAACAGGCGTTCCATCACGCTTCGATTTTGAGAATACGCATGCCGTTGTCCCAAAACCGCTGGGCACCCCGGCTCGGGCCCGGGGGGCACGCTTTTGAGCGACATGCTTCCGGGGAGGAAATCATGGATTTTTCAGCAGTGAACTGGCTGGCGGTGATCGTCGCCGCGGTGGTGGCGTGGTTGTTCGGCGCTGCCTGGTACATGGGCCTGAGCAAGCCGTGGCTAAAGGCCACTAGGCTTGATCCGGCGACCATGAGTAAATCGCCGCTGCCCTTCGTAATCAGCTTCGTCGCGGAAATTGTCATGGCGCTCGTCATGTCTCTGATCGTCGCAGCGATGACCGGTGGCGAACCGAGCCTCGTTGCCGGGCTCGTCTTCGGCTTCGTTCTCTGGTTCGGATTCGTCGCCACGACGCTATCCGTCAATCATCGCTACCAAGGGTTCGACTGGGATTTGACCATCAACGACTGCGGCCACTGGCTCGGCGTGCTGCTTATCATCGGCGCGGTGATCGGTTGGTTCGGCGCGGCGGATGTCACGGGCTGACGCTGCCGCCATGAAAATAGGTCGACGACTGCCGGCTGATCACTCAGGGCGACTTGAAGCTCATCCAAGCGTCGGCTCCGACTGCGGGTTGTGAACTTCGTTGAGGAGCCAATCCCTGAACGCCACGATCCTGGGGTCGTTGGCGGATGCGACGGGATAGACCAGGAAGTAGGCGAAGTCGGGCGGAACCTTGATGCCAAGTTCGAAGGGCCGGATCAGCCGGCCCTCGGAAAGGTCGTTTGCCACCATGGCAAAATCGGCGAGCGCAACGGCATTGCCGTCGAGCGCGGCCTGAACGGCGTCGGTCGAGGTGCCGAACACGATCGTCCGGCTGTCGTCGAAATCGTCGACGCCGGCCGCCGCCATCCACATCCGCCAATTTGGCCAGGTCACGCCCTGTCGCGCCCACTCGATATGGGCGAGCGTGTGATGGAAGAGATCGCGTGGCTCGCGCAGCGGCGGGCCGGAGGCCAGCAGGCTGGGGCTGCACACAGGGATGATGATGTTGTCGAACAGCCGGTGGGTGCAAAGTCCCGGATATTTTCCCGCGCCGAAACGGATGCCGACATCGACGTCGTCCAGGTCGAAATCGCGCAATTCAGAAGCAATGTCGAAGCGGAGCTCGATGCCCGGCCGCTGCTTGCGAAAATCGTCGACGCGTCGCATCAGCCATTTTGTCGCGAACTGGGCGTCGAGTGTCACTTTCAGCAACGCCGTTCCACGCGCCAGCTTGTGCGCCCGTGAGACGGCGCGGCCAAGCAGGTCGAGCGCGTCGGTCGAGGCCTCGAACAGCACCGCGCCCGCCTCGGTCAGCCGGATGGTGCGGCTGGTGCGCGTGAACAGCACGATGCCGAGCTGATCCTCGATTTCCTTGATCTGGTGGCTGACCGCGGCCGGGGTCAGGCCAAGTTCGTCCGCGGCGCGGGTGAAATTGAGGTGCCGGGCGGCTGCTTCCAGCGTCCTCAGGGCACGGGTTCCAGGCAGCAGGCGCGCCATCAGAATAGGACGAGGAGAGGTCTGTCGAGCATTTTCAATCCTCAAACAAAACTTGAAGATGCAGAGAAAACTACTCGTTTCTCGTTTTAATTTCAATCCGTCATGATGTGACCAACGAACAAACATCAAACCGGACTTGATGTCCGGAGAAGCCGGATTGCACCATGTCTCACATCGGCTTGAGTCCTGTAACCATCCGCCCGGCCTGGCTGCGCGCGGTGTCTGATTGGTTCCGCCATGCAAAAATGGCGGTCAACCTCCCGCCCGAGAACGTCGACGACCTTTCGGACCGGCAATTGCGCGACATCGGCGCCGAGCCCAAGGATGTCGCGCGCGCGATGGACCGGGAACTCGGCCGGTTGGGTCTGCTCGATATTGGCTGGCAGAGGCCGCGGACGTAGGGGAGTAGGGGAGTAGGGGAGTAGGGGAGTAGGGGAGTACGAAAACGAAGGAAGCGGCGCGTCCGCGCAATCCTACTGACACTTTCTTCCTGCCCTATTCCCCTATTCCCCTATTCCCCTATTCCCCTACCTCACCACCCTCATCACCGTGCGGTCCGACAGCAGCGGCAACAGCCGGGCCATCGTGCGTGCTGTCACCGCGACGCAGCCTTGCGTCGGTGTGAAGTCGGGGCGCGCCAAATGAAAGAAGATGGCGCTGCCGCGTCCGCGGCGACGCGGCGCAATGTTCCAGTCGAGCACCAGGCAGGCGTCATAAAGCCGGTCGGCGCGCAGCATCCGCTCGTGGCTGGCGCCATAGGGAATCTTGACCGGACGGTTGTAGTTGCGGTCCTCAGGCACTTCGCACCAGCCAAGATCGCGACCGATCGGCGCCATCGCCAGCCGGGTTTTGCGGCCGCCGGGAAAATGATCGTTACGGAAATATCCCGACAGTATCCGCATCGACCCAAGCGGCGTGGCGCCATCGCCTTCGCGCTTGCCGGCCGATATGCCGCCGCGCCCCAGCGCACAGGAAAACACCAGTTTGCCAGCCTGCAGAAGTCCCTGGCTGGGGTGGCCGGGCCTGGCGCGCACGGTGAGAACACGAAGCCCTTTTCGCAAAAATGCGCTCGCCTCATTGCACGCGCGTTTTTTCTTGTATGATCGTGCCACGGAACAAATCATTGTGATCGGCTGTTGTGCCGGTCAGCTTCCGCATAAACAGGCAGCGGTCAACTGAATTTTCTTTTCAAAACAACGGATTGATCCATGACTTCACGCACCATTCTGATCGTCGATGACGATGACGACCTGCGCGGCACGCTCGTCGAGCAATTGTCTCTCTATGAAGAATTCGACGTCCTGCAGGAATCAACCGCCGCCAAAGGCATCGCCACGGCCCGCGGCGGCATCATCGATCTGCTCATCATGGATGTCGGCCTCCCCGACATGGATGGCCGAGAGGCGGTGAAGATATTGCGCAAGGGCGGCTACAAGTCGCCTATCATCATGCTGACAGGACACGACACCGATTCCGACACGATTCTCGGCCTCGAAGCCGGCGCCAACGACTATGTGGTCAAGCCGTTCCGCTTCGCGGTTCTCCTGGCCCGCATCCGTGCCCAGCTTCGCCAGCATGAGCAGAGCGAAGACGCCACCTTTTCGGTCGGCCCCTACACGTTCAAGCCTAGCCAGAAGCTTCTGATCGACCAGCGCGGCGCCAAGGTGCGGCTGACCGAAAAGGAAGCCTCGATCATCAAGTATCTCTATCGCGCCGACCAGAAGGTGGTGACGCGCGACGTGCTGCTCGAGGAAGTGTGGGGCTACAATTCCGGCGTCACCACGCACACGCTGGAAACCCATGTCTATCGGCTGCGCCAGAAGATCGAGCGCGATCCTTCCAACGCAGAAATTCTTGTGACAGAAAGTGGTGGCTACAAGCTGGTTCCTTAAACATTTAATCATTCAATCAGCGGTTAGGGGAGGCGCCGCTTTTGGGGTACGATCCTGAGACTGGAGGTGGTTCTGGATCGAGCTCGCTGACGCAACGGCCCAAAAACCCGATTCGTTTTTTGGAAAGCCCGATGCGTCGATTTCAAAGCGTTTAGAGCGTCCTTTGCCGCGTCCAAAGGAACGCTCGGCGCTCCAATGGAGGATTGGACTGGCCGTTCGGGGACACAGCTAGATGGCGTTGGATGACGACATCCGCATCCTGTCCGCCGTGAGGCTCTTCGAGAGCTTCACGGCGGAACAGCTGCGTCTGCTCGCCTTTGGCGCGGAAACCACCAGGCTGCAGGCCGACCACAAGCTCTACCGCGAGGACGACGAGGCCGATTGCGCCTATATCGTGGTCAGCGGGCGCATCGTGCTGTATCGCGAGCAGGATGGCGCCCGCGTTCCGATAGGCACGGCCGGCCCCGGTACGATGCTGAGCGAACTGGCGCTGATCGCCGACACCAACCGGCTGACCAGCGCATCCGCCGAGATCGATTCGGAAGTGCTGCGGCTCAGCCGCAAGATGTTCCACCGCATCCTGGAGGAATACCCCGATATCGCGGTCCACCTGCACCAGCGCATCTCCGAGGATTTTCTGGCAATGATCCGCCGCATCGAGAAGCTGGCGCCGCGTTTCGACGACTGACACCGGATGCTTTTGCAACTCGCTCTCGCAACAGACCGTGAAAGCCAGTCGGATCAGGGGCGACAGGGGCTGAGGTGTGTCCAGATTCAGATCAGGCCGAGCCGAGAATGATGGGATCCGAGAACCGGAGCGGAGCGTACTTTTGAGTACGTGAGCACCGGAAGGGCAGGAGACCACCATTCGCAGGCCGGCCCCATCTGAATATCGATACACCTAATCCAGGTCGAACCGAGCGATCACCGGCACATGGTCCGACGGCCGTTGCCAGCCGCGCGCCGGCCGCAGGATCTCGTAGCCGGCAAAGCTCGGCACCAGGTTCGGCGACGACCAGACATGGTCGAGCCGCCGGCCGCGATCCGACGCTTGCCAATCCTGCGCGCGATAGCTCCACCAGGTGTAGAGCTTCTGCTCGTAAGGCACGTTGAGCCGCATCAGGTCGACCCAGTCGCCGGCGAGCCGCATCGCCTCGAAATTTTCCGTCTCGACCGGCGTATGGCTGACCACTTTCAGGAGCTGCTTGTGCGACCAGACATCGTGCTCGAGCGGCGCGATGTTGAGGTCACCGACCAGGATCGAGCCGGACACTTCGTCGTGCTCGGCGCGGACGGCGTTCATTTCGGCGACGAAATCCAGCTTGTGCTTGAACTTGCGGTTGATAACTGGGTCGGGCTCGTCGCCGCCGGCCGGAACATAGAAATTGTGCAGCAGGATCGCCTTGCCGCCGGCCCGCACGGTGACCGACAGATGTCGGCAGTCCTCGATCTCGCAGAAGCGGCGCTTTTCGACAATCGCGATCGGCCGGCGCGCCACCGTCGCCACGCCGTGATAGCCCTTCTGGCCGTGGAAGGCGATGTGCTGATAGCCGAGCTTGCGAAACGCCTTCTCGGGAAACAGTTCGTCCGGAACTTTGGTTTCCTGCAGGCAGAGCACGTCCGGTGCCTGTTCGACAAGCAGGCGTTCGACGAGCGGCATGCGCAGGCGGACGGAATTGATGTTCCAGGTCGCGATCGAAAAGGGCATGTTTGGGATTCCGGGACAGTGCAAGGTCCGCCAGATGGCTGCGACGGAAAGTCAATCCCGGAAACTACTGCCAGCCGCGCATCGCAAAAACAAGCCGGGGGGGGGGGGGGGGGGGGGGGCGGGGTGGGGGGGGGGGGGGGGGGGGGGGGGGGGGGGGGGGGGGGGGGGGGGGGGGGGGGG
>NZ_JBVVPZ010000030.1:0-82615 GCF_055811415.1 Mesorhizobium sp. WSM4846
GGTTTGTGATTGGCGAAATCAGTGATGAAGGCCAATCTCCCTCCTTGTCGGGGAGATGTCCGGCAGGACAGAGGGGGGCGCGAAGGATCGCTACAGAGCGCTTTTATTCTGAGTGGCGGTTCGCTTCGACTTGAAAATCAGCCGCGCTTGGCAATCCACAAGGAAACGGGGCCCAGCGGGCCCGTTTTCGTATTCTTCTCCGGGAAAGCCTAGCGGGCCGCGCGGGCCCATTTGCGATACCAGCCTTCGCTGGCAATCGTGTTGCGGTAGACCGTTTCGCGCTCGGTCGCCTCGGCTCCGGTCTCCGACTGGATTTCGGCCTTGAGCGCCGAATCTTCGCGGCGAAACGGTATGACCTGGACCAGCGGCGTTCCCTTTTCGATGACATAGAGGCCATCCGGCGCCGTCGCAAAGAACGGAAAATGGATGTGGGCTGCATAGGTGTCGGTATCGACGATGCCGGCGACGCATTCGAAAGGCTGAGCCGGCCGATTGAGCGGCGGCAGGAACAGACAACTCCAGCCCGGCGGTGTACGGATCGACCAGTAATTGTGAAACTTGCATGGCGGTGCCGGTTCCTTCGGATTGCCGGCGACCTGATGCGCGCCATGATTGCTGACCATCACCCTGTCGAACTCCCAGCCGGCATCGACGGCGCTGCCGCCATCCTTGACCTCAAGGCGGACGGTCGCCGCGAGCGGCAGGATCCAGCCGGTTGTCATCGCGTCGAGAAATGGCATGCAGCGCTTGACGGTCAGGCCATTGTTGGTGGCCGAGGCTTGCTGCGCATCGACCGGCGGCAGTTTGCGGAACCAATCCGGCAGGACCGTCTTGGCCGCCACTGGCGGCGCGATGACGCCATGATCTTCCGGCCGACAGGAAAACCGGATCGAGCGAGAGGTCTTCTGAGAAGTCTGGGAAAAATGAAACATCGATGGCCTCCTTGGAAAAATCCGAGGAGGAACGGGCCGCAGCCGGATTTATTCCCGGGTGGGTGTCTGATATGCAGGCCGACTACGATAGTTCGGCCGCCGCGGCGCGCACAGCAGCATTGTCTAAAGCACCAATCGCATAAGCGGCCGGCCTGCCTTGCGCTCGACCAGCCTCTCGAAACCGGCTTTCTCGAAGACCCGCGACGAGCCGACGAACAGCCCGATCGAACGCGAATCTTTCGACAGGTCGATCGGACATGCCTCGACCAGCCGAGCGCCATTCTGGCGAGCAAATTCGATGCCGCCTTCGACCAGCCGGTGCGTCACGCCCCGGCCGCGCGCCTTGGCGCGGATGAAGAAGCAGGAAATCGCCCAGACGCCCGGATCGGTGGCGTCGGCGGGATCGACCGGCGCCGACCCCCTGCCCTTGTTGTTCCATTCGGGCACGTCGGCGCGCGGGCCGATCTGCATCCAGCCGACCGCCTTGCCATCCTCGAACGCCAGCAGGCCCGGTGGCGGCCCGGCCTCGATCCGCGCCTTGATGTGGTCCTTGTTGCGTTCCCGGTTACTGGCGCGGCGCGCTGCCGGCGACAGCCGGAAATGTGTGCACCAGCAGCCGTAGCAGGCGCCCTGCTTACCGAAAAGATCTTCAAAATCCGCCCAAAGCTCGGGCACCAGCGGCGCTATGGTCGTATTCACGAACTCTCTCCCGGCCCACCGTCTTGTCGTGGCGTCCGCCCTGACGTACCATTGCTTTTGTTCTCTTTATGTTCGCAGCGATGGCGGTTCCTGTCAACAATCCCGATCACGGTTTTTGCCGCGACTGCCTGACCTTTCAGCGCGGTGAGGCACGGCGCTGTGATCGCTGTGGCAGTCCACGGCTGGCCCGCCATCCGGAGCTCTATCGGCTGCATCTCGCCCATATCGATTGCGACGCGTTTTATGCGGCGGTCGAAAAGCGCGACAACCCGGCGCTGAAGGACCGGCCGTTGATCATCGGCGGCGGCAAGCGCGGCGTCGTCTCCACCGCTTGCTACATCGCCCGCATCCACGGGGTGCGCTCGGCGATGCCGATGTTCAAGGCGCTCGAAGCCTGTCCGGAAGCGGTCGTCATCCCGCCGGACATGGAAAAATATGGTCGCGTCGGCCGCGAGGTGCGCGCCATGATGCAGGCGCTGACGCCGCTGGTAGAGCCGATCTCCATCGACGAAGCGTTTCTGGACCTTGCCGGCACCGAGCGCCTGCATGGCTTGCCGCCGGCGGTGGTGCTGGCGCGCTTCGCGTTGGGTGTGGAGAAAGAGATCGGCATCACCGTTTCATCAGGCCTTTCCTACTGCAAGTTCCTAGCCAAGGTGGCGTCGGACTTTCGCAAGCCGCGCGGCTTTTCGGTGATCGGCGAGGCCGAGGCGACCGGCTTTCTGGCCGAGCAGCCGGTGACGCTGATCTGGGGGGTGGGAAAAGCCTTCGCCGCCACGCTTGAACGCGACGGCGTCCGCACCATCGGTCAGTTGCAGCGCATGGAGCGCGGCGACCTGATGCGCCGCTACGGCGTGATGGGCGACCGGCTGTACCATCTTTCACGCGGCGAGGACGACCGCCGCGTCCACCCCGACCAGGATGCGAAAAGCGTCTCGGCGGAGACCACTTTCGACACCGACATCGCCTCCCCCGAGCAACTGGTTTCGGTGCTGAGGGCGCTGTCGGAAAAAGTCTCGGGGCGGCTGAAGAAGTCCGGCATTGCCGGGCGCACCGTCGTGCTGAAGCTGAAGACGCAGGATTTCAAGACCCGCACGCGCAACCGGCAGCTCGGCGACCCGACACGGCTGGCCGACCGCATTTTCTCGACCGGGCTCGAGCTGCTGCGCAAGGAGGCGGACGGCACCCGATACCGGCTGCTCGGCATCGGCGTCAGCGACCTCTCGAATGACGAAAAGGCCGATCCGCCCGACCTCGTCGATATCCAGTCGCGCAAGCGTGCCATGGCCGAAAGCGCCATCGACAGGTTGCGCGACAAGTTCGGCCGCAGGGCGGTGGAGACCGGCTACACCTTCGGCAAGGGCCGCAATGCCCACCCGCCCGAGCCGATCGAGGACTAGTTTTAGTTTAAGCGTGACCCCGAAGAAGGTCCGCGCAAGCGAAAAGCGGTTTTCCGAAAGATCACGCGCAAACAAGAAAGGTAAAGCAGGCCCCTTCAGATGCGTCGCAGATCGATCCGGCTGGTCGTCACGCGCTCGCCGGTTTTGGGATCGACGTCGATAACGGTCAGCCGCATGCCGTCCTCGCCGTTCTTCTCGACGGTCATTTGCGCCGTGCGATCGCCGTTGACCTCCTTGGCCCAGCGGATGCCGAGATTGATCGCATTGCCCGAGCGCCTGCCGCTGAGCTGCGCCGGCCCGGTGCGGGATCCGACATAGGTGCCGGTGTACTTCGTCCCGCTGGACTTCAGGTCGGCACTGATGGCGCGCGTCACCACGACGAGACCGCGGCAGGTGCCGTCCAGCGACAGTGAACTCGATGTCGCGTCGGAATTGAAGCGGCAGGAGACGTTCACCGTCGGCGCCTCGGTGGTTACCTTGACGGTACCCTTGCCGGCAAAATTCCCCTCGAACGAGCGAAGAAAATCGGCCTCATCGGCATGAGCCGCGCCGGCGGCAGCCGCCAGGCAGCCGGCGAGTGCAAATCGTGCACATGATTTCATTGGATCTCTCCCCTTGAACTGGCTGTTGGACCAACGCTCGCCGTGACGGCGGGTTCCGCCCTCAACATGACCGTTTTGCAACGCGCCGCTCTGGCCCAGCCGAATGCGTCGACTAGCGGTTGCGGTGAAAGTCCCGACTTGCGACATAGCGCGCATGGCACCCTCGCCCTCGATCCCCAAGGCTGCGTTCTGGATGGCGCTGTCGATCGCATCGTTTCTGACGATGTCGGTCGCCGGCCGCGCCACGACGGCCGAGCTCAATGTATTCCAGGTGCTGGAGCTGCGATCGGTGATCGGCCTGTTCATCCTCCTGCCGCTGGTGATGATGTCAGGCGGTTTTGCGGCGATGCGCAGCAAACGCCCCGCCGCCCATATCGCCCGCAACGTCGTCCATTTTGTCGGCCAGGCGGCATGGCTCTACGCCTTGACATTGATCCCGCTGGCCGTGCTGATCTCCATCGAATTCACGACGCCGATCTGGACGGCCATTCTGGCGGTCGGCTTTCTTGGTGAAAGACTAAGCCGGCCCAGACTTGCAGCGATCGTGCTCGGGCTGATCGGTGTGCTGATCATCGTCCGTCCGGGCGTCGGCTCGGTCGATCCGGGACATGTTGTCGTGCTGGGTGCCGCGGTCTGCTTCGGCATATCCGTGGTCCTGGTCAAATCGCTGACGCGGACGGACAGCGTCGTGTCCATCATCTTCTGGATGCTGGTCATCCAGTCCGTGCTCGGCCTTGTCCCGGCGCTCTACGAATGGCGCAACCCGCCGCTCGAACTGTGGCCGTGGATCCTGCTGATCGCCTTCACCGGCATGTCGTCGCATTTCTGCATGGCGCGTGCACTCGCCTATGCCGACGCCACCGTCATCTCGCCGATGGACTTTTTGCGCGTGCCGCTGTCGGCGCTGATCGGCTGGCTGCTGTATCAGGAGCAGATCGACGCCTTCACCGCCTGCGGCGCCTTGCTGATCCTGCTGGGCAATCTGCTTAATCTGCAGAAAAAGGCGACCAAACCAGCGGAAGTGGCAGCGTCTTAGCATTTTGCAGCCAAACGTCTTCGTTTGGCGTCCGACAAAATGCGTCAAAGCAAAGAGCTACCGCGCGGTTTTGGTTCCTCAAAACCGCGCTTAGCCTCGCATTTCAGTCGCCTTCGTCGGGTATGTTGAGGAGATGCCCGCAGGCCTTGCAGTGGACGGCGTCGGCTTCATGCCGCTGGAGGCCGCATTGCGGGCACGGGAAGAAGACCTTGTTGGGACGGAAGAGCGCCTGCGCCAGCCTGACGAACAGCGATATGCCGATGATCATGGTAACGATGGCGGTGAGCTTGCCGGCTATCCCCGGCAGGACGATGTCGCCGAAGCCGGTCGTGGTCACCGTGGCGACGGTGAAATACAGCGCATCGACATAGCCTTCGAGACCGGCCCCGGTGCGGAAGAAAAAGGTGTAGACGAAACCGGTGACGACAAACAGGAATGTCAGGAGATTGATGACTGCGTGGCTTGCCTCGCGCCATTTTTTGAGGCCGCGCATCTCGAAAAACCGCCACAGCGCGCCGCTGCGCGACAGCGACCACAGCCGCAATATGCGCAGAAAACCCAGATTGGCCAGCGTTGTAGGCATCAGCAGCGTCAGCAGGATGAATGCGTCGACCCACGACGTCGGCTGTTTCATCAGGCGCAGCATGTCGTTTGACGCCAGCAGCCGGGCAATCATGTCGACGGCGACAAGCGCTGCCACTGAATAATCGAGCCAGAGGAACGAGGACGATTCCTGGATCACCGGTGTGGCGATGAAGAAGGCGATGATGGCAAGGTCGATGATGATAGCCGCCAGCTGAAACCGGAAAGCCGCAGGCGTGCGCCCGTGATAGAGTTTGCGCAGCGTGTCGCGCAGCCGCGTCAAGGCTGAAAAATCCTGCACTCCGTCCCTTTTCGGCGCCTTCATGACGACTGCGATAACGCTCGCTGCGACAGCCGTCCAGTGGGCAGAGCAGAGGGAAGCCGCTGTGGCTTGAGAACATCCGAGCGTTTCAGACCCGGAAAGCAATCAGACCGGTTCGGCCTCGATGATGCTGATGCGAGGTCCGGGTTCAACGATATTCGCGACCCGAAAATCCGACGCCGCAAGCAGCAACCTGAATTCTTCCGCCGTGCGCTCCTGCCCGCCCGGCATGACCAGCATGTTCAGATCGCCGAATTTGGCGACGGCGCCTTCATTGGGCGGCGCCAGAATGCTCTCGAGCACCAGCAGTTTGCCTTCTGAGTGAATCGCCCGGCGGCAGGTTTTCAGGATCCGGATGTTTGTTTCGTCGTCCCAGTCATGCAGGATCCATTTAAGCACAATCGCATCGGCGCCCTCGGGCACCGAGACGAAGAAATCGCCGGCGACGATGTCGCAGCGATCGGCCACAGCCGCGGCGTCAAAGACCGGGCCGGCCTTCGCCACGACCTGCGGCTGATCGAATAGAATGCCGCGCAGGCCGGGATTGCGGCGGAGGATTTCGGCAAGCAGCGCGCCCTGCCCGCCCCCGACATCCATAACGACAGAGAACCGCTGGAAGTCATAGGCCGCGAGCACCGCGGCGGCGACGCCACGCGACATCGCCGTCATCGCCCGGTCGAAAATGACGGATTCTTCCCGATTCTCCGCCCGGTATTCCCAAACGCCCTTGCAATGAGCGTGGCGAAAGGCGTTTTCGCCGGTGCTGACACTGTGCAGCAGATCGCTCCATGCCTGACGGAAATACGGCCGTCCGGCCAGAATCGCCCACGGCGCGACCGAATGCTGAACGTCGGATCGCAACGCACGGCCAACCGGGGTCAGCGAGAAGGATCGGTCTTCCGCTTCATGGAACACGCCGACCGATGCAAGGGCGCGCAGCAGCCGGTAGAGCGCCTGCGGATGGGTATTGGTCAGCACGGCCAGTTCGCCGCTGCTGCGTTTTCCGTCCTTGAGATGGTCTGCAATGCCCAGCGTGGCGGCGACGCATATCGCCTGAGATACCTGGAAGCCATTGACCATTTTCTGGAGTTCGGCAGCGGCATCCCGCTCATCCATGACGCACTCCCCCGGCCGCCAAAAGACCCAGGCCGCCGAGCCCACAATACCAGCGGCATCGTCACCGGGCAATGCGACCGGGCTGGCGGAATACGGTCGTTAGCTCACACCAACTCCACCTCCACCACGCCCGGCACCGCCCGCATGGCCGAGGCGATCTGTGGCGAGACGCGGTAACGGCTGGGCAGTTCGATCTCGACCTCGCCCTGCGCCTCATCCTTGATGACGATAATGCTCACCTGGCTATCGCCGCGCTGGGTAAGCTGCGATTGAATCGCCGACGCCGGCCGGTCATCCCTGACAAAGATGCGCAAGGCTTTTTGGATGCGGCTTGCCTCGTCCTCCAGCGACTGCACCGTCTGGATGCGCAGATTGACGCCTTCGGGCCTGTCCTCGGCCGAAACTGTAATCACCACCGAACGGCCGGGCTCGAGCAGGTCGCGATATTGCGCCAGACCTTCGGAAAACAGCACTGCTTCATACTGGCCTGACGTGTCGGAGAACTGCACGACGCCCATCTTGTTGCCGGTGCGCGTCTTGCGCTCCTGCTTGGTAGTGACGGTGCCGGCAAGCCGCCCGGCGGCAGCGCCGCGTTTGACGGCGGCCGAGAACTCGGCCCAGGTCTGCACCCGCATCTTCTGCAGCGCCGCCTTGTATTCGTCCAGCGGGTGCGCCGAGAGATAGAAGCCGACCACCTGGAATTCACGGTGCAGGCGGTCGGCGGCAAGCCACGGGTCGGTCTCCGGCAGGTTGAGCGCCTGCGACTGTGCGCCGAGCGAGGCGCCGAAAATGTCGTGCTGGCCCGACATTGCATTCTGCTGCGCCAGCGACGCCAGCCCCATCATCCGCTCGACGCCGGCCATCATCGCGGCGCGCTCGTGGCCGAAGCAGTCGAGCGCACCGGCCATGATCAGGCTTTCGAAGACGCGCTTGCCGACGATCTTCGGGTCGACCCTTTCGCAGAAATCGGCGAGGTTCTTGAACGGTTTTTCGCCGCGCATGGCGACGATATGCTCGACCGCCGCGTCGCCGACGCCCTTGAGCGCGGCCAGCGAATAGAAGATCCGGTTCTCGGCGACCTCGAAGGCGCGGAAGCTTGATATCACCGACGGCGCGACGACATTGATGCCGAGGCGCAGCGCATCCTGGCGGAAATCGGCGAGTTTATCGGTGTTGCCCATGTCGAGCGTCATCGACGCGGCCAGGAATTCGACCGGGTAGTGCGCCTTCAGATAGGCCGTCTGGTAGGAGACGACGGCATAGGCGGCGGCATGCGACTTGTTGAAACCATAGTCGGCGAACTTTGCCAGCAGGTCGAAAATGAAGTCGGCTTGCGGCTTGCCGACGCCGCGCTCGATCGCCCCCGAGACGAAGCGCTCGCGCTGCTTGTCCATCTCGGCGCGGATCTTCTTGCCCATGGCGCGGCGCAGCAGGTCGGCTTCGCCCAGCGAATAGCCGGCAAGCTCCTGCGCGATCTGCATCACCTGCTCCTGGTAGACGATGACGCCTTGCGTCTCCTTCACCAGATGGTCGATCTTCGGATGGATCGAAGCCATCTCCTCCTCGCCATGCTTTCTGGCGTTGTAGGTCGGGATGTTCTCCATCGGGCCCGGCCGGTAAAGCGCGACCAACGCAATGATGTCCTCGATGCAGTCGGGCCGCATGCCGATCAGCGCCTTGCGCATGCCGGCACTTTCCACCTGGAACACGCCGACCACTTCGCCGCGTGACAGCATGGCATAGGTGTCGGGGTCGTCGAGCGGAATATGGGCAAGATCGATCTCGATGCCGCGGCGGCGGATCAGCTTGACCGCGGTCTCCAGCACCGTCAGCGTCTTCAGGCCGAGGAAGTCGAACTTCACCAGGCCGGCCTGCTCGACATACTTCATGTTGAACTGGGTGACCGGCATGTCGGAGCGCGGGTCGCGGTACATCGGCACCAGCTCCCACAGCGGCCGGTCGCCGATGACGATGCCGGCGGCGTGCGTCGAGGCGTGGCGGTAGAGCCCTTCCAGCTTCTGCGCCATGTCGAGCAGCGTCTGCACGATCGGCTCGCGCTCCGCCTCCTCGGCAAAGCGCGGCTCGTTGGCGATGGCGTCGGCGAGCTTGACCGGATTGGCCGGGTTCGACGGCACCATTTTGCTGAGCTTGTCGACCTGGCCATAGGGCATCTGCAGCACGCGGCCGACATCGCGCAGCACCGCGCGGGCCTGCAGCGTGCCGAAGGTGATGATCTGGCCGACCTGGTCGCGACCGTATTTCTGCTGGACGTAGCGGATGACCTCCTCGCGCCGGTCCTGGCAGAAATCGATGTCGAAGTCGGGCATCGACACGCGGTCGGGATTGAGGAAGCGCTCGAACAGCAGCGAGAAGCGCAGCGGATCGATGTCGGTGATGGTCGTCGAATAGGCGACCAGCGAGCCGGCGCCCGAACCGCGCCCCGGCCCGACCGGGATGCCTTGCGCCTTCGCCCATTTGATGAAGTCGGCGACGATCAGGAAATAGCCGGGGAACTTCATTTTCTCGATGATGCCGAGCTCGAATTCCAGCCTTTCGCGGTATTGCTCGACCGCGTAGCCAGGGGCCAGGCCGTGCGCGGCGAGCCGCGCCTCCAGTCCTTCATGCGCCTGTCTGGCAAGCTCCTGCGCCTCCGCCTTCACCGCCGCATCGGCGTCGGCGACATCGCCGCCGGCAAAGCGCGGCAGGATCGGGTTGCGGGTCTTGGGATAGTAGGAGCAGCGCAGCGCGATCTCGACGGTGTTGTCGATCGCTTCCGGCAGATCGGCGAACAGCCTCGCCATGTCAGCCTGGCCTCTCAGAAAATTGTCGGGCGACAGCCGCCGGCGATTGTCGACGGCGACGACCGACCCTTCGGCGATGGCGATCAGCGCATCATGCGCCTCATAGTCGTCGCGCGAGGAGAAAAACGCCTCGTTGGTGGCAACCAGCGGCAAGTCATTGATATAGGCGAGGTCGACTGACGACTTCTCGATGGCCCGGTCATAGCCGGAAACCCGTTCCAGCTCGACATAGAGCCGGTCGCCGAACAGCGCCTTGAGCGCCAGAAGCCGCATCTCGGCGAGGTCGCGGCGGTCCTCTTTCAGCGCGTTGCCGATCGGGCCGCGCGGCCCGCCGCTGAGACAGATCAGGCCGTCGCAATGGCCTTGCAGCATCTCGGTCGTCAGATGCACGGCCTCGCCGGGCGGTGTTTCCAGATAGACCCGGCTGACCAGCCTGACCAGATTGCTGTAGCCGGCCTCGGTCGCCGCGATCAAAACCACCGGCCGCATTTCTGGGCCCTGCCGCCTGCGGTCGCGCTGGCTGTCGCTGGCTTCACCGGAAAAAGCCAGAGCGGTCTGGCAGCCGATGATCGGCTGGATACCCTCCTTCACCGCCTTTTGAGCAAATTCGAGCGCGCCGAACAGATTGTTGGTGTCGGTGACGGCAATCGCCGGGGCGTCATCCCTCACCGCATGGCCGACGACCGTACCCAGCTGCAAGGCGCCTTCGAGCAGCGAATAGGCCGAATGCACGCGCAGATGAATGAACGGCCGCGCCGGCGCTTCCGGCCGCGACGCCTTCACAAAGGCCTCGCGCCGCAACGGATCGCGGGGAAGTGTCTCATTCGCCATTTTTTATCGCCGTTTGAGAGGACTCAGTCGATGAAGATGTATTGTCCGGCACTGGACGATGCGAGTCCAGCGACAGGCCAATTGTCGATGCTGGCGCTGCCCCTCATCCGCCTGCCGGCACCTTCTCCCCGTATAGTGACGGGGCGAAGGGGCTGGCCGCAACCTCGGCTCGCTTTCTGCAACGCTGGAGATTGGCGAAATCCTGTGCGAAGGCCCCTTTCTCCCCGTCACTATACGGGGAGAAATGCCCGGCAGGGCAATGAGGAACAGCGCCAACCAATGCAATTGCCTTATAACTGTCGGTGGTGCCAAGTGACGGCATCCTCAGGCAAATTCCATGATCACCGCGTCGACGGCGAGACTGTCGCCCGGTTTTGCCTTGAGTTTCGATACGGTGAGATCGCGCTCGGCGCGCAGCACGTTTTCCATCTTCATCGCCTCGACGACCGCCAGCGTCTCGCCGGCCTTGACCTCCTGCCCTTCGGCAACGGCGATCGACACGACAAGGCCGGGCATCGGGCAGAGCAGCATCTTCGACGTATCCGGCGCCACTTTTTCCGGCATCAGCCTTTCGAGTTCGGCGGTGCGCGGCAGCATGGCGCGTGCGCTCACCGACATGCCTTTCCAGGCGACGCGAAGCCCGTTCAGCACCGGCCTGACCTGCGCGGCGATTCTTCGCTCGCCGACCGTGCCGCGCCAGATAAGATCGCCCGGACGCCAGTCGGACGTGACCGTCAGCGCCTTGCCGCCGTCGATCGACAGACCGAGCTCCATCGGAATGGAGATCATGCCTTCGATAACCGAAGCCGAAAGGTAATCCTTGCCGATCTTGACCACCCAGTCCCGTTTCAGCACACCCGAATGCGGCGCCAGCCGCCCGCCGAGCCGGTCGAGCCGGTCGCGGCGCAGCAGTTCGACCGCGGTGGCGACGGCTGCGAGCACTGCCTTTTCCTCGCTATCGGGCACGATCGGCGCGAAGCCGTCGGGATATTCCTCTGATATGAAGGCGGTCGATATCCGCCCTTCCCGCCAGCGCGGATGCTGCATCAGTGCTGCCAGGAACGGCATGTTGTGCTCGATGCCGTCGACGACAAAACTGTCGAGCGCTTCCGACATGGCGTCTATTGCCGCGAGCCGCGTCGGCGCCCAGGTGCACAGCTTGGCAACCATCGGGTCATAGAACATCGAGATTTCCGAACCCTCGGTAACCCCGGTATCGTTGCGGATGACGATATCGCCGAACCGTCCCTCCTCCGGCGGCCGGTATCTCGTCAGCCGGCCGATCGACGGCAGGAAATTGCGATACGGGTCCTCGGCGTAGAGCCGGCTTTCCACCGCCCAGCCGTTCAGCCTGACGTCGCTTTGCTTGATAGCGAGCTTTTCGCCGGCCGCTATGCGGACCATCTGCTCGACGAGATCGATGCCGGTGACGAGCTCGGTCACCGGGTGCTCGACCTGCAATCGCGTATTCATTTCAAGGAAATAGAAGTTCTTTTCACTATCGACGATGAACTCGACCGTACCGGCGCTCTGGTAGTCGACCGCGCTGGCCAGCGCCACCGCCTGCTCGCCCATGGCTTTCCGGGTCTTGGCGTCGAGGAAAGGTGAAGGCGCCTCTTCGACGACCTTCTGGTTGCGGCGCTGGATCGAGCATTCGCGCTCGCCGAGATAGAGCGCATTGCCATGCGCGTCGGCCAGCACCTGGATTTCGATGTGGCGCGGATCGACCACGAACTTTTCGATGAAGACGCGGTCGTCACCGAACGAGCTTTTGGCCTCCGACCGCGCCCGGTCGAACCCGTCGCGCACCTCGGCCTTGCTCCAGGCGATGCGCATGCCCTTGCCGCCGCCGCCGGCCGAGGCCTTGATCATTACGGGATAGCCGATCTCGCCGGCTATTTTCTCGGCATGACCGGCATTCTCGATGACGCCAAGCCAGCCGGGCACCGTGCTGACCTTGGCCGCATTGGCGAATTTCTTCGATTCGATCTTGTCGCCCATCGCCCTGATCGCTCCGGGTTTCGGGCCGATGAAGACGATGCCTTCGTTCTCCAGCGCTTCACAGAAGGAGGCGCGTTCGGACAAAAACCCGTAGCCGGGGTGCACGGCTTCAGCACCCGTCGCCTTGCAGGCGGCGATGATCTTCTCCGGCACCAGATAGCTTTGTGAGGCTGGCGAAGGCCCGATATGTACAGCCTCGTCGGCCATCTCGACATGCACGGCGTCACGATCGGCGTCCGAATAGACCGCGACGGTGGCGATGCCCATCTTGCGAGCCGTCTTGATGACGCGGCAGGCGATCTCGCCACGGTTGGCGATCAGGATTTTTGTGAACATGCGGGTTTTATTCCCTCGGCTGCCTTTCTTTTTATGGGCTTGGCCCGGCCGGTCAAGGCACGTAGGCGCATATCCGGGGTGCCGAGTCGGCTGGTGCCGACCAAAACCGGGCACCGAACTGTCAATTCGTCCCATAGTCCAGAACCTGCAGATACGCTAAAGCTCGCCTCGATTGCCGATTTGGCTTGAGAGGAGAGCCCCGATGAAAACCCGTGCCGCTGTCGCTGTCGCCGCCGGAAAGCCGCTGGAAATCCTGGAGGTCGACCTCGACGGCCCGCGAGCCGGCGAGGTGCTGGTCGAGATCAAGGCGACCGGCATCTGCCACACCGACGAATTCACGCTGTCGGGCGCCGATCCCGAAGGCATTTTTCCGGCGATCCTCGGCCATGAGGGCGCCGGAATCGTCGTCGATGTCGGCAAGGGCGTCACCTCGGTCAAGAAGGGTGACCACGTCATCCCGCTCTACACGCCGGAATGCCGGCAATGCCCGTCCTGCCTGTCCAGAAAGACCAATCTGTGCACCGCGATCCGCGCCACGCAGGGGCAAGGGCTGATGCCGGACGGCTCGTCGCGCTTCTCGATCGGCAAGGACAAGATCTTCCACTATATGGGCTGCTCGACCTTCTCCAACTTCACCGTGCTGCCCGAGATCGCGGTGGCCAAGGTCAATCCCGACGCGCCCTTCGACAAGATCTGCTATATCGGCTGCGGTGTCACCACAGGCATCGGCGCGGTGATCCACACTGCAAAAGTCGAGATCGGCGCCACGGCCGCCGTCTTCGGCCTCGGCGGCATCGGCCTCAACGTCATCCAGGGGCTGCGCCTTGCCGGCGCCGACATGATCATCGGCGTCGACCTGAACAACGACAAGAAGGAATGGGGCGAGAAATTCGGCATGACGCATTTCGTCAATCCGAAGGAGATCGACGGCGATATCGTGTCCTATCTCGTCAACATGACCAAGCGCGGTGCCGACCAGATCGGTGGCGCCGACTATACGTTCGACTGCACCGGCAGCACCAAGGTGATGCGCCAGGCGCTTGAGGCATCGCACCGCGGCTGGGGCAAGTCGGTGGTCATCGGCGTTGCCGGCGCCGGCCAGGAGATCTCGACGCGGCCGTTCCAGCTGGTCACCGGACGCACCTGGATGGGCACCGCGTTCGGCGGCGCGCGCGGCCGCACCGACGTGCCGAAGATCGTCGACTGGTACATGGACGGCAAGATCGAGATCGACCCGATGATCACCCACACGCTGAAGCTGGAGGACATCAACAAGGGTTTTGACCTGATGCATGAGGGCAAGAGCATCAGGAGCGTGGTGGTTTATTGAGAATTTGCGACGTGGCCGGGAGGGAGCTAGGCAATCGCTTCAGGTTTGCGCTGCCCCTCATCTGCCTGCCGGCATCTTCTCCCCGTATAGTGACGGGGAGAAGGGGCTGATCGCAACCTCGGCGCGCTTTCTGCCACGCTGAAGATTGGCGAAATCCTTTGCGAAGGCGTCTTTCTCCCCATCACTATACGGGGAGAAATGCCTGGCAGGGCAATGAGGGGCAGCGCCGACCTTTGACCGCTCGAACCGCAAGCCAGGCACAATCGCCCGGCTTCATACGCTTGGAACGAACCATGCCCGCACCCGCCATTTACGTCGATGCCGATGCCTGTCCGGTGAAGGCCGAGGTCGAGAAGGTCGCCGAGCGCCATGGCGTCGTCGTCACCTTTGTCTCCAATGGCGGGCTGCGCCCGTCGCGCGATCCGATGATCCGCAACGTCGTCGTGTCCAAGGGCGCCGACGCGGCGGACGACTGGATCGTCGACAATGCCAAGCCCAACGACATCGTCGTGACATCAGACATCCCGCTTGCCGCCCGCACGGTGGCGCTCGGCGCCTATGTGCTTGGGCCGACCGGGCGCCCGTTCACACCGGAAACGATCGGCATGGCGGTGGCGATGCGCGACCTCAAGCAGCATCTGCGCGAGACCGGCGAAAGCAAGGGCTATAACGCCAGTTTCGCGCCGCAGGACCGCTCGCGGTTTCTCGGCGAGCTCGACCTCATCCTGCGGCGTGTGCTGAAATCCGCCGCACCGGGCTAGCGCTTTCGCCTCGGACCGGAAGGCCATTGCAGCAAACCGGAATATCATGCGCACAATCAAAAGTGCTATAATGTCAGAGTCTTAGAGAACGAGCGGCGGTGTAGAAGACGGACCGCATCAGAGGCCGGGCCATGACGACCGAGCTGCCCCTGAGGAAGCCACTGCACCGCCACATGCAGTTCGCGGTGTCGGCCTGCATCGGTGTGGTGGCACTGGCGATCGCGCTGCTGTTGCGTGCTCCGCTCGCCTTTTCGATCGGCGCCAATGCGTTTTTCGCCGCCTACACCGTCATTGTCGTCGCCCAGATACCGCTGCTCACCGGCCGTTATCTGAGCAAGAATGCCCGCGCCACCGACCAGCCGGTGCTGGTCATCTTTGCGGTGACGCTGATTGTCGTCGCCGTCGCCGTTATCTCGCTGTTCCAAATGATCAATCGCGAGCGCAGCGCGCACCCTGCCGAACTCACCTTTGCGCTGCTGTCGATCCCGCTCGGCCGGTTCACCATCCACGCCATGACAGCGCTGCATTATGCGCATGTTTACTGGGTCAACGATGAAGAGACCGACACCGGCATCAAATCGAAGCAGAAAAAGCCCGTCGGCGGCCTCGTGTTTCCCGGCAAGGAACAGCCGGACGGCTGGGATTTCCTCTATTTCTCGACCACCGTCGGCATGACCTCGCAGACCTCCGATACCGCGGTCTCGACCACGCAAATGCGTCGCATCGTGCTTTTGCATTCGATCGTGTCGTTCTTTTTCAATACAGTGATCGTCGCCGCCGCGGTCAACCTCGCCGTCAGTTTCGGGAGCTGATAGTATCGGGCGGGCCGTAATAATTCCGTGATCGGATGAAACATCGCTTTGGCTGGCAGCGTATTGGGAGGAGAACGATCGCAAAGGCCGACTGAACGGCCGGGAGAATGCAAAAAATGCAATCGGTTGCCAGGAGCCAATCCACCGTCGGGCCAGATGCCGCCGCGCCGAAGGATGCGACGCTGATCTATCGGCAGTCGCGCTGGACGCGGCTGACGCACTGGCTCTGGGCCATTTCGCTGTTCTTCATGCTGCTTTCCGGCCTGCAGATCTTCAACGCCCGCCCCCAGCTCTACATCGGCAAGGAGTCTGGATTTGCGTACAACAATACCATCTTCGCCATCGGCGCCGAGAACACCGCAAACGGCCCGCGGGGCTACACCGAAATCTTCGGCAAGCGCTTCGACACAACCGGTGTGCTCGGCTGGTCGGGGCCGGCGGGTCGGGAGACGTCCCGCGCCTTCCCGTCGTGGGCGACGATCCCCTCCTATTACGACCTCGGCACCGCCCGAATCGTCCATTTCTTCTTCGCCTGGATACTGACCACGACCCTGGTCGTGTGGCTGGTCGCCAGCCTGATCAACGGTCATCTGCGCCGCGATCTTGTCCCTCGTATCGGCGATCTCAGGCGCTTGCCGCGAGACATCGTCGATCATGCCAAATTCAAGTTTCACCACACGCGCGAATACAACACGCTGCAGAAGATGTCCTATGGCGGCGTGATGTTCGTGCTGCTGCCGCTGATGATCATCACCGGCCTTGCCATGTCGCCGAGCATGAATGCGGCGCTGCCGTTCCTTAACGATCTGCTCGGCGGCCGGCAGACGGCGCGGACCATCCATTTCGTCGTGATGCTGCTGCTCGTCGCCTTCTTCATCATCCATATGCTGATGATCTTCGCCGCCGGGCCGATCAACGAGCTGCGTTCCATCATCACCGGCTGGTACCGAACCGATCCGCCGGCGCATGGCGGCAGGACGCCGCAGAGGAGTGCGTGAGATGGCGAAGTTTGTGATCAGCCGCAGAAAATTCCTGACCTCGGCCAGCCTCGGCGTCTCCGGCATCATGCTGTCGGGTTGCGATGCCTTCGACAGCCAGCTTCGCGTCGGCAACGGCCTGCGCAATTTCCTTGAAGGCGCCAACGGCCTGACCTGGCGCGCGCAGCGCCTGCTCGCCGGGGATTCGCTGGCGCCGGAATTCACCGAAGCCGACATTCGCCAGCCGCAGCGGCCGAACGGCGTCACCGCGCCGGGCGACGATGTCTACAGGGGCCTGCTCGCCAACAATTTCGCCGACTGGCGCCTCGAGGTTTCCGGCCTCGTCGAAAAGCCGCTGTCGCTGACCCGTGAGCAATTGATGAACATGCCAAGCCGCACCCAGATCACCCGCCATGACTGCGTCGAAGGCTGGAGTTGCATCGCCAAATGGACCGGCACGCCGATGTCGCTGGTGCTTGATCAGGCGGTGGTCAAGCCGCAGGCGCGCTACGTCGTGTTCCATTGCCTCGACACGATCGACCGCAGCCTGTCCGGCGACATCAAATACTACGGCTCGATCGACCTGATCGATGCCCGTCACCCGCAAACGATCCTTGCCTTTGGCCTGAACGGCAAGCCGCTGCCGGTCGAGAACGGCGCGCCGCTGCGCGTCCGCGTCGAGCGCCAGATCGGCTACAAGATGCCAAAGTATCTCCGCCGGATCGAACTGGTCGACAGTTTCGCCGCTATCGGCGGCGGCAGGGGCGGCTATTGGGAGGACAATGGCTACGACTGGTACGGCGGCATTTGACGCCATAGCTTCGCCATTTCCGATCAGTGTTTGGTGCTTTGCTCAAGCGAGCTGGTCGATCAGCGGCTTGAGCACCGGATGGACTTTCGGCGAGGCGTGCTTGATCAGTGTCAGCAGCGCGCGCTCGTTCTCATGCAGCGGCCGGTCGCTGCCGATGCGCTCGGCCAGCCATTTCGCCTCGCACGCGTCGATCGTTTCGGCGCGGCGTGCCAGTGCTTCGGCTGCCTTGTTCTTCGATTCCCATTCGGATTCGATATCGCCCGGCGCGCAGTAGGCTTTCATGATGCCGGCGAGGCCACCCGAAACCATGCGGCCGAAGAAAACGCCGATCTCTGGATCGGCCTGCTCCAGGAAAGCATCTTGCCGCAGCGCCACGTCGCGCATCGGAGCTTCGTAGCCGGCCGAGCACATGACGTAATTGGCGAGCGCCTTGACGAACAGATCATTCCACGATGGATCGTTGTTGGCTGCCGCGGTCCGCTCGTTGATCTTGAACAGCACCTCTGCCTCGGCGCGGGTGATGGCAATGTTGCCGTCGCCGCCATAGGCATAGAGGATGCGGCGCAGAAGCTCGACTTCAGCCTTGGCGATCAGCCCGGGAACCAGCTTACCGCCGTGCATCAGCGGCCCTTTGCCGTCGATGATGGCATGGGCGACCTGCTCCAGCGCATAGGCGCAAAGCCCGTTCGGCGAGGATTTCGCCTTTTCCAGCACATGCACGAGCAGTTCGAGTTCGGTCAGGCTGTCGACCATGCCGTCACGCGAAATCGCTTGGACCAGCCAGTCGGCATTGTCCTGCGAGATATAGCCCGCCGGCTTTTCCTGATGAACGATGAGGTCGGTGATGGCTTCGATGAAAAAATCCGGCCATTCCGCGCATTTGTCCCCTTCTATCGCGTCAAGCGCAAACAGCGCCTCGGCCTCGCTCCGCGTCACCACCCCGTCGCCGAACACCTCGCGGCGCAGCATGACCACGTCTTCCGCTGTGACCCGATTTTTCGAGGCCAGCTCGGCCGCCGGAACGCTCTTCAATTCGCCCATTTCGTTTCCCATCCATACGTCACTTGGACCCAACATATCGGCAGTTCCTTGAGAAACCGGCAAACCGCGTGGTTAGCGAAGACTTGTCGGTAAGCTGTCGCTGGCAGGTGACAAGGTGCCGCCGACAGGCTATGGATGACGGGTCGAGGGCTCAAATTGAGTCCTACCTGTTTGCGGGAGAGAGCAGCGAGAGCTGCCGCCGAAGGGGAAATCGCCCGAAATCTCTCAGGCAAAAAGAACCGTAGACGGGAAAGACACTCTGGAAAGTCGGGGCTTTTTTCGCCCCGCGCCGAAGGTGTAAGCGCTGCCGACAGAGTTACGGGGCGCGAGTCTCTCAGGCTTCAGACAGAGGGGCACGGACTGGTCGCCATTCGCGGCCGATTGCGTGCGACTCTGGAGACGACATGACGGGCGACGACACCAAACACCTTCCCCTCGAAGACCTGCACGTGGCCGCCGGTGCGCGCTTTGGCGCGTTCGCTGGCTGGTCGATGCCGCTTACCTATCCGGCCGGCGTGATGAAGGAGCACCTTCATACCCGCGAACATGCCGGCCTGTTCGACATCTCACACATGAAGCTGTTCGAGATCAGTGGCTTGGGCGCTGAAGCACTGCTCAATCGGGCCTGCCCGTTCGACGCCGGCGCGCTTGAGATTTCCCAGTCCAAATACACGTTCTTTCTCAATGAAGCGGCCGGCATCATCGACGATCTGATCGTCACCAGGCTCGGCCGGCAACGCTTCATGGTCGTCGCCAATGCCGGCAATGCTGAAGCCGACGAAAAACACCTTCGTGAGCTTGCCGACTTTGATGCCAAGGGGGACTTTGACGCCAAGATTGAAGCACTCGACCGCGTCTTTCTGGCGATCCAGGGTCCCGAAGCCTGGGCCGCCCTGTCGCGCGCCGGCATCGAAACCGGATCGCTGCTGTTCATGCACGGCTTCGAGCCGCGCGAAAACTGGTTCATGAGCCGCTCGGGCTATACCGGCGAGGACGGCTTCGAGGTCGGCCTGCCGGAAGCGGATGCGCGAAATCTCGTCGCCAAACTGCTCGAGGACGAGCGAGTGATGTGGGTTGGGCTGGCCGCCCGCGACAGCCTGCGGCTCGAAGCAGGGCTGTGCCTGCACGGACTCGACATCACGCCTGAGATCGACCCGGCCAGCGCCGGGCTGATGTGGGCGATCCCGAAGGAGGTTCGCGCCTCTGGCGCTTTCATCGGCGCCGACGCATTGCGTTCAATCCTGGAGCGCGGCCCGACGCAGAAACGCGTCGGCCTGAAGCCGGAAGGCCGCCAGCCGGTGCGTCCCGGTGCTGCCCTTTTCGATGCCGACGGCAATCCCGCCGGGCACGTCACCTCCGGCGGCTTCGGCCCCTCGGCCGCCCATCCGGTCGCCATGGGCTACGTCCATGCGTCGCTGGCCAAACCTGGCGCAAAACTCTTCGCCGACGTTCGCGGGACCAAAATCCCGGTCGCTATCAATCCCCTGCCCTTCACGCCGCATCGCTACCGCAAAGGATGAACTTCATGGCAAAGACCTATTTCACTGAAGATCACGAATGGCTCCGCGTCGAAGGCGGTATCGCCACCATCGGCATCACCGACTACGCGCAGGAACAACTCGGCGATCTCGTCTTCGTCGAATTGCCGGAGCCTGGGAAAAAGCTGGCCAAGGGCGATACGGCCGTCGTGGTCGAATCGGTCAAGGCGGCATCGGACGTCTATGCGCCGGTCGACGGCGAGATCACCGAGGCCAACACCGCGCTTTCGTCTGATCCGTCCCTGGTCAATTCGGCGGCGGCCAGCGACGGCTGGCTGTGGAAGATGAAGCTGGCTGATGAAAGCCAACTCGAAGGTCTCCTGGATGAGGCCGCCTACAAAGCCCATATTGGTTGAGAGAGCAGGACCAGGAAGATGACTGCAGCACCCTACCCCTTCTCGGCCCGCCATATCGGCCCCGGCCTCAATGATGTCAGAGCCATGCTGGCGACGATCGGCGTTCCGTCGGTCGAGACGCTGATCAGCCAGGCTGTGCCGAAATCGATCCGGCTCGACCGGCCGCTGGCCTTGCCGGCCCCGGCGAGCGAAGCCGAGGCGCTGGCCGAGCTGTCAGCGACAATGGCGAAAAATACAGTTTTGAAGAGCTTCATCGGCGCCGGCTATCACGGCGTCCACGTGCCGCCGGTCATCCAGCGCAACCTGTTCGAGAACCCGGCCTGGTATACGGCTTACACGCCCTACCAGGCCGAGATCAGCCAGGGCCGGCTCGAAATGCTGTTCAATTTCCAGACCTTGGTCACCGAACTGACCGGGCTGCCGGTGGCGTCGGCCTCGTTGCTCGACGAGGCGACGGCGGTGGCCGAAGCAGTCGGCATCGCGTTACGCCACCACCGCGACAAGCGGACCAAGGTGGCGCTGGCCGGCACGCCGCATCCGCAGACGCTTGACGTCGTGCGCACCCGCGCCGAACCGCTCGGCATCGAGGTCGACGGTGACACGATCGACGACAACACAGCCGCTCTGCTGGTCTCTTGGCCCGATACGTTTGGCATCTATGGCGACCACAGGGCGGCAATCGAGAAGGCCCGCGCCATCGGCGCGCTGGTCGTCTTCATTGCCGATCCGCTCGCCCTGACGCTGACCGACGCGCCGGCTGCGCTTGGCGCCGACATCGCCGTCGGCCCGATGCAGCGTTTCGGCGTGCCGATGGGCTTTGGCGGGCCGCATGCCGCTTATTGCGCCGTTTCCGACAGGCTGACGCGGCTGATGCCCGGCCGCCTGGTCGGCCAGTCCACCGACAGCAGGGGCCGGCCCGGCTATCGCCTCGCCTTGCAGACGCGTGAACAGCATATCCGCCGCGACAAGGCGACCTCCAACATCTGCACCGCGCAGGCGCTGCTCGCCAACATGGCGACGGCCTATGCGATCTGGCACGGCCCTGCCGGGCTGCAGGCGATTGCCGGCCGAATCCATGCATTGGCCAACCGGCTGGCTGACGGTCTCAAGGCAGCAGGAACCTCGGTGCTTGGCGCAAGCCGCTTCGACACGGTGACGGTGGAAGTCAAAGGCAGAGCCGGGGCGATTGGCGCCGCTGCCGAAAAGACCGGCCGATTGCTGCGCGTCATCGACGCCGACCACATCGGCATCAGCTTCGACGAGACCTCGACCGAGGCCGATCTGGAGGCGATCGCGGCGCTGTTCGGCGCCAAAGCGGGCGCAGCCGTCGGCAGCACCATGCCCGGAAGGCCGCGCGGCAAGGCGTTTCTCACGCAGCCTGTCTTCCGCGAAAACCACTCGGAAACCGACATGATGCGCTTCCTGCGCCGGCTGGCCGACAAGGACCTGGCGCTCGACCGCGCCATGATCCCGCTCGGCTCCTGCACGATGAAGCTCAACGCCGCCGCCGAGATGATGCCGGTAAGCTGGCCTGATATCGCCAATTTGCACCCCTTCGCCCCGGCAAGCCATTCGGCCGGTTACCGCGCCATGATCGACGAGCTGGAAGCCTGGCTGGCGGAGATCACCGGCTTCGACGCGGTGACCCTGCAGCCCAATGCCGGCAGCCAGGGCGAGTATGCCGGGCTGCTCGCCATTCGCGGCTATCACCGCTCACGTGGCGAAGCTCACCGCACGGTCTGCCTGATCCCGTCATCGGCGCATGGCACCAATCCAGCGAGTGCGGCGATGGCCGGTATGAACGTCGTCGTCGTGCGCTGCACCGAGGATGGCAACATCGACATGGACGATTTGAAGGCCAAGGCGGCCGCGCATGCGCAAGACCTGGCGGCGCTGATGTTCACCTATCCTTCGACGCACGGCGTTTTCGAGGAAGGCGCGCGCGACCTCTGCGCCCTCGTCCATGAGCATGGCGGCCAGGTCTATTTCGACGGCGCCAACCTCAACGCGCTGGTCGGTCTCGCCCGCCCCGGCGACATCGGCGCCGACGTCTGCCACATGAACCTGCACAAGACGTTCTGCATCCCGCATGGCGGCGGCGGTCCCGGCGTCGGCCCGATCGGCGTCAAGGCGCATCTGCAACCCTATCTGCCCGGCCACGTCGCCGAAGGCTCGGGCCATGCCGTGTCGGCTGCACCGTTCGGCAGCGCTTCGATCCTGCCGATCACCTGGATGTATATCCGCATGATGGGCGCTTCGGGCCTGAAGCAGGCGACAGAGACGGCGATCATTTCCGCCAATTATGTGGCGACGCGGCTCGGAGCACATTTCCCGGTGCTCTACAAGGGCAGGCACGAGCGCGTCGCGCATGAATGCATCCTCGACACCCGCGTGCTCAAGGACAGTGCCGGCATCAGCGTCGACGACGTCGCCAAGCGGCTGATCGATTATGGTTTCCATGCGCCGACCATGTCGTTTCCGGTCGCCGGCACGCTGATGGTCGAGCCGACCGAGTCCGAGCCCAAGCGCGAGCTCGATCGCTTCTGCGAGGCGATGATCGCGATATCAGGCGAGGCAGCCAAGGTGGCGAAAGGCGAATGGCCCCTAGCCGACAATCCGCTGGTCAATGCGCCGCATACCGCCGCCGAGGCGCTGGCCGGCCAATGGACCCATCCCTATTCGCGCCTGGAGGCGGCCTACCCGGCCGGCGATGCCGACACATCGGCCAAATACTGGCCGCCGGTGTCGCGCATCGACAATGTCGCCGGCGACCGCAACCTCGTCTGCTCCTGCCCGCCGCTGTCGGAGTATCTGGGGGCGGCGGAGTAGACCATGATCCCGAAAAGTGGAATCCGGTTTTCGGACAAGATCATGGTCTAACAAGAAGATAGAAGCCTCAATCAGGCAGAACGCAAGGCCGGCGCGTCGGCCTTGCTCGCCTTGTTCTGGGCGACGACGCGATTTCGCCCGGCGCGCTTTGCCGCATACAGTGCGGCGTCGGCTTCGGCCAGCACATTGTCGAGACTGGTGCCATCCATCCCGCCAAAGCCGATGCCGCCACTGACTGTGCTGCGCAACGGACCAAGCTGGGTGGCGACGACTTCCGTGCCGAAGGCGACGCTGATCTTGCTCGCAATGTCGTAAGCCTTCTCTTCAGTCATCCGCGACATGACCAGCACGAATTCCTCGCCACCCAGCCGGAAGGCGTCGACGCCGGTCCTGGAGTATTTTCTGATGACAGCGGCGAAGCGGCGCAGAACCTGATCGCCGACCGGATGACCGAATACATCGTTCGTCTTCTTGAAATGGTCGAGGTCGAACATGGCGACAGACATGAATGGGCCGAAAACCCGCTCACCGTAGAATGCCGTTAACGCCCGCCGGTTCATCAGCCCGGTCAATGGGTCGGTCATGGTCTCGGCCTTCAGTTCGATCTGCGCCTGCAAATGATGCAGGGAGAGCGTCAATGCGCCGAGCCCCGTCATGCAGGCGACCGCCACGGCGGAATTCAACCGTTCGGCCCAGTTGTCGGGCGCAACCCCGAGCACCCATTGGCCCTTGACCAGCAGGACCGCGCCGCAAAGTCCGAAGGACAGCGCACAGACGCCGCTCAGGAACGAAACGACCAGCAATATCCGGCGATCATGACCACCTTTGATCCAGAACATCACCCCGATAAGCGAGAGCAGCGCCGTTACCGTCGCGTAGGTGACGATGAAGCCGACGCCGTCAAAGCCCAGCGACGTCGCGCCTGCGCAAACCGCCATCGCAGCCAGGGTCGGCAAGATGGCGCGCCTGTAGTCGTGGACGCCGAGATACTGCATGGCCGACAGGCAGAGGGTCAGAAGGCCCAGGCTGAGAAGCGCAAGTACAATCTGGCAAAGCCAGGGGCTGGGATGCTTGGCATAGTGCCAGAACAAGACCACATGTGCGACGAGCACGAGAATGCCGCACGCCACCGTCAGCACAAAGCGTGCCTGAGGCGCGGTGCACCAGATCGCAAACAGGGTGATGCTGAGGCACGTGCCCGACAGCGCTGCCGCAAGCAGGAGCGAACTGTAATCCAACATGCGTAAGCGACAGCCTCTTCTCGGGTTCTGCCGCATTCTAGGTCAGCAGCAATCCGCGAATACCCTTTTTCGGCCAACCTTCCGGCGTAACCTCCGGACAAGGTTTACAAAGCGTCGATGCCCTCGGCCCATTTCCGCCGCTTGGTTGTCGAATGGTTTTGCAGTAAGAGGCTCTATCCTCGAACGTAACGGGAACCTCCGTCGCCTGCCCGCAAAAAGCGTGGCAGTATCGGGTGGTGATTCGCAGCATCGCAATCCAGGACCAGCATGAACGACAGCAACGATCTTTTCGGCAATCTGGACAAGCAGCCGCAACCGGTTCGCGCCACCGCACGCCCGGCCGACCCGCTGGTGCAGGCGGCGAAGCGCCCGGCATCCCGCGACGGCAGCGAGAGCTACAGTGCCGCCGACATCGAGGTTCTGGAAGGGCTGGAGCCGGTGCGGCGGCGGCCCGGCATGTATATCGGCGGCACCGACGACAAGGCGATGCACCATTTGTTCGCCGAGGTCATCGACAATTCGATGGACGAGGCGGTCGCCGGCCACGCGACTTTCATCGATGTCGAGCTTTCGGCCGACGGATATCTGGCGGTGACCGACAATGGCCGCGGCATTCCGGTCGATCCGCATCCGAAATTCAAGAAGCCGGCGCTCGAAGTCATCATGACGACGCTGCATTCCGGCGGCAAGTTCGACAGCAAGGTCTACGAAACCTCGGGCGGCCTGCACGGCGTCGGCGTCTCCGTCGTCAACGCGCTGTCGGACCATCTCGAGGTCGAGGTCGCGCGCGGCCGCCAGCTCTATCGCCAGCGCTTTTCGCGCGGCGTTCCGGTGACCGGCCTGGAACAGCTCGGCGAGGTGCATAACCGGCGCGGCACCAGGATACGCTTTCATCCCGACGAGCAGATCTTCGGCAAGGGTGCTGCTTTCGAGCCGGCGCGGCTCTATCGGATGACGCGCTCGAAGGCCTATCTGTTCGGCGGCGTCGAGATCCGCTGGACCTGCGACCCGTCGCTGATCAAGGAGAAGGACACGACGCCGGCCAAGGCCGAGTTCCATTTTCCCGGTGGCCTCAAGGACTATCTGAAAGCCTCGCTCGGCGACGAATTCCAGGTCACCCGCGAAATCTTTGCCGGCAAAAGCGACAGGCAAGGCGGCCACGGCTCGCTCGAATGGGCGGTGACCTGGTTCGGCGGCGACGGGTTCCTCAATTCCTACTGCAACACCATTCCGACCGGCGAAGGCGGCACCCACGAGGCCGGCTTCCGCAACGTCTTGACCCGCGGCCTGCGCGCTTATGCCGAGCTGGTCGGCAACAAGCGTGCTTCGATCGTCACCTCGGAAGACGTCATGATCTCGGCGGCGGGCATGCTGTCGGTGTTCATCCGCGAGCCGGAATTCGTCGGCCAGACCAAGGACAGGCTGGCGACGATCGAAGCGATCAGGATCGTCGAGGCCGCGATCCGCGACCCCTTCGATCACTGGCTGGCCGACAACCCGCAGGAAGCTTCGAAGCTGCTCGAATGGGTGATCGCGCGTGCTGACGAGCGGGTTCGCCGCCGCCAGGAAAAGGAAGTCTCGCGCAAGAGCGCGGTGCGCAAGCTGCGGCTGCCCGGCAAGCTCGCCGACTGCACGCAGAATGCCGCGGCCGGCGCCGAACTCTTCATCGTCGAGGGCGATTCGGCCGGCGGCTCGGCGAAACAGGCGCGCGACCGCGCCAGCCAGGCAGTGCTGCCGCTACGCGGCAAGATTCTCAACGTCGCCAGCGCCGGCAACGACAAGCTGGCTGCCAACCAGCAGATTTCCGACCTGATCCAGGCGCTTGGCTGTGGCACGCGGTCAAAATACCGCGATCAGGATCTGCGCTACGACCGGGTTATCATCATGACCGACGCCGACGTCGACGGCGCCCACATCGCTTCGCTGCTGATCACCTTCTTCTATCAGGAGATGCCGAGCCTGGTCCGCGACGGCCATCTCTACCTGGCGGTGCCGCCGCTCTACTCGATCCGCCAGGGCGGCAAGGTCGCTTATGCCCGCGACGATGCGCATAAGGAAGAACTTCTGCGCACCGAGTTCACCGGGCGCGGCAAGGTCGAAATCGGCCGCTTCAAGGGGTTGGGCGAAATGATGGCCGCCCAGCTCAAGGAAACCACCATGGACCCGAGAAAGCGCACGCTGCTCAGGGTCGATGTGATCGACGCCGAGGCGGCGACCAAGGATGCGGTCGACGCGCTGATGGGCACCAAGCCGGAAGCCCGCTTCCGCTTCATCCAGGAACGCGCGGAATTCGCCGAGACGGAAGTGCTGGATATCTGAGCTAACCCGCTCGCGTCGAATGCGGAGTTCCCGGATTTCCGTGAAGGATAAGGCCTAAGCCGCCGCAATCGCCAGCGCATGGCCGCGCGCGTTTTCGCGCAGCGCATCGAGGTGGATCGATTTGACCAATCCGGCGAGATCGCCTTCGGCGGACTGCCCGGCCAATTCCTTCAGCATCAGCCAGCTGACTTCCTGGACGCCGGCGAGGCGCTTGCCATTGGCGACCTCGCGCCAGATCTTCAGCGCGCGCAGGGTGATGGCGTGCGTGGCCGCGGCCAGGCCGGCGCTGCGGAACAGCGCCTGCAGCGCCACGTCGTGCCCGCCGGCCAGCAGCGCCCTCACCCGTTGTTCGGATTGCTGACTGAGCGCGACCAGCGCCGAGCCGAAGAAATCGACCTTGCCGTGCGCGATGGTGCGAATGAGGAAGCTTGCGGTCAGGTCGCCGCGCAGGCGCAGATGCTCGATGAGCGCCGCATGTTCGTCCTGGCGGGTGCCTTCGATCAGCGTCATGGAAGCCTTGACGCAGGCGTCGCGCATGACGCGCTCGGTTCTGGCACGGCCCATCAGCGCCAGCACCAGCGGCGAACCTTTTAGCGTTTCACCAAGTTTTATCAGCAGCATATGCCGGCAGTCGGCGGGCAGGCGCGCATCCGATATCAGCGCTTCGCGCACCGAAGGCAGATGGCCATGGCGTTCGGCGATACGGCGGAAGCTGAGCGAAGCGATGTCGGCGCCGCTGTTGGCGAGAAGCGTGGCGCAGGCTTCCGGCTCGCCGATCTCGGCGATCGCGGCGGCGACCGCCATGGAGACGCGCGGACGATCGGCGATCAGTTTCTGGATCGCCTTCTGGCCACCGGCAACCCGGTCGATCAGATCGGCATCGGTAAGCAGCGGCGAACGTGCCAGCACCAGGCTGGCGACTTCCGGCTGATCAGACGCCAGCGCGCTGATGATCTGCAGCGGCGCGTGATGGCTCATCGACAGCGCCTCTGCAATCGCCAGCCGCACTTTCGACGAGGCATCGTCGAGCAGCAGCGTCAGCGCCGCCTCCGCCGCGCAGCGATCCTCGAAAGGCAGCTCGGCATTGATGTAGGCGTGAGCCAATGCGCTTGCTGCCGCGGCGCGCTCAGAGACCCTTGCCGTATGAATCCATTTCAGGAAATGCGAAACAACCATGCCGTCCGCTATGCCCTAGCCCGAGTCCGTTCCCGCCCCAGTGAAGACCGTAGGCAGAAATGGTTTACGAACGGTTCACCATGTTTGTTAACTGGCCCATCTTTGTTAACTGGCCCCCTGTTTGTTAACTTTGCTTCCCAGCGCAGTATGCAGCGCCTGGCGACGTGCGCGGTTTCGGAAAGTACGCTAACACTTTGAATCTACGCATCGTGCTTTCCAAAACTCGATTCCGATTTTTCGGGGCGATGCGGCAGCGGAGGAGATCGACCATGACCGGGCTTTATCTGGAAGAGTTCGTCGTCGGCCATGTCTTCCGGCACACGCTGCGGAAAACCGTCACTGAAAGCGACAACATGCTGTTTTCGGTAATGACGCTGAACCCGCAGCCGCTGCACATCGATTTCGACTTCGCCGCCAAGAGCGAATGGGGCAAGCCGCTGGTCAATTCGCTGTTCACGCTGGGCCTGATGATCGGTATTTCGGTGAACGACATCACCGTCGGCACCACCGTCGCCAATCTCGGCATGAAGGAGACGGTGTTTCCGCATCCGGTCTTCCACGGCGACACCATCCGCGTCGAGACGACGGTGGTGTCGGTGCGCGACTCCAGGTCGAAGCCGGACCGCGGCATCGTCGAATTCGAGCACCGTGCCTACAATCAGAACGACGTGCTCGTCGCCAAATGCACGAGGCAGGCGATGATGATGAAGATGGCGGCCTGACCGGTGCGCTCGCTGCTGTTCGTTCCCGGCGATTCGGAAAAGAAGCTGAAAAAGGCGATTGGCGCCGGCGCCGACGTGGTCATCGTCGATCTCGAGGATTCGGTCGCGCCACAAAACAAAACCTTGGGCCGCGATATCGCCGCTCGCTTCATCGCCGGACACAGGCATCAGACCAGATCCGCGATCTATGTCCGCATCAACGATCTCTCGACCGACCTGACCGACGAGGATCTGGCGGCACTCGTGCCAGTGAAACCCGACGGCATCATGCTGCCGAAGTCCAACAGCGGACAGGATGTCCAGCAGCTCTCGGCCAAGCTCAGGGTGCACGAGGCCGAAAGCGGGCTGCCGGACGGTGCGATAAAAATCCTGCCGATCATGACCGAAACAGCTGCCGGCGTGCTGACGGCTGCGACCTACGCCAACGCAAGTGCGCGACTTGTCGGCGTGACCTGGGGTGCGGAAGATCTCTCGGCAGCAATCGGTGCGCGCACGGCCCGCGACGAGAATGGCCGCTACACCGATGTGTTCCGCTTCGCCCGCACCATGACCATCCTCGCCGCCGGTGCCGCGGAAGTCGCGGCGATCGACACGGTTTTCCCAGATTTTCGCGACATGACCGGCTTCGCGGCGGAATGCGCCGAGGCCGAGCGCGACGGCTTCACCGGCAAGATGGCGATCCATCCGGCGCAGGTGCCGGTCATCAACGCCGCCTTCACGCCGTCGACCGAGGCGGTGAAACACTCCCTGGCAATCGTCCAGGCATTCGAGGCGGCTGGAAATCCCGGCGTCGTCGGCATCGGCGGCAAGATGTACGACCGGCCGCATCTCAAGCTGGCCGAGCGGCTTCTGGCACGCGCCAGGGCGGCGGGGATTTCGGCCTGATCTTTTCCCCAGCCCTAACCTTTTCCCCAATGAGGCCGGCGCATCGAGAATATCTCGCTGACGCTGGCATAATCCATGTAGCCGAGACGGCCGACATTGCCCGCCCTGACGATATCGAAGATGCCGTCTTTCAGGAATGCATCGTCGATATGCACACCGACGACTTCGCCGGCGACGACGATGGCGCCGGTCGGTGTCCCGTCCAGCGCCTTTGGACGCATGATCTCCGTCACCCGGCATTCAAGCGCCGCGGGCGCCGCCGCCACGCGGGGTGGCGCAACCAGCCGCGACGGCGCCATGGCGAGATCGGCATAGTCGAATTCGGTGACGCCGCGCGGCGCATCGACCGCGGTGCGGACCATTTTTTCAGCGAGATCGCGGCTGACGAGATTGGCGACGAACTCGCCGGTTTCTTCGGCGAAGGTGGCGCTGTCCTTCTCGCCTTCGGATGAAAACCAGACGATGAAGGGCCGCGTCGAAAACGCATTGAAGAAGGAATAGGGGGCGAGGTTGACCTCGCCGGCCCTGTTCACCGTCGAGATCCAGCCGATCGGCCGTGGCGCCACGATCGCCTTGGACGGGTCATGCGGCAGCCCATGTCCCTTTGCCGGCTCGTAGAACATTCAGCCCACCCATGGCCCTGCATAATCGGCATAGAGCTTTGCCGGGTCCGGCCGCGGCCGCTCCGGCGCCGGCCCTTGATAGGTGCCGATATGGATGAAGCCGACCACCCGCTCATGCGGCGCCAGCCCCAGGATCGCCCTGCCCTCCGGCACGTCGGAATACCAGTTGCTGATCATGTTGGTGCCATAGCCCAGCGCATTGGCTGATAGCATCAGGTTCATCGCCGCCATGCCGCCGGACAGGAACATCTCCCATTGCGGGATTTTTGGGTTTTCCTTCGGGCTCGACACCACGCCGATCACCAGCGGCGCGCGCGAAAACCGCGCCAGTTCCTGGTTGTAGCGGCCTTCCGGCAACGGCCCTTCGCGCTGCGCCGCAAGTGCCGCCAGCTTCTTGCCGATCTCGACGCGCGCCTCGCCCCGGTAGAGGATGAAGCGCCACGGCTCGAGCCGGCCGTGGTCCGGCACCCGCGAGGCGGCGGCAATCATCGTCGCGATGTCAGCGTCGCAGGGCGCCGGTTCCTTCAACTCCGGGATCGGCGCGGAATTTCGGGTCAGCAGAAAGTCGATGATCGGCGACGCCATGGGCGCAAGTCTCCTTGGAATTTGAGCTGAAGCGCACCATCGGGACATTGGGCGGCTCGGGCATTGGCGCGGCGCGCCGCACAAAGAGCCCTCTAGCAGGATCTGATCGGACTCTTAAGCCTTGAAATTGCCACCGCCTTGGGCTTCAAGGCAAGCCATGTTTGAGGGGACATTGCGACTTTTCCCGATCTGGCTCGCTGCCGCACTGTTGATGGTGCCGGTTTCGCTTGCCGTCGCGCAGGATGCGGACGGCCTCGGTGATCTGAAACTTCCCGGAATGTCGAACTATGCGCCTCCGAAAAGCGATGCACCGCTGGCAGCGGGGAGCAGCGGGGCGATCACGCTGTCGGCGCAATTGACCGACAAGGGCGCCGACATCACGCGCGGCATCGTCTGGCGCGTCTTCAGGCCTGACCCCACCGGCGACGGCAAGCTGCCGATGGTCGCTTCCGCCCATGGCGGCAGCGCGGTGTTCCAGCTCGAGCCCGGCAGCTATCTGGTCCACGCCTCTTACGGCCGGGCCGGCGCCACAAAGCGCATCACCGTCGGCAAGGACGCCAAGCGCGAAAGCCTCGTGCTCGATGCCGGTGGACTCAAGCTCGACGCCGTGCTGTCGGGCGGGGTGCGCATACCGCCGAAGAAACTGCGCTTTTCGATCTATGAAGGCCAGGCCGAAGCCAATCACGATCGCGCCCTGATCATACCCGACGTCGAGCCGAACAGCGTCGTGCGGCTGAACGCGGGCGTCTATCATGTCGTCTCGACCTATGGCTCGGTGAATGCGGTCATCCGCTCCGACATCCGCGTCGAGGCCGGCAAGCTGACCGAAGCGGCCGTCGAGCATCGTGCGGCGGAGATGACCATGAAGCTGGTGCGCGAGCCGGGCGGAGAGGCGATCGCCGACACCTCCTGGTCGTTGCTCAACGAATCCGGCGATCCTATCCAGGAAACCGTCGGCGCCTTTGCTTCGATGGTGCTTGCCGAGGGCGACTACACAATCATCGCCAAGAACCGCGACCGCATCTACCAGAAAGATTTTACGGTCGTGGCCGGGCAGAACCAGGAAATCCAGGTTTTGGCCACGGAGGCCTCGGCGATCGATCCTCAGGAAGGCGCGGACTAGACGTCCGAACCCTGTGCGGGAACCGGTCCAGCAGCGTATGATTGCCGATCAAGCCGCGTTACGCATGCGTTGCGGCAGAAACTGGCCGCGGCCGCGCGGATCGGCCGGAGCCAGATCGAAGACAGCCCGGTAAAGCCGCTCGAGCAAGGCCTTGCGGTCGCCCACCTGCTCCAGTTCGTCCCATCCCAGCACGTCGCCGACGCGCACGTCGATCGATTTGCCGGACAGCCGACCGAATTCGTGGATGAGCAGCGAAGTACGCAGCGTCAGCGAAGCCCTGCCGACGAACTTCGCGACGCGCCCGTCACGCTCGGCCAGGTTCATGGGTCCGCTGACCAGGTGGAACAGCCGCCCGTTCTGGCCGGAAAAGTGCATTGGGACAACCGACGCCTTGGCATCCCTAACGAGACGGGCCGGAAACATCTTCCACGGCAGGTCGCGCGCCCGGCCAAAACCTTTCGGCGCGGTGGCGACGCCGCCCGCGGGGAAGACGACGATGATGACGCCGTCTTTCAGCAGCCGCACCGCCTCATGGCGCACCGCCATGTTGTTCCTGAGCGCGTCCTTGGTCTCGGAAAAGTCGATCGGCAGCGAATAGGGCTCCATCTCGCGGATCTTGAGCAGATCCTTGTGGATCATGACACGGAACGGGCGCTGAAGCTGCTCGGCCAGCGACAGCACCGCAATGCCGTCGCCGATGCCGAACGGGTGGTTGGCGACGATCACCAGCGGCGTGTCACGCAATTTTTCCGGCGGCCATTGGCCGGTGGTCCGCACCCTGACATCGATCAGCTCCAGCATGCGGCTGAACACGCGCTCGCCGCTCGGCACCACATGGCGGCGCCAAAAATCATAGAGCGCCGCGAAGCGGTCGCGGCCGGACAGGCCTTCGATGGAGTGGATGAACCAGCGCGTCAATGCCGGCTGATGCGGGCTGGCGTAGGAAAGCTCCGGAAACGGTCTTTCGCGCATCTTCAGCTTGAGCATGTTGCTCGTTACAAGGCCGGCGTGACAAGCGTGTGAAATGGCGGGCATGTGAATGGCGTGCATGTGAATGGCGGTGGATCGCTCCACCGCCATTTCATCGACAATCCGGCCGAACTCAGGCCGCTCGTCTGCGCTTGCGGTCCGGCGTCACCGCCTCTTCGGCAAGCATTGCCACTGCCTGGCCAAGGCCAAGCGACTCCTGGTCGCGCGAGCCGAGCCGGCGGATGTTGACCGTCTCTTCCTCCGCCTCGCGCTTGCCGCAGACGAGGATGACCGGAACCTTGGCCAGTGAGTGCTCGCGGACCTTGTAGTTGATCTTCTCGTTGCGAAGATCGGCTTCCGCCAGCAGTCCGGCCGCCTTCAGCTGCGCGACGACCTTTTGCGCGTAATCGTCGGCATCGGAGGTGATCGTTGCCACCACCACTTGCAGCGGCGCGAACCACAGCGGGAAATGGCCGGAATAGTTCTCGATCAGGATGCCGAGGAAGCGCTCCATCGAGCCGCAGATGGCGCGATGCACCATCACCGGCTGCTTTTTTTCAGAATCCGAGCCGATGTAGAAGGCGCCGAACCGTTCCGGCAGGTTGAAATCGACCTGCGTGGTCCCGCATTGCCAATCGCGGCCGATGGCGTCCTTCAGCACATATTCGAATTTTGGCCCGTAGAACGTGCCCTCGCCCGGATTGACGCCGGTCTTGATCCGGTTGCCCGACCGCGCTGCGATCTTGTCGAGCACGTCCTGCAGCACGCCCTCGGCATGATCCCACATCGCGTCGGTGCCGACCCGTTTTTCGGGGCGGGTCGCCAGCTTGACAGTGATTTCGTCGAAGCCGAAATCGGCATAGGTCGACAGGATCAGGTCGTTGATCTTGATGCACTCGTCGGCAAGCTGCTCCTCGGTGCAGAAGATGTGGGCATCGTCCTGGGTAAAGCCGCGCACGCGCATCAGCCCATGCAGCGCGCCGGACGGCTCATAGCGATGCACATTGCCGAATTCCGCAAGTTTTACCGGCAGATCGCGGTAGGACTTCAGCCCGTGCTTGAAGATCTGGACGTGGCCGGGGCAGTTCATCGGCTTCAGTGCGAACATCCGGTCGTCGTCGGTGTCGTCGCCGGCAACCGTCACCTTGAACATATTGTCCCGGTACCAGCCCCAGTGACCTGACGTCTCCCACAGGCTCTTGTCGAGCACCTGCGGCGCATTGACTTCCTGATAGCCCTGCTCGTCGAGGCGGCGGCGCATGTAGTTGACCAGGTTCTGGAACAGTCTCCAGCCCTTGGCATGCCAAAAGACGACGCCCGGCCCCTCCTCCTGGAAATGGAACAGGTCCATCTCGCGGCCAAGCTTCCTGTGGTCGCGCTTTTCGGCTTCCTCCAGCATGGTCTGATAGGCATCGAGCTGCGCCTGATCGGCCCAGGCCGTGCCATAGATACGGGTCAGCATCGGGTTGTTCGAATCGCCGCGCCAATAGGCGCCGGCCACCTTCATCAGCTTGAAGGCGCTGCCGATCTGTCCGGTCGAGACCATATGCGGGCCGCGGCAGAGGTCGAACCAATCGCCTTGCGCATAGATCTTGAGGTCCTGATCTTCGGGAATGGCGTCGATCAGTTCCAGCTTGTAGCGCTCGCCCTTGTCGGCAAAGATCTTTTTCGCCTTCTCGCGCGACCACACCTCTTTGGTGAACGGCTTGTTGCGCGCGATGATCTCGCGCATCTTCTTCTCGATCACCGGGAAATCATCGGGCGTGAACGGCTCGTTGCGGGCAAAATCATAGTAGAATCCGTTCTCGATCACCGGGCCGATGGTCACCTGCGTACCCGGCCACAATTCCTGCACGGCTTCGGCCAGCACGTGCGCTGCGTCGTGGCGGATGAGATCCAGTGCGCGCGGGTCTTCGCGGGTGATGATCTCAACCTTGCCAGATTTGCCGAGCGGGTCGGAAAGATCGCGCACCACGCCATCGATCGAGTAGGCGACCGCCTTCCTGGCCAACGACTTCGAGATCGATTCCGCCAGGCCGGCGCCGGTCATCGCCCCTTCGTAGTCGCGGACGGAGCCATCGGGAAATGTCAGGGAAACGGAATTCAGCATAAAATTCTCCTATCCAGTCCCGCAAACGAGCGCGGGTGGTGAAATGCATGTCGCCCAAAAGTGTGCAGCGGTTTTTGGCCGACGACATGCATAAAGTAAAAGCCGGATGCGTCCGGCGGCAGTCTTTTATGGGCAGTTTTCGGCGTCGTAAAGCCGGATACGGGTCACCTGACGAGATTCGGCAGCTCTTTCAGGAATATCGTCCGCGTCTGAGGACCCTTCGGCGTATCGGAACGTTTCGTATCGATTACCAGGAGGGCAAAGACGATGCTGCGCGCATCCTTGTTCGCCCAGCCGACAAACCAGCCGAGCGAGCGCTTGTCGGCGCTTTCGCCAAGCCTGGTGGTCCCGGTCTTGCCCTGCACCGTCCAGTCACCTGACCGGAAGGTCGGCAAGATCGCCCTGGTCATCGCGTGGGCTTTGGCCGAAACCGGCAGTTCGCCGGCAAGCAGCCGGCGCATGAAACTCACCTGTTCGACCGGCGATATCTCAAGCGAAGAATTCACCCAGGACCGGGTCAGGCCATCATTCCTGCCGGCAATGCCGGCAACATCGGTATTGCCGTAGTCGAATTTCGAGACGTAGCCGGCAAACCGCTCGTTGCCGAGCCGGCGGGTGATTTCCTGCGAAAACCACAACACCGAGTCCTTTTCCCAGATCGTCGGGTCGACGGTTTTCCGGTCCCGCTTCACCGCCTTGAACTCGGGCTTGTAGTCCCAGGCCGGCGTGTGCTCGTCGCTCAGGATTCCCGAATCATAGCCGATCAGGGCCAATGGGACCTTGAAAGTCGAGGCGGGACTGAAGCGCTGGTCGCAGACCCCGTCCCGATACAGCGTCTCACCGCTTGCAGCATCCAGGATCAGCGTGCATTCGACCTCCTCCAGCGGCGCCGATTGAGCGCGGATTGGAAAACCCAAAAACCAAGCCAGAAGGTAGATAACCACTGCGAAAACGAATGGACGGCGGTCTATCTGGCGCATTGGCAATCTCTCCTGATGGCTATCAGGAGCGGCTTAACGAGGCGTCTTGTCTCGATTTTGTCTTAAATACGCAACGTGCGGTTAACCCTAGCAAATCGTAAAGATCCTGCTCTATATGCAGAGCTTACGCCCCACCGGCATCGGTTTCCGGATCCTTTTTTCCGATCCGCCAGTACCGCCAGGGCGTGAACCAGACATAGCGCTCGGCCAGCACCTCCGGCACCCGGTCGATGCCATGCGTTCCGCCCGGCCCGCAGCGCAGCACGCGGAAAAAACCCATCCAGCCGCCGGCCCATAGCCCATGGCGGGCAATCGCTTCGTGCGCGTATTCGGAGCAGGTCGGCAGATGCCGGCAGGAATTGCCGACAAAGCCGGACAGCGTCAGCTGGTAGAAACGCACGAGCGAGGTGCCGAAAATTCGGCCGGGCGTCTTGCGCCAGGGACCTGGCCAGTTGCGTGTGTATCGCGGCCTCTGATGCGTGTGATCCGTGGCCATTTGACGGCTACGCTGCCTGTTCGGCGCGCTTCTTCTCGATCTGCCCGATCGCGTCGACCACCGCATCGAAGGTCAGCATGGTCGAGGCATGGCGCGCCTTGTAGTCGCGCACCGGCTCGAGATATCTGAGGTCGGCGAAGCGGCCTTGCGGCGGCGCGCCGTTTTCCTTCAGCATCTTCAGCATGGTCTCGCGAACGCTGCGCAATTCATCCGCGCTGGCCCCGATGACATGCTGCGCCATGATCGAGGACGACGCCTGGCCAAGCGCGCAGGCTTTGACGTCATGGGCGAAATCGGTGACGATGCCGTCATCCATCTTCAGATCGACGGTCACCGTCGAGCCGCACAGCTTGGAATGCGCGCGCGCGGTTGCTTCGGGATGGTCGAGCCGGCCGATCCGCGCGATATTCCCGGCAAACCCCAGAATTTTCGCATTGTAGACGTCGTCGATCATATTTTTCCAATCCGTCGCCGCCAAGCGAACAGCGATTGCCGCTGACGGTCTTCCTTTCGCTCGCAACGATCATATATAATGCTGGTACTCGGGTATGGACAAGGCAACCAACGACCGCGTCCCTGCTCAAATCACTTCACGCCGCTTACGGGCTGGAAACAGGGCACGTTTCTAACACCCGAAAGGTCGTGGTCCGTTCAACTCGTTCCTCCCGAGAGGGGAACTACGGGAGACGCCTTTATGGATGCCGTCATCAAGAAATTCATGCCCTCGTCCGCCTATATGGAAAAGCCGGTCACCGACCGGCCGACCGAAGCCGAAGCCGAGGCCGCGGTGCGCACGCTGTTGCGCTGGACCGGCGACAATCCGGACCGGGAGGGCCTTGTCGATACGCCAAAGCGTGTGGTGAAGGCCTATCGTGAAATGTTCGGCGGCTACGACAAGTGCCCGGCCGAGGAACTCGGCCGCACCTTCGAGGAAGTCGCCGGCTATGACGACCTTGTCCTCGTCAAGGATATAACGTTCCATTCGCATTGCGAGCACCACATGGTGCCGATCATCGGCAAGGCGCATGTCGGCTATCTGCCGGATGGCAAGGTTGTCGGCCTGTCGAAGATCGCCCGGGTCGTCGATATCTTCGCCCAGCGCCTGCAGACCCAGGAAGCGATGACCGCACAGATCGCCGGCGTCATCCAGGACGTGCTCAATCCGCTCGGCGTCGCCGTCATGCTCGAAGCCGAGCATATGTGCATGGCCATGCGCGGCATCCGCAAGGAAGGCTCGACGACGCTGACCTCGACCTTCACCGGCGTCTTCAAGGACACGCCCGAGGAACAGGTCCGTTTCGTCACCATGGTGCGCGGCGGCAGGGGCTGAACGAGCCGCGCCGGCCGCCAGCCATGATCGCGAGAATTGAGAACCAATTCTCGGATCAGATCATGGCCAAACAACAAGACAGAGCCTCGCCCATGCCGATCCTGTCGGACTGGGCGAGGCTCTGAACAAGGACCGGCTATGTCGGCAGTGGAATTTCCGAAAGCACCATCAGACAAGAAAGCACTGGAAGAAAGCACGGTCTTTTCGCCGCGCTTCGATGCCGGCGGCCTGGTCACCGTCGTCGTCACCGATGCCGAAGACGGCATGCTGCTGATGGTCGCGCATATGAACGCCGAGGCGCTGGCGCTGACGCTGGAAACCGGCATCGCCCACTACTGGTCGCGCTCGCGCAGCGCTCTGTGGAAGAAGGGCGAAACGTCCGGGAATATCCAGAAAATCGTCGAGATGCTCACGGATTGTGACCAGGACGCAATATGGTTGCGCGTCAAAGTGATGGGCCACGACGCAACCTGCCACACCGGCCGGCGTTCCTGCTTTTATCGGACGGTGGGACTGATCGACGGCAAGGGGACGCTTGCCAACGATGGCAGCAAGCCGCTGTTCGATACGCAAGAAACGTATCGAAAGCCTTATGAACCATCTATTTGAACCATTCGCCGAACTGCAATCACGTATATTCATGATTTCGATACGGCCTGCCGATAATTTAGCCGCGGGACAAGGGAGATTGTGATGCTCGAATGGGCGTCATTGCATAACAGACCAGACGTTCGGGAGGCCAATGGCCTGTCATCGTCCGCCGGTGCATCCGAAAAGAGCCCCGCCAGGAAAACAGGCATTTCGCTGGCGCTGGGCGGCGGCTGCGCGCGTGGCTGGGCCCATATCGGCGTGCTGCGCGCGCTCGACGAAGCCGGCATCGAAGTGTCGATGATCGCCGGCACCTCGATCGGCGCGCTGGTCGGCGGCTGCTATCTTGCCGGCAAGCTGGACGAGCTGGAAGAATTCGCCAGAAGCCTGACCAAGCGGCGCATTTTTGGTCTTCTCGATCTCAACCTGCGCGGCAGCGGCCTGTTCGGCGGCATGAAGCTCGATGCACGGCTACGCGAGCACATGGCCGGCGTCCGTTTCGAGGATCTGCCAAAACCTTTCGTCTGCGTCACCACGGAGATCCGCACCGGCCATGAAATCTGGCTGTCGGGCGGCTCGCTGATCACCGCCATGCGCGCCTCCTACGCCCTGCCCGGCGTATTCGAACCGGTCAGTTGCAACGGGCGCGTGCTGGTCGACGGCGCGCTGGTCAATCCGGTCCCGGTCTCGGTCTGCCGCGCCTACGAGCAGCCGCTCGTGGTCGCGGTGAACCTTCACTACGATCTGTTCGGCCGCGCCGCCGTCATCAAGCACAGCGCCGGCGAACTGGTCGTCCAGAAGGACGCGCCAAGGCCCGGCCTGATCGACACAGGGCACCAGTACCAGACACGGCTCGGCATCACCGGCGTTATGGTCGAAGCCTTCAACATCATCCAGGATCGCATTTCGCGGGCGCGACTTGCCGGCGACCCGCCTGATATGTCGCTGCAGCCAAAACTCAGCCATATCGGCCTGACCGAATTCCACCGCGCCGACGAGGCGATCCGCATCGGCTATCAGGTGACGATGGCGCAGATCGACGAGTTGACCCGCCTGCAGGCGGTTCTGGCCTGAAGCGCGACCCGGACTGAAGGTCCGCGCAGAAAACGGAAGCTATCCTCAGGCGCGCGCGGCATCGACGATGCGGAACTGCACCGTGCGGTTGCCGTTCCAGTGATTGCCCGACAGCGAACCGGCGACATGCACCGGCCTGCCCCTGTTCTTGAACAGGAATTCGCCGAGCGCCGTGTCGACGGCGCGAAACGCGATCGCCTGGATGCGGCCGCCACTTTCCGACTGCAACTCGGCACGGATGTGATTGGTGCCGACCGGCCTCGCATCGGCAAGGCGATGGCGCGGCAGCGCGAAGACCGGTGCGACATGCCCGGCGCCGAACGGGCCGGCTTTCTCCAGCGCATCGAGCAGGCCAAGCGTGGCGCCTTCGGCGGCCAGCGCGCCGTCGATCGCCAGGCTTTCCTCGCCTTGCAGCCGGAACACCTCGGCCGCCGCTCGTTCCTCGAAGAAGGCCCTGAGCGCGCCAAGTTTCGCCCGCTCCACCGTGATGCCGGCCGCCATGCCATGGCCGCCGCCCTTGACGATCAGCCCGGCAATGGCCGCCTCGCGCACCAGCCGGCCAAGATCGAAGCCCGACACCGAACGGCCGGACCCGGTGCCGACACCATTGGCGTTGAAGGCGATGGCGAAAGCCGGCCGGCGCGCATGGTCCTTGAGCCGCGAGGCCAGCAGGCCGACGATGCCCGGATGCCAGTTGGAGCTGGCGGTGACGACGATGGCCGGGCCATTGCCGCCGGCAAGCTCGGCATCGGCCTCGACGCGCGCCGCGGCCAGCATTTCCAGTTCCATCTGCTGCCGCTCCTGATTGAGCCGGTCCAGCGTCTCGGCGATGGTGCGGGCCTCGACGGGATCGTCGGTGGCGAGCAGGCGGCTGCCGAGTGCTGCGTCGCCGATGCGCCCACCGGCGTTGATGCGCGGGCCGATCAGATAGGCCAGATGAAAGGTGCTGACCGGCTCGCCGATGCGCGAGACCCGCGCCAACGCCGCCAATCCTTCGTTCCTCTGCTGACGTGCGATCTGCAGTCCCTTGACCACGAAGGCGCGGTTGACGCCGGTCAGCGGCACCACGTCGCAAACGGTGGCCAGGGCAACGAGGTCGAGCAAGCCGAGCAGGTCCGGCGGTGCGGCATCGGGCAACCGGCCGCGCAGGATTCCCGCCGTCTGCACCAGCGCCAGGAAGACGACGCCGGCGGCACAAAGATGGCCCTGCCCCGAAAGGTCGTCCTCGCGATTGGGATTGACGACCGCAACCGCTGCCGGCAACGGACCGCCGAGCTGATGATGGTCGAGCACCACGACATCGGCGCCGGCAGCGTTCGCCGCGTCGATGGAGACGGCGCTGTTGGTGCCGCAGTCGACGGTGACGATCAGCGTCGCGCCGCGCGAGACGAGTTCGCGCATCGCTTCCGGATTGGGGCCGTACCCTTCGAAGATACGGTCCGGTATGTAGATCTCCGCAGGCACCGAGAAATGCGTGAGGAACCGCTTGAGCAGCGCCGACGAGGCCCCGCCATCGACATCGTAGTCGCCGAAGATCGCCACCTTTTCCCTGGCAACGACTGCCCCGGCGATGCGGGCGGCGGCCTTTTCCATGTCGGTCAGCGACGCCGGGTCCGGCAAAAGGTCGCGGATGGTCGGATCAAGGAACCGCTCGGTCTGCTCGGCGGCAACACCGCGCCCGGCAAGCACGCGCGCAACGATGTCCGGCACGCCATAGCCTTGCGCTATGGCAAGCGCGGTCATGTCCTGCCGCTCGGTCAACCGGTGCTCCCAGGAAACACCTGATGCCGACTGCCTGACATCGAGGAAGATACGGTTTTCGCCCGTCATGCGACGCGCCGTCTGCGGATTGTCATTTCTCACAATATGCGACGGCCAGCCGAGTCGGGAATCAAAACTTTTCCAGATCCTGGTGCCTGGCCTTGATCTCGCGCACGGTGCGCGACGACGAGCGCAGCACGATCGTATGCGTGGTGATAAAATTGCGGCCGAACTTGACGCCGGCCAGCATGTTGCCGTCGGTCACGCCGGTTGCCGCGAACAGCACGTCGCCGCGCGCCATGTCTTGCGCGCGGTACACCCGCTTCGGATCGAGGATGCCCATCTTCGCCGCGCGCGCCAGCTTTTGCGGCGTGTCGAGGATCAGCCTTCCCTGCATCTGGCCGCCGGTGCAACGCAACGCTGCCGCCGCCAGCACACCTTCCGGCGCGCCGCCGGTGCCGAGATAGATGTCGATGCCGGTTTCGTCCGGATCGGTGGTATGGATGACGCCGGCGACGTCACCATCGCCGATCAGCCGGATCGCAGCGCCCGTGGCGCGCACCGCCTCGATCAGCGCGCCATGGCGCGGCCGGTCGAGGATGCAGGCGGTGATCTCCGACACCGCCACGCCCTTGGCCCTGGCCAGGCTGGCGATGTTTTCGGCCGGCGCGGCATCGATGTCGATAACGCCATCCGCATAACCCGGGCCAATGGCGATCTTGTCCATATAGACGTCGGGCGCGAACAGAAGGCTGCCCTTTTCCGCAATGGCGATGACCGCCAGCGCATTGGGCAGGTTCTTGGCGCAGATCGTCGTGCCTTCGAGCGGATCGAGAGCGATGTCGACCGCCGGGCCTTTGCCGGAACCGACCTGTTCGCCGATATAGAGCATCGGCGCCTCGTCGCGCTCGCCCTCGCCGATCACCACCGTGCCGTTGATGGCGAGGCGGTTGAGCTCTTCGCGCATCGCATCGACCGCGACCTGGTCGGCGGCCTTTTCGTCGCCGCGTCCGCGCAATCTGGCTGCCGCAACGGCGGCGCGTTCGGTGACACGCACCAGTTCCATGGTGAGTATCCGGTCAAGGCCGGCGACGATGTTCTGGGCAACGTTCATCGGTGGACAATCCTCGTTGGCGCATTGCCTCCCGCCAGAGGCGCGCCGGTTGTGTCAAAGCTCCATGACAACAGCAAGACCTCAGCGGGTCTTTTTTGAAAACACAACGATATCAATCGATTGAAGGAGAAAAGAGATACGCCTATTCCGCCCGCTCGATGCGGATGACCTGCGGCTTGTCGGTCAGATGATCGTCCCTGGTGATGCCGTCGACAGCCCTGCGGACCGCCGCTTCCGTCGTCTCGTGGGTGACGAGGATCACTGTCTTCTGCAAGGCGGTATCCGGCCCGGCGGCGTGCTGCACGATCGATTCCAGCGAAATGTCGTTGTCGGCCATGCGCTTGGCGATGGCGGCAAAGACGCCGATGCGGTCATGCACGGTCAGCCGGATGAAATAGCCGCCCGCATGGCTGCGCATCTGCGCCTTCTTGTACGGCCGCAATTCCTTCGCCGGCAGGCCGAAGACCGGACCGTGCTGGAAGCCGGGCCGGCTCTTGGCGATGTCGGCAATGTCGCCGACCACCGCCGATGCGGTGGCGTTGCCGCCGGCACCGGGACCGGAGAGCAAAAGCTCGCCAAGGATATCGGTTTCGATGGCCACCGCATTGGTGACGCCGTGCACCTGCGCGATGACCGAGGCCGTCGGCACCATGGTCGGGTGCACGCGCTGTTCGATCCCGCTTTCCGTGCGCTGGGCGACGCCGAGCAGCTTTATCCGGTAGCCGAGATCACCGGCCGCGCGGATGTCGGCCTGGCTGATGTTGGAAATGCCTTCCATGTAGATGTCGTTGGCGGCAATCCTCGTGCCGAAGGCAAGGCTGGTCAGGATCGACAGTTTGTGCGCGGTATCGTGGCCCTCGATGTCGAAGGTCGGGTCGGCCTCGGCATAGCCCAGCCGCTGCGCATCTTTCAGGCAGTCGTCGAACGACAGGCCCTCGGCTTCCATGCGGGTCAGAATGTAGTTGCAGGTGCCGTTGAGGATGCCGAAGACGCGGGTCACCGAATTGCCGGCCATCGCCTCGCGCATCGTCTTGATGACCGGAATGCCGCCCGCCACCGCCGCCTCGTAATTAAGCAGAACGCCCTTCCTCTCGGCGATCTCGGCCAGCGCAACGCCATGCTTGGCGAGCAGCGCCTTGTTGGCGGTGACGACGTGGCGGCCGGCTTCAAGCGCCGCTTTCACCGATGAATGCGGCGGCCCTTCGTCGCCGCCGATCAGTTCGACGAAGACATCGATCTCGGCGGTCTGCGCCATTCTTACCGGATCGTCGAACCACTTGGCCGCGCCGAGATCGACGCCGCGGTCGCGTTTGGGATCGCGGGCCGAAACGGCCGTCACGACGACCTCGCGGCCGCATTGCCGAGTCAGTTCCGCCGCCTTGTCGCGCAGAACGCGCGCCACCGACGCGCCGACAGTGCCGAGACCGGCGATTCCAACACGCAACGCTTCAGCCATGTCCGGCGACGCCCTTCAAGAATTTGGTCGATGTGGTATCAGGCAACTCAACGATGCGCGGCGAGCGGCACCACATTGTTGGGCTGTTTGGCGCTGGACGCCAGGAAGCGCTTGATGTTGCGCGCCGCCTGCCGGATCCGGTGCTCGTTCTCGACCAGCGCGATGCGTACATGATCGTCGCCATGCTCGCCGAAGCCGACGCCCGGCGCCACCGCCACGTCGGCGTGCTCGATCAGAAGCTTGGAGAATTCGAGCGAGCCGAGATGCTTGAACGGCTCCGGGATCGGCGCCCAGGCGAACATCGACGCCGCCGGCGCCGGGACGACCCAGCCGGCGCGGCTGAAGGCGTCGACCATGACGTCGCGACGCTTGTGGTAGATGTCGCGCACTTCCGCGATATCGGCGCCGTCGCCGTTGAGCGCGTGCGCGGCAGCCACCTGGATCGGCGTGAAGGCGCCGTAGTCGAGATAGGATTTCACCCGCGTCAGCGCCGAGATCAGCCGCTCGTTGCCGACGGCAAAACCCATGCGCCAGCCGGGCATCGAAAAGGTCTTCGACATCGAGGTGAACTCGACCGCCACGTCGATCGCGCCCGGCACCTGCAGCACCGAGGGCGGCGGATTGCCGTCGAAATAGATTTCCGAATAGGCAAGGTCAGACAGGATGATGATGTCGTTCTTCTTGGCGAAGGCCACCACCTCCTTGTAGAAATCGAGCGAGGCGACCTGCGCCGTCGGGTTCGACGGATAATTGAGGATCAACGCCAGCGGCTTCGGGATCGAATGGCGGATGCCGCGCTCCAGCGCCGGAATGAAACCGTCGTCCGGTTCCACCTGCAACGAGCGGATGACGCCGCCAGACATGATGAAGCCGAAAGCGTGGATCGGATAGGTCGGGTTTGGGCACAGGATCACGTCGCCGGGCGCGGTGATCGCCTGCGCCATATTGGCGAAGCCCTCCTTCGAGCCCAGCGTCGCCACCACTTGCGTGTCCGGGTCGAGTTTCACGCCGAAACGGCGGGCATAGTAATTGGCCTGGGCGCGGCGCAGGCCCGGAATGCCGCGCGACGATGAATAGCGGTGCGTGCGCGGGTCGCGCACGACCTCGCACAATTTGTCGACGATAGCCTTGGGCGTCGGCAGGTCCGGATTGCCCATGCCAAGGTCGATGATGTCGGCGCCGCGCGATCGGGCACTGGCCTTCAGCCGGTTGACCTGCTCGAAGACGTAGGGCGGAAGCCGGCGGACCTTGTGAAATTCTTCCATGTCGTTTCCAGTGGTGGGTTCAATTCCAGACGGTCAAAGTGGTTTTGGCAAAGGTGGTTGTCGGTCGCGCGATATAATCCTATTTGCAGGTAGGGTCGAGGGCGGCATCGCATTTGGCTTCGATCTGCTTCAGCGCATCGGCGCCGTGCTGCTTCGCCAATGTGTTCAGCGCCGCCGGGTTCGCGACCTTGACCGCGCCGCCCTTTGAGGCCTGCGCCTGTGCCTCCGCCTTCAACTGGGCGAGCTTGGCGTTCTTTTCCGCCTCGGTGAATTGCTCCGCCGCCGCCTGCGGCGGGATATTCAGGTTCGGATAGGCGCCGGTGTTCTTCGGCCCGTCGGTAGCCGCGACAGGCGTGGCGCCCTCGATGTTGGTGCTCGAACAGCCGGCGATCGCCAAAAAGACGACCGCCGCGCCTGTGCGGCAAAAACGACCAGTGCCAGAAAAAACAGTTTTGCCAGTATCAGTCGTCATATTGTTTCCCGGGCAGCCAAGATAGAGCGCGTTGGACCCTGTTGGATGTGCCATGATACTATGTCAAGAAAACGCTTCGGGAGGAACCCCGCGAACCATGTCCAAAACACCCGATTCGGGCAAAGCGGAAGCTGACCGGCCTTCGACCGTCGAGCAATATCTGGTCAAGGATCCGGAGCGCTTCGCCTTGAACATGGCGCGCATGATCGAGCAGGCCGGCAAGGCGGCTTCCGCATGGGCCGAGCCGCGCGAGAAAGGCGACGTGCGCGATCATGTCGCCGAGCCGGTCGTCGACATGGTGAAAACCTTCTCCAAGCTCAGCGAATACTGGCTTTCCGATCCGCAGCGCGCGCTGGAGGCGCAAACGCGGCTGTTCTCCGGCTACATGACCGTCTGGGCCAACTCCATCCAGCGCCTCAGCGACGGCGGCGAAGACGCCGAAGGCGCGTTCAAGCCCGAGCCCGGCGACAAGCGTTTCCAGGACCCGGAATGGGGCCGCAACGCTTTCTTCGATTTCCTCAAACAGGCCTATCTCGTCACCTCGCGCTGGGCGAACGACCTGGTCGAGCACGCCGATGGCCTGGACGAGCACACCCGCCACAAGGCCGGTTTCTACGTCAAGCAGGTGTCCAACGCCATCTCGCCGTCGAATTTCATCCTGACCAACCCGGAACTGTTTCGCGAGACCATCGCTTCGAATGGCGAAAACCTGGTGCGCGGCATGAAGATGCTGGCCGAGGACATCGCCGCCGGCAAGGGCGACCTGAAACTGAGGCAGGCCGACTATTCGTCCTTCGAGATCGGCAAGAACCTGGCCACGACACCCGGCAAGGTGGTGGGCCGCAGCGACGTCGCCGAGATCCTGCAATATGATCCGGCGACCGAGACCGTGCTCAAGCGGCCGCTGCTGATCTGCCCACCATGGATCAACAAATTCTACATTCTCGATCTCAACCCGCAAAAATCCTTCATCCGCTGGGCCGTCGAGCAGGGCCACACCGTCTTCGTCATCTCCTGGATCAACCCGGACGAGCGGCACGGCACCAAGAGTTGGGAGGCCTATATCAGGGAGGGCCTGCAATACGGCCTGGACACGATCGAAAAGGCCACCGGTGAACAGGACGTCAACGCCGTCGGCTATTGCGTCGGCGGCACGCTTCTGGCGGCCGCCCTGGCGCTTTTGGCGCAGGAAGGCGACCACCGCATCAAATCGGCCACCTTCTTCACCACGCAGGTCGATTTCACCCATGCCGGCGACCTGAAAGTGTTCGTCGACGAGGAGCAGGTCGCGGCCGTCGAAAAGGCGATGAACGAGAAAGGCTATCTCGACGGCACCAAGATGGCGACCGCCTTCAACATGCTGCGCTCGGGCGACCTGATCTGGCCCTATGTCGTCAACAACTACATGCGCGGCAAGGATCCCCTGCCCTTCGACCTGCTCTACTGGAACGCCGATTCGACCCGCATGGCCGCAGCCAACCATTCCTTCTACCTGCGCAATTGCTATCTCGAGAACAGACTTTCGCAAGGCGAGATGGAACTGGCGGGCCGCGTCGTATCGCTGAAGGATGTCACCATCCCGGTCTACAACCTCGCCTCCAAGGAAGACCATATCGCGCCGGCGCTTTCGGTGTTCCTCGGATCGAAATATTTCGGCGGCGAGGTCGACTACGTCCTGGCCGGCTCCGGCCACATCGCCGGCGTCGTCAATCCGCCGGCGGCGCAGAAATATCACTTCTGGACCGGCGGCAAGCCAACCGGCGACTTCAACGAGTGGCTCGCCAAGGCCACCAACCATCCCGGCTCCTGGTGGTCGCACTGGCAACGCTGGGTCGAAGCCAGGGACGACACCCGCGTGCCGGCCCGCAAACCCGGCAAGCACATGAAAACCCTGGGCGATGCGCCAGGCACCTATGTCAAGGTGCGAGTGTAACCTTCTGTAATGTGTGGTGAGTTGACGCGCCGGTAAAAGAGGGCGAAATGGGTTCGTCAACCCTTAAGCACTCCCGATTCTTCTCTAGCCGTCGAAATACTCTGGGGCTTGCGGATTTGACACAGGTCTCGTTTCCGTTCGGGAACAAGGGTTCATTGCGGCGAGACGTTTCGGTGCCGCCAATGAAGTACCGACCGGACATCGAGGGGGAATTTGGTTTTGAAATCAGCAGGATCGCGCCTCGCGAAGGGAGAAAGCCGCGCCATTGCGGCCGCGCTTTTCTCCGTGCTCCTGGCGTCCTGCACCTCGGCCGGCGACCCGTCCCTGTCCGTCGGCATGCCCGGCTACAATGCCTCGGCTACGGACACAGCCTCCGGCAGCCAACAGGTCACCACTGATTCATCGTCGCAGATGACGACTTCACAAATGACGATGACCGCCAAGGGCGACGCAAGCCTTCCCGAGCAGGTCGCTCATGTGCCAGCGGCCAAGCCAGGGGCGCAGGCCCTCCAGGGAGGCACCAAATCGGATGCCGGCTTCCCCGTCCCGGCTAAAGCGGGCGCAGAGACGGCTGCGGGCCAGACGCCGCAGCCACAGGCGGCGCAGACGGTTGAACAGGCCGACGCTGCTGCGCAGAAGACTGAAACCGCCGATGCCGGCACAGCCGCGCCGAAGTCCGCCGCGCCGGCGATGAACAACCCGGTCTATGTGACCGCCGCAGAGCCGCAGGCCTATGCGCCGAAGAAGAAGGGGTTTTTCGCCTCTTTGTTCAGCGCCACGCCGGCCTCGGCAGCACCTGCCCCCCAGGCCAGCAACAGGTCGGGCGAGCAGCCGCCGGCGGCGCAGCCCAGGGCCGCACAGCCCAAGGCGGCTCAGCCTAAGGCGGAGGCAAAACCGGCCATCACCCTGGCCTCGGCCAAATCGGCTGAAAAGCCGGTGCAACTGGCTTCGCTCGGCGATACCAGCCGTTTCACCGATGACGCGCTGCCTGGCGTGCGCAAGACCGCACTTTTCGAGATCAAGCGCAAATCCGGCCTCGACGACGACAGCGACGTCGATCTGAACGAGGATGAAGGCGGCTCCTATCAGGTCGCATACGCTCCCGGACTTGCCCGGCTGGCGCCCAACGGTCTTTTGAAGCAGACCGAGAATGTCGACGTTGCCTGCCTGAAACCTTCGCTGGTCCGCGTGCTGAAGACGATCGAGGGCCACTACGGCAAGAAGATGATCGTTACCTCCGGCTATCGTGATCCGGCCCGCAACCGCCGCGCCAACGGCGCCAAGAATTCGCTGCACATGTATTGCGCCGCCGCCGACATCCAGGTTCCAGGCGTCTCGAAAGCGCAACTGGCAAGCTACATCCGCAGCATGCCAGGGCGCGGCGGCGTCGGCACCTACTGCCATACCGAATCCGTCCACATCGATGTCGGTCCCGAGCGCGATTGGAACTGGCGCTGCCGTCGGCGGCGGTAACGGCTGGTTCTCCCTCTCGTCCATGCAACGCCCGCCGTGTGCCGTCTCAGGACGGCATACGGTGCCGCGTCGAACCAGGGAAATCGCCGAAAATGCGCGGTTTTGCGGTCACCGAAAAAAGTTGTCGCAGGTAGCGGCAGACGGGTTGCCGGTTTGGTGCAACGCAACTATAAGCGCTCACATCTGAGCGCGCCCATCGTCTAGCGGTCAGGACACCGCCCTTTCACGGCGGTAACAGGGGTTCGATTCCCCTTGGGCGTACCAGATAAAAGTCAAGCTGGCTGCTCCCCCCATCCTGCCACGTCGGATCCAGGTCAAATAACTGTCAGTGAACACTGGCGGACTTCCCGCTATTTCCATTCAAACCTGTCGGTCGGCTCAAGGCTGGATTGAAACGTTTGGCGAATCGCCGCCAGAGCCGCCGTCTTCCCATTCAGGTAGGCATCGAAAAACGACACTGCTCCGTCTTGTACAACGCGCGTGTAGCGGGTCTCTTCCTCGGGGCCGTGGGCGTGTGGTCCGTGCTTCAGGCCGGAAAACGCATTGTGGCCAGCACCGTCGAGAACGAGCAGATATTGATGAGGGATGGTCAGCGCTTCGTAAGGAAGGGTCCGCTGTATCGGATCGAATTCCTTGTTGCCGGCCACCGCATTGCCATCTTTTGTCCCCGTGATGTGAAACAGCGGGATACTGATATCGCGGTAAAGGGCGGCCAAGTCGCCGCCCTGGATGGGTATGTTCGGGCTCATGACCAAGCCAGCGCGAATTCCTGGCTCCTTGAACGACCACTGCCCGCCCGGACCCATTCTCTGCCCTGCTGCAACCATCGTCGAGACGCCTCCATAAGAGTGTCCGGCCATGCCGATGCGTGTCAAATCCAGGCGGCCGGCGAGCCGCCCCTCGCCGTTCATGCGCGCAAGCTCGCGCAGGGCAAAGGGCACGTCCTGAAATCGCGCGCGCGCAGCATTGGCGTCCCACATGGCTTCACGAAGCAATCGGTAGACTTCCGCAAGGGAGTTTGCCTGTTGCCAGATCGAACTGTCCGTCCCGATATGCTGCAGGTGCACCGCCACGTAGCCGCTTTGCGCCAGGCGCCGCCCGAGGTAAGGCATCGCCTCGCGCGATCCGCCAATGCCATGCGACACAAGGATCACCGGGGAAGCGCCAGAGAGGGGAGCGGGGGCATAAAGCCGGTAGGGCACCGAACGGCTGCGCGATTCGTCGCGAAAGGCGCCATCAATGACAGTATATCCCGAAGGTGTATCATCCACGGTTTCGTTCATCCGCCAGTCTCTCAGGAATGTATGCTCGAAAACCTCTATGGTTCGCCCGGTTCCTTGACCCGCTGGGCCGAAAGCATTAAGGCAACTACAGGTGGAATCCACATCCAAGACATCTATTGCCCGCTAGGTACGTGCTATGGTGGTGTTTGAAACAAGCGCTCACTATTACCGCTTCTTTGCCAACGAGTCTCGTCGTGGCGGCTCTCCCCTCTATGAAAAGCTGTCGCTTGGGATTGCGGACAATGTCGCGCTGCAGCGCCTGGCGGCGGGGCGCAGGAAGGGTCAGCCGGCGGCGAACCTTGTCTTCGGCGCGGTACAGTATCTCCTGCTCGGCGGCGTCGACCATCCTCTCAAGGATTATTATCCGAGTCTGGGCGGAACGCGGCCGGCCGACGATCGCGCATTCGAACTTTTCGCCGCTTTTTGCGGTGCCCACGAAGCCGAACTCGTCGACATCATCGCGAAGCGCGCCACCAACACCAACGAGGCTGGCCGCAGCGCGCTGCTGCTGCCCGCATTCGATCTGGTTGCGCGCGAAGCCGCCGCTCCCCTTGGCCTGGTCGAGATCGGATCCAGCGCCGGCCTGAACCTGAACTTCGACAGCTATGGATATCGGTATACGGACGAGCAAGGCGCTCCGAAGCTGGAGCGGTGGACCGATGCGGATTTTGTCCTTTCCTGCATCCTTGAAGGGCCTGGCGTGCCTGTATTGGGGATGTTCCCGCCCCCCGTTTCATCGAGGATCGGCCTCGAACTTTATCCGACCGATGTTCGGGATGAAAATGAACGTCGGTGGCTCAAGGCGCTTGTCTGGCCCGAGCGCATTGACCGGCTTACAAAACTGGATGGCGCCTTGAAGGTCGCCGCCGCGCATCCGCCCCGGATCAGAGGCGGCGACGCCGTGTTGAACCTGGCCTCTGCGCTGGCGGAGATTCCGCCTTATCAAGCCCGGTGCGTGTATCACACGATAATGGGCTATCAGCTTTCCGGCGATCAACACCGACGCATAAACGATATCCTGTTGGAGGCGAGCAAGACGGCGCCGGTCTGGCGCGTCACCGTGGAAGGCGAGGTCGCACACCCCAACCCCACTGAGACGTTCAATCCTCTCAAGGTCAGCAGATACTTCAATGGCGAGCGCAGGGTCAAAACGCTCGCGGTCTGCGATCCGCATGGGCTATCGATGGAGTGGAAAGGTTAGCAGGTCGACGGTTTACCCGGCCATTCCTGTCCTTGACCAGATGCAAAACGCGGTGCGCTTTACTCTAACGTGTCCACATCATCGGCAATGGACAAACGGTCGCTCGGCAGGGGCACACGCAACTGGTTGCGATTGGACAAGGCCTTGGCAAAGTCCGGTTTGAGCGTCAGCGCCTCGTCAAAGCTGGCGAGTGCTTCATCAATGCGCCCCAACGCCCGCAGCGTCACCCCCCGATTGTTCATTGCCTGCACGAAATCGGGTTTCACCCCGATGGCTTTCTCGTAGCACGCGAGAGCCTCGTCATACCGTTTCAGGCCGCGCAAGGCATGCCCCCTGTTGTTGTACGCAGCTGCGGCTTTCGGATTGATCTCGGTGGCGCGAGCCAGGTAGGTGTCCGCTGCCTGATACCGACCGGCCTGAAGACATAGAACGCCCAACAGACAATTAGCGTCGTAATGCCGGGGATTTGCTGCGAGCACCTGCAGATAAATCCTCTGGGCATCCAAAAATTGCTTGCTCCGATGGCATTGCAAGGCACGCGCAAATTGCTCCTCAATCCGCCTAGCCGCCACAAGCTCGTTCAGAAGCCGGCGCGCCTCCAGATTGCTCGGCTCAGTCTCGAGCACCTGCCTGCAACCGCGCTCCGCCAGATGGAACTTCCCCTCCTGACGCAGCTTTCGCACCGACGAAATCACTGAAGGAAGGCTTCTTCGATCCAGCCTGTTTCCGCGGCTGTTGGTGGAGTCGATCCGGACACCCTCTACAAGCCGCTCCTTCGATCCGAAACTGTACTTGTACGAAAAATCTCCAGTGCCAAGATCGTAAGTCCTGAGGCCGTTTTGAATTGCCCAACGGATGCTGTAGGCGTGAAGCACCAAGCCCGGTGGAGGCTTCCGAATTGCGAGATTGCGGCTGACGAGGAAACAGACGAGTGAACGCTTCGACCTGTCGATAAACGCAATGTGCACTCCTAATGGAGTATCGCCTTTCCACAATACCGGCGCGAACAGCACACCCGCCTTGTGGCACTCAAGTAACATATGGCGGCAGTTGGCAATAACACCCTGAGCATAGACGCGGCTTTTGGCCTCCCACTGCGCAAGCCAAAGTTGATAGAAAACCTCCAGGTCGCTTTGGATTGTCTCGAAGTCTGCCAAACTTATCCGGTATTCTCCGCTATTTTCGACCTGACGAAGAAAATGGCGGACATCACGACGGGTTTTTGAGCCAAGGTTGCCATCCAGGAATTCGTCCCAATCGGCTGGCAAATCGACATACATATAGATGTCATGATTTATATTTTCGCCTGTTCGGGTTGTATGGCGACGTCGTTCAATCTTTTCCTTCACAAAATCGCTGTCAGAAAAGCTTCCAAGCAGCATTTGACGGCGCCTGGCCGATATCGAAATGTCGTCGCAGTGTAACGTTGTCCAATTCAGCGCCTGCAGGCGATCGGCGAACGACGAAATGACTTGCTCTTCGAATTCGGGAACGCAGATGAAGCCCGTATAGGTGGCGAAATACGAGCCGGCCATCCTTATGCTGCTATAAAAGCCCGTCTGCTCATCGAGCCAGGTGACGAGTTGCAAAGGGAAGAAGGCGACATACTCGTTCGACCCGGGAAACCGCGCGGCCAAAATCACCCAATTTGGGCGTCGCAGCCAATTCGACATCCATGGCCACGACAGGAAGAAGTTCGCCTCCGGATCGGAGTCATATATCCGGTCCCAATTCTCTCTCAGCGGCTGCAACGCTTCGAATTTGTCGACCATATCGATTTGCATGCGCTGACCATCACTGAAGTGCCTTATCGAGCGTTGCGGTTATCTTTGCCGCTTTCTCTGACGCCTGAGACTGTGCGTCAAAACATGTCCCACCAGTTCTTCATACTTGATCCCATGCAGGGCGGCCGAACGATAGACCGCCGAGGCCGGCGCCATGTTGCAGGCGATGTTCACTTCGATGAAAACGGTCCGCCGCGTGTCGGGATCATAACGGAAGTCGAAGCGGGCATAGTCGAATGGCGACATCTCGGCCACCATTCGCGCGGTTGCCTCCGAAACCTCCTCGGCTCCCGGTCCGTCGTAAGGAGCGGACTTGTAGGAACTGTTGAGCCCTCGCTTTGCTTCATTGGTCAGAACATTGTCGCCAGGGCGGCCGCTCTCCTCGAAGACCGCCAATGAACCCGGGGGGAAGCCCTCGACAATTGGAACCGTCAGATTGAGGCCCGGGACAAACTCTTCTGCAATGAATTCACGGCCGCCGTGACGCGGATCCGAGATGGTTGTCAGCGCATCCCGCCAATCCGCTTCATTCTCGACCTTTACAATTGCGTCGGAAGCGATACCCCCTCGCGGCTTGACAATCCACGAACCGGGCAGGCTGAACTTGTCATTGCTGACCTCACCGGGCTGCATGATCCTGTGCTTGGCGACATCGAGCCCCAGCGAAGCAGCCAGTTGCTTGGCCAATACCTTGTCTTCCGAGACCGCCCGGCTTGACGCCGATGCGCCGAGACAGGGGACGCCACGATAGGCCGCGATTGCCGGCGCCAGGAGCTCGTGACCATCGAATATCGCATGCGAGTGAATGGCATAGAGGAAATCGAAGTCGAGAGGCCCGAACAGCACCTCGTGCTCGCTCGCCGGCGTGACCCTGAAACCCAGCCCGCGCAGCGTTTCGAGCATGATGGCATGGTAGACGACGTGGTAGCCGTACTTGGCCCTGCGCTCCGGGCTAGAGTCGAGGGCATGACGCGCCAAAAACAGCACATGGGTTTGCGCGAGCTCTTCCGGCGATGGGGTCAACAGGTATTCCAACGTCGGCATTTATGAGCCTGATGTGTTCAAAACGCTTTCCCATGCTTGCATCATGGCTTGGGCCGGTCAAGCAGAACCACGGGCAATATTTTGGGTGGCGTTGAAGGTCGAAATGGTACAGATCCAGATTGGGATGCTGGCCGCACTGCCCGTCAAAGAAACGCAGGAGCAGTTCGGGGCTCCCGGCTATCCTTTGACGGGAGTCAAAGCCCCGGCTCGAATGTACAAGCCTGCTTGCTTCCGAGAAAATTCCCCAAGGCCTGGATAGCGTCTATCGTATGCTGGGCATTGTCTATGCGAGCCCACCTATTTTTCTCTGCATTGGTCCTGATGGCTCCTCGGTACGCATATAAGGGAAGAGAAGATTCATCCAGTTTTTCTCTATACTGCAAGGATGCGATGTTTTTCAACGAGAGCATAATAGCGTCAAGGTATTGCCCTGCCCTCACCTCATCCCCTGTCCGCTGCGCCATCTCGAATGCATAAACCAGCCCCTCGGTATAAACTCCGTCCGAGGACGCGTGCGGAAGGCCGTACTGAGGGGTTGCTGGATTGAAGAATCGTCCAATCCTGTACGACCGGTCCTGAAGTTCAAGCAATTTGTCGTTCAGAGTAAACACCGCCTCGGCGAATTTATCGGCTTTCGTCAACTCATATAGATGCCGATAAGCGATGGTGTGCCAAGGCACGTATGCCGGGTAATAATTATCTGCGATATTGCGGACATATTCCTCTAAATAGAATTCTGCACTGCGCGCCGCTTCGTCGAAATAACGGGTTAATCCAGTCCGGATATAATATTCGAGCAAAGCAACCAGCGCTTCCCCTGAATAAAATGTTAAGAGGTATTTTGCGTCGAAGGAATAATTCGGCTCCTTTAGCCAAGGGCGAAAGGACCCGTCTGCATTCTGGAGCGCAAGGATGCCCTCCGCGGCCGCACTGGCCTTTGACTGGAACTGTTCAAAATGAGGACTTGCCGCGAATGTGCGAAGCAGCATCGCATTTGCCCCGAGCTTTGACTTGCCATCATATTCAATATAACCGATACCACCCTCTTCCCGATACCATGTATTCATGATGAATGACAAATTCCGGCGATGAACAGGGCGAAGCGAGAGATTTCCTACGCTCATTTCCGCCAACGTGCGCGATGACATAAGCTGTCTTAGTTCATTGTTTTTTTCAGATCTCTCGCCCGTATACGGATTGATACTGTAGGTAAACAGGCCCTTTTTTCCAATATTGCGGATTATCCAGGCTTCCGCCAAATCTCGGATCCTTGCCATCTCCTCCGGCAACGACACGATCGTCCGCAGTTCGGGAGACCGTTCGGCGGGATGAAAGTTCGTCTTCGGCATGAGGCGTTTGGAGGTTCGAATCCGGTGGGCGGACATGGTTTCGCCGAGATTGATCGAGTTTTTGGCTGCTCTTCAACCGTCGACTGTAATGGCAGGGTCTATGCGGTGGCAACGGCCTCGGCTGTAGGGCCGGGCTCCAAATGAGCGTAGAGAGCCGTGAAGATCCTGGTTTGTCGCTGCAATTGAAGGGCCGGTCTGCGACGAAGCCCGGCGCGGAGGAGTGAAGATAGCTTCGCGGCCGATAGTCAGCCTCGCGCCGGCCCTCCAGTTCAGTATCCCAAACGGAAGGTGAGCGTCTTTAGACGCTCACCTTCGCGGCTATCGAGCGAATATCTGGTAGGTCGTTAGCCGCCGCTGCCGCCGCCACCGCCGCTGCCGCCACTGCCGCCGCCGCCACCCCCGCTGCCGCCGCTACCGCCGCTGCCGCCGCTGCCGCCGCTGCCGCCGCTGCCACCGCTGCCGCCGCTGCCGCCGCTGCCGCCGCTGCCGCCGCTGCCGCCGCTGCCGCCGCCATCGCCGCCGCCGCCGCCGTCGCCGTCACCATCGCCGTCGCCATCGCCGTCGCCATCGCCATCGCCGTCGCCATCGCCATCACCGTCGCCGTCGCCATCACCGTCGCCGTCGCCATCACCGTCGCCATCACCATCGCCATCGCCGTCACCGCCATCGTTCAAGGCGGCGGCGACAAGGGCCGTGGTAATCGGCGGGCACATGTCGATCTGTTCGGCGGAAAGAATGCTGGTGCGGTTGGCTGCAATACAGCAAAGCGCGAAATTGGCCTCAGTGAGAGGTTGGCACTGTGCAGCCGCAAGCCGCGGACGTGGACTCTGCTGCGCGGTTGCCGGTGTGATCGTTGCCACCGTGAAGGCGGCGGATGAAAGGAGCAGTATTCTTAGAATCGTGCTCGATACCTCAGGGTACAGGTGCATTTCTTCCTCCTTTTGAGGGAAAAAAGGCGCTCCCGTCCCCTTTGGTTGCGCGAAGGGTCAATGTTGCCGACCATCGGTAACACTTTGTTAAGTATGGCAAACAATTTGTTCCTGCGCAATTGCGATTCTCAGGGTTGATTTACCAACCCCCTTCAACATTATGATGACCTACTAAAGGGGACACTAAGTGAATCGTTCAGCGGCGCTTCTCGCGGCGGCCATTTCGCTGGCCGGCTGCAGCAATCAAACCACTGGAACAGCAACGAAGATGGCCACGCAGGGCTACGCCTTTGCACCGGCCGCCTTCTACAAATTCTGCGCCAGCGATCCGGCGCTCTGCAGCACCCGCGGCAAGGTCAAAGCGGTCGAACTCACGCCGAGGCTGGAAGCGGAACTTGCGAGCGTGAATAGTTCGGTCAATCGCCGCATCAAGGAGAGAGGCGACAGAGACTCCGCAGGCCGAGCCGACGTTTGGGGCTTGCCGACCGGCGAAGGCGATTGCGAGGATTTCGCCATCCTCAAGAAAGCCGAGTTGTTGAAACGCGGCTGGCCCGCATCCGCCCTGTTGCTGACCGTTGCGACGCTTGGCGGCGCAGGTCATACGGTCCTGACGGTGCGGACCAGCAAGGGCGACCTGGTGCTGGACAACAGGACGGGCGCGATCAGGAATTGGTCACGGACGTCGTACCGTTATTTTGCTCGGCAGTCCCAGTCCGAAAATGGCAAGTGGACGCGGATAAGAACCTGACACCCGTGCTTTGATCAATCCGCGGCAATTTCGCCGCGGCGCAAACCAGATCTATCTTCCATCTGGCGTCCTCTGCCCGACGGTTCTCCGCGACCGTTACCAGTTCCAGTTCTGCGCGTTAATGCGTCCACGCAGACGTCACGGCGGCCCGATCGTGGCCTAGTCAACCTCGATGCGCGCGTCACAGGACAGCGACAGGCGTTCAATGCGGAAAGGAATGGCTTTCGACGACCCGCCAAATGTCCTTGTTGATTGCGCTGATCGCCTGGATGGAGGCGCTGATCCGCTTCATCTCGGAATCGTCGAGCTCCTCGATCTTCCCATATTTGATTGCATCCTTGCTGTCGAAGATGCGCATGAGTTGCGTGCTCGCGTGCGTTCCCGTTTCGTCGAACGAATAGATGCAGTGGCTGTACTTGTTGCGCAGCTTTCCCTGCCGGGTAAGCTGACTGGCAATCTCCAGGACCTGGCGTCGGCATTCGACCGGTGTTCCCGCCATCTTCGCCAACCGCTCGACCAACTCGATCCGTGCACGCGTGGTGTTCAGCGTCAGGAAAATGACGATCGCAGTCTCCTTGTCTACTTTCGCCAGACCGGCAATCAGGTAGATCAGCAAGCTTTCTGTGTTGGTCCATGTGTAGTTCAATTGACCAACAAGCAGTAAAATCTCCTGGAAGCGTGGCATCGACCTGCTCACGTGAGAGTTGAGATCACCGGGCGATCCGCACTGGGAACCATTCCAGCGGCCGCAACCCGTCGGGCATGAAAAAGGGCTGCGGCTTCAGTCCTGTTGTGGGCGCCCAGCTTGTTGATGACGTTGTGCATGTGAATTTTGACGGTGTGTTCGGAAAGGCGAAGTGCGGCGGCTATGGTTTTGTTCTGAAGTCCCTGCGACGCCATCTCCAGGATCTGAATCTCTCGACATGTCAGTTGGCCAGACTCCTCGAGTGCGGCTTGCCGTTTGATGGCGGGCTTCGACTCCTTCGCCTCGCTATGGGGCATGCCGTTGTTCAGGTACGGCTGAAACATGGCCAAGGGGAAATATTCGCCTCCGCGCAGCATGAGCCTGATCACGGAAAGCCACACATCCAGCTTCAGGTTCATGGGAAGCACGCCGCGCACCACTCGCGACGCAAAGACCTCATCGGGGATAAGCGGCCTCCTGCCGTCGTCCTGCATCACAGCGGTCATGGCTGCCGGGTGGAAGCGGGCCAGCTGGGCGGAACAGGAATCGATCTCGCTCAGAAACACCGCATCGATCAGAATAAGGGAAACCGAAGGTTCGAACGCCGTCCAGGTGGCGGACAGGTCGCGAACGCGCTCAACCCCGATCCACGGGAATTCCCTTTCGACGGCATGCACCAGGCTCTCGGAGATCGTGTCGTCAGGGGCGATGAACAGCAAGGTTCGTCGGGCCCAGGATTCTCTATCGGCGGAATCAGCTCGACCTCGTCCGCTCGCCTCCACCCCATCCACCCCATTCATGGCCCACCTGTCTACTAACCTCACTAAAGGCCGGGAACCCCTAACCCGGACGACACACGTTAACTACTTCCTAACTCAAAACTAGGCGAAAAAATATAGTCCTGACGAGCTAGGCAATTGCTAGGCAACCCTATGCTGGCAGCGGCGCGGCGCGCAACTGTCCGCCAATCACCATTGCTACCGACCCGGTTTTCCGCCCAGGATTTAACCCTTCATGGCGAGCAGATCGTCCCAAACGGGCTAGCTCCAACTATCAGCTTTCAATTTACGGCTGACGGTCACAGACTTCCAATGTTCCGTATTGGGAGTTTGGGGAACATCCAGAGATCACGAGAGCAGCGAGCGACCGCACCGTTGGGCGGCGCAGGCGGTAACTCGTGCGCAATCTGGCTGCCTCGCTCCCCCGTCAGAGGGAGGTGACGCCATAAAAACAGACGATGACCGGATCTCCGGCCTTAGTCCCCTAGGCGCAGGCGATCCAAAACCAACCACATGAAAACTTAATGGCCGCGAGCAGCCCAAGACCACGTCAGATTGAATGTGGTTCGGTTGTCGCGGCCTCTTACCGAGAAAACTTAACGGCCGCGAGCAGCCCAAGACCACGTCAGATTGAATGTGGTTCGGTTGTCGTGGCCTCTAACCGAGGGAACGACAATGACTACTCGCAACAGCAATAACTCCAACACCGGTTGGCAGTTCATCGGCGATGTCTCCGATGACGACACCGTAATCGATATCGGAGATGGCGATGCCAAGAGCGACGCCAGCGCCGACGCCAAGAGCGACGCCAGCGCCGACGCCAAAGCCGATGCCAAATCCGACGCTGACGCCAAGAGCGACGCTGACGCCACCGGTGTAGGCGTCGGCGTAGGTGTGGGTGTCGGAGCTGGCATCGGCATTGGCGACGCTACGGCCAATTCGACCAGCGACAACACCAACAATAACGGCAATAACAACAGCAATTCGAGCAGCAACAGCAGCAACAACACCAACACCAACACCAACACCAACAACGTTAACACCAATGTTAACGCCAATGTTAGCGCCAGCGCGACGTCGGACGGAAAGCAGGACGACGATTTCATTGACCTCGACGACGTGAATGTCGGCCTCGGCGGCGTCATGATGTTCAGCCGCGACGGCGACATCAGCTTCGATCCGGGCGATGACGTCAGCTTCTCGGACGTCCTGAACGGCGCGTTTGCCGGCGCTGGCAATGGCCACAGCGCCACCATCATCAACCAGACCGGCGACATGAAGGACAACGACTATCTCGGCAGCGCGACGGTCCAGAATAACGGCTACTTCGGCAACAAGGGCGACGCCAAGGGTGGTTACGCCAAGTCCGAGGAAGGCATTGATGCCGGCGGCGACGGCGGCCATGCTGGCGATTCGGTCGCTTTCGGTGGCTTCGGCGCCAAGGGCGGCGATGCCGATACCGGCAGCGCCAAGGGCGGCGATGCCAAGGGCGGCGGTGTGGCGGTGAGCGTGCCGATTGTCGTCGGCTCCGCTGACGCCAAATCAGACGGTGGCAGCGCTTATGGCGGCGACGCCGTGCCGATCGCGGTTAGCGGCGACGCCAAGGGCGGCGACGCGACCGGCGTGGCTGTCGGCGCAGGCCTCGGCGGTGACGGCAAGGGCGGCGACGGCGACAGCGGCGAAGCCTATGGCGGCTACAGCGGCGACGCCAAGGGCGGCGACGGCGGCGACGGCGTCGGGCTCGGTCTGGGCCTCGGCCTGGGCGTCGGCGTCGGCGGCGACTCCAAGGCCGACGGCGGCGATTCCGACGCCAAGGGCGGCGATGCTGGCGCGCTTGGCTTTGCCGACGCCAAGGGCGGCGACGGCGGGTCCGGCGGCAATGGCGGCAACGGCGGCAACTCGACCGCGGTACCTGTCGCCCTGGCGCTGATGGACGATGCCGAGGCTGGCAGCGACAACGATCCCTCTTGGGGTGGGAACAAAAGCGATGACAACGTCGCCGTAGCTATCCCGATCGCCGCGAATGGCGACACCGATGCCGGTAACACCGGTGGTGGCGGCGGCGGCGGCGGCGGCGGCGGTGGCGGCGGCGCGAATGCCGGCAACTTCGCCGATGTCGATGGCGGTGCTGCAAGCTCGATTGGCGGCGGCGCAGGCTCGACCGGCGGCGCTGGCTCGGGTTCCGGCTCCGGCACTGGCTCTGGCTCTGGCGTCGGCGGCGCCGGCGGCGGCGCGACCAGCGGTGCGGGTGGGGCTGGCACGAGCGGCGACGCAACCGGCGGTGCCGGCAGCGGCGGAGCCGGCAGCGGCGTGGCGAGCAACATCAACACCGGTGGCGCAGCCACCAGCGGTGCGGCCACGGCCGGCGACGCGACTGGCGGCGATGCGACCGGCGGCGCTTCGACGGCGACCGGTGGAACGGGCGCAGTTGCTCTCAGCGGCGCTTGGGCTGACGGAGCGGACGGTGGCTATGCCTGGAGCGGCGACGCCACGGGCGGTGCTGGCGGCAACGGCGGCGCAGCGACTGCGACCGGCGGCGCGGCTGGCGATGGCGGCGGCGGCGGCAGCTGGGGGTCGAATATCGGCCACGACCAGCACATTGAAGCCATCAGCCAGGCCAACGCCAATGGCACCATCGACATGAACGGCTTCAACCAGCAGATCGTGATGGGCGCCAACCTGCAAGGCCACTCGGTCGACATGACTGTAGTGGGCGGCAACCTCACCAGCTCGGTGGTTGGCGAAGACGACGCGACATAACTGGCGTGGCCGGTCTCGCCGAGCGAGACCTGCAAAAAAGGGACTGCGCGGGGGAAAACCCCGCGCAGTCTTCCCAACCAGAGAAGAGAAGCGCGACCCGGCAAGGGCGCGGATGATCTCGAAAACCGGAGGAAACTTCCGTGTATATGGACAAGATCACCGAGGCGATCAGCCACTTTGTGGGACTCTTTGAAATCACACTGGAGCAAGCCCGTCTCAGGAAAGCCTATGACGAATTCAAGGCGGCCCAGGCGGTCGAGGAAGAAACGCCGGAGCTTGCCAGTCAAACGGTCAACATCGAGGCAGGATACAATCTGGAGGATTTCGTTCCCTCCATCGAGTATTCGCCAGTTCCACCAAAACTTGTCCTGACGACACCCTGGTCGGATTTCCAATTCGTTCCTCCAGACATCCCCGCGATCCCGCAGCCGGACGTCGCCTATCCAGGTTTCCTGTTCCACCCGGACGCGCCGCCGATGGGGAGTGCGCCTTCACGCCTGATCCTGCCCCATATCGAGCCCCCTGGCTCGGTGGCGGTCCTTATCAATCAGGAGCTTCGGCTCTCCGATAACGATTATACAGGCGCTGGCGGACATGGCCTGAAATTCTCTCCCGCAGCAGCGGACCATGCTGCCGAAATGGCGACCTTGCTGGGCGCGGCGGCGGATCTGTCGCCGATCGACGATCTGGAAATGCCGGGTTCGTCCGAGGAGATAGTGGCTGTCATCAAGACAGCCGGCGAACGGCTCAACGGCTATGCGGAGGAAACGGATGGCGAAGCCGATGTTTTCGTCGTCAAGGCTGACGTCATCGAAGGCACTTACGTCAATGGGCAGTCCGTGGACGAAGCGCCCAAGCTCGACGATCACCTCCCGGAGAAGCACCGTCGAGCCGATGAGGAAGAGGACGAGGAAGAAGAGGCCGAGCAACCCTCCTACACGCCTGGGTCCGGCAGCATCGACATCGATGTTTCAGTCGAGTTGGAAGCCGGCGGCAATCTCCTCGTCAACAGCGTCGCGATGGCCAACAATTGGCTGCAGTCGCCGGTTTGCGCGGTGATGGGCGACCATGTCGAGCTCAACGCGATCATTCAGATCAATGTCGCGTGCGACAGCGACCTCGTCAGTTCCTCCATCAACGGTTGGGGCCTGAACGCGACCGATCCGACCCAAGGCTTCAATATCGCGATGTTCAAGCGCATCGATCCGTCGGCGGAAGCTGCGGCGTCGCAGGCCAAGCAGGGTGACTTTCCCAAGCACTGGGTTGTCACCGAGGTCGAAGGCGACCTGCTCATCATGAACTGGATCCAGCAATACGCCTTCATGATGGACAATGACGTTTCCGTCTTGTCGTCATCGGGAGTCAAGACGCTGGTGACAGCCGGCGCCAACACGGCGGCTAACGAGATTTCGCTGGACGAATTGGGCTTCAATTACGACCTGATCGTAGTCGGCGGAAACATTTACGACGCCAACATCATCCATCAGTTGAACGTGCTGCTGGACAACGACCTGATCGGCGCGGTCGATGGTTTCCATACAACCGGCGAAGGCGCGGCCTCGACCAGCGACAATCTGCTTTGGAACCAGGCCAACATCGTCAATTACGGCGCCGGCGATCGCTTCGAGGCGATGTCTGAAGCTTATCGCAAGGCGTGTGAAAGCCTGCAGAACGGCAACGGTGACCTTTCCGACATACTGAACGATGGCGCATTCGCGGGCATCGGGGCGATTCGGGTGCTCTACATCTCCGGCGACATCCTCAATCTACAATACATCAAACAGACCACCATTCTTGGTGACAGCGATCAGGTGGCCCTGGCCATGAATGCGCTGGCGCATCCGGAGGCGGACTGGACAATTTCGACAGGAACCAACTCGCTGGTCAATTATGCCTACATTGCCGACGTGGATTCCACCGGCAAGACCTATGTAGGCGGCGGCATCTATTCGGACGAGATCCTCATCCAGGCGGAGCTGATTTCCACCGGCCCCGATCTTGGCGGCCAGAATCCCGACGTGCTGGTGAATGAAGCGGTCGCTTTCCTCGATGACGATATGCTGGCGCCGGAAGCCTCTCAAAACGTGCCGTATCCCTCGCTCGTGCCCGAGACCTATTCCGATCCGATGCAAAGCGTTCTCGCGTGATTTTCGAACCGGGGTGGCAGCAATGACCGAAGATCGCGATCAAACCGGGCGCGCTTTCGTCCAAGAACCAGAATGGGATCGGCCGGATGACGGCGGCGAAGCAGTCGGGCGAAGCGCCGCCGAGCCGATTGCACAGACTTGGTTTCGTCACAGCAAGGCGGTCGATCGTTCGGTGGAAAAACTGGACGATGTCGTTGCCGAATTGTGGCGCATAGTGGACGCCCGGCCAGCCGAAACGCCAACATCGCTTCGCGAAACGACGCCAGCCAAGGTCACCGAACAAGCCAGGGTCACCGAACAAGCGCGCCCTTCAACCGCGCCTTTACCTGGTGATAGAAGCGCTCCGCAACGCGAGGTGCAACCACCCTCCCCGCAAGCAAAAGCGCCTTCGGCTCCGTCGCCGGCCACGCCCACTGCTCCAGCCGCAGACAGCATGAGAAGGCCCGACCCCATCCGGCCACCGAACCCTCGGATCTCCGAGCCGGCCCAGCGCGCCGTAGCGCCAATGGAAGAACCGGCGCGCAGGCCCGGGCCGGAAATACTGGAACGGAAGACGCCGAACGCACCGAAGGACGCGCCCGGCAAGCAGGACCAGCCGAGCGCGCGAGTAGAGCCGCCCACGCAGGAGATGCGGCCACCGAGCCCTCGGATCTCCGAGCCGGCCCAGCGCGCCGTATCGCCAAAGGAAGAACCGACGCGCAAGCCCGAGCCGGAAATATTGGAACGCAAGACGCCGGACTCGCCGAAGGACGCGCCCGCCAAGCAGCACCAGCCGAGCGCGCGAGTAGAGGCGCCCACGCAGGAGATCCGGCCGCCAAGCCCTCCGATCTCCGAGCCGGCCCAGCGCGCCTTGCCACCAAAGGAAGAACCGGCGCGCAAGCCGGAGCCGGAAATGTTGGAACGCAAGACGCCGAACGCGCCGAAGGACGCGCCAGGGAAGCAGGACCAGCCAAGCGCGCGAGTAGAGCCGCCCACGCAGGATATGAAGAACAAGCCGGTTCTGCCCGGCGTGACAATCGAGGGCGACCGCGGTCCCTTGCTTGCCCGGGAAGTGCCTGGCGGCGGCGGCCCGACCGGAACCGGCAAGGGGGGCGGCGGTGGCGGCGGCAATGGCGGCGGCGGCGGCGCATTCCACAAGCGTCTCGGCCCAGTCGATCTCTCGGCAAGCCTCACAGCCGGCCTTCGCGCGGTCAAGAAGAACCTCATCGCGGTGATGATCTTCACGATCGCGACCAACGTGCTGGTGCTGGCGATACCTGTCTACCTCTTCCAGATTTCGGATCGCGTGCTGACGAGCCGCTCGGTCGACACCCTGGTGATGCTGACGATCGTGATCGTCGGCGCAGTCATCCTGCAGTCGGTTTTTGACGCCATCCGGCGCTTCATCCTCATGCGCACAGCGGTCGAGGTCGCCGCCCAACTGGGCGGACCAATCCTCAGCGCAGCCGCCAGGGCTTCACTGCACAGCAACGGGCGCGAATATCAGACGCTGGGGGATCTTCAGCAGCTGCGTACGTTTCTGGTGTCCGGCACGTTGCTGTCTCTTCTCGATGCGCCGATGGCCCCGTTGTTCATGCTGGCGATATTCCTGATCCACCCCGACCTCGGCTTTATCGTCGTGGCGACGGCGCTGCTGCTGCTGGCCATCACGCTCGCCAACCAGCGCGCAACCGCCAAGCCGTTTGGCGAGGCCAACACAAGCCAAACCAAAGCCAACCTCCACGTCGATTCGATGTCGCGCAACTCGCAGATCATCAACGCGCTCGCGATGATCCCCGAAGCCGTGTGGATCTGGGGCAAGGATACCGGCAACTCGCTCAAATGGCAGGTCATAGCTCAGGACCGAAACATAGCCTTTGCTTCTCTTTCCAAGGGCGTCCGGCTGCTGACCCAGGTCATAATGCTCGGCTGGGGCGCCTACCTGGCCATCGAAGGCTCGGTCACGGGTGGCATGGTCATCGCCGCGTCAATCGTTGCCGGTCGCGCACTTGGCCCGATCGAGGGTGCGATTGAAGGGTGGAACCAGGTTGTGCAGTCACGCGCCGCCTTTGGCCGCATCAGTGCGCTGCTGAAGGAATCCCCGCTGAACTTCGAACGCCTGAAGCTGCCGCGTCCGGAAGGGCGCCTCGATGTCGAGCGGCTGCTGTTCGTGCCGCAAGGAACCAAACGTGTCGTGCTCAATGGCATCGGCTTTGGCCTGGAGGCCGGAGACTCGCTGGCGATCATCGGCAATTCGGGCGCCGGAAAAACGACCCTGGGCAAAATGCTCGTCGGCTCGATCCTTCCAACTTCGGGAAGCGTGCGGCTCGACCTGATGGACCTGCGGAACTGGGATCAGCGGCAATTTGGTGAAAGCATCGGCTACCTTCCCCAGGACGTGCAGCTTTTCCCGGGGTCGATCAAGGCGAACATCGCCAGAATGCGCGAAGACGTCGACGATGGCGCAATTTACGAAGCCGCCAAGCTGGCCGACGTGCACGAACTGATCGCCTCGCTCCCGCATGGCTACGAGACCTTTGTCGCCGCCGATGGCGCGCCGCTTTCTGGCGGGCAGAAGCAGCGTATCGCTCTGGCGCGCGCCTTTTTCGGCAGCCCGAAACTGGTGGTCCTCGACGAGCCGAATTCGAACCTCGACACCGCTGGCGAGTTGGCTTTGTCGCGCGCTCTACAGCAAGCCAAAGAGCAAAAGATCACGATGGTGACGATCACGCAGCGGCCTGCTTTGCTGCAGACCGTGGATAAGATCCTGGTGCTCGTCAACGGCACCGTGGCTCTTTTCGGGATGCGTCAGGACGTGCTCCAGGCTTTGGCGGCGCGCGGCATGAGCCTCGATGGCGGCCATTTTGCCAATATTCAGGTCAAATGAGAGAGAACGGCCGTGAAGGAAATAGCCAAGATCGAAGACGCTCAATGGTATGGCGCCGTTCCGCGTTCCATTTGGAAGCAGACGACCGCCGGATTGCTGCTGATGGCCGTCACCTTCGGCGGATTTGGCACCTGGGCATTCACGGCACCGCTCGCAGCCGCGATCGTCGCGCAAGGAAGCTTCGTGGCCACAGGGCAGAACAAGATCATCCAGCACCTCGAAGGGGGTATCATCAAGCAGCTTCTGGTTAGCGAAGGCGACCATGTCGTAACCAATCAGCCATTGGTGCTGCTCGACGAAACGGCCGCGCGGGCAAAGGAACGGCAGTTGTTCTTCCGCCAGGCGCGCCTTGAAGCGATCGTGGCGCGCTTGACCGCCGAGGTGCACGGGGCGGAGACTATACAGTTCCCGGCCACAATAACCGAAAATCGCGACGACCCGGAAATTGCTTCGATCGTGCATAGCCAGCGTCTCAACTTCGAGGGCTCGCGCACCAAAATGAGCAGCGAGATCCGATTGCTCGACCAGAACATCGGCGCCCTGAAGTTCCGGGCGGGCGGTTATGAGCAGTTGCTGAAAGCGGTCACGATACAGCTCGGTCTGCTACGCGAGGAGTATACCGGCAAGAAGACCCTGCTCGACCAAGGATTGATCCGCGCGACCGAGATCAAGGCGATTCAGCGCGCCATAGCAGATGCCGAAGGGCAGATGGGGCGGCTCTCAGCCGAGATATCCGAGACCGGCGCCCAGGTCATCAAGCACGAACAGGAGATGCGGCAGACAGAAAACGCCTACCGCCAGGCGGCGCTCGACGAACTCGAGGGCGTTGAAACCGAACTGGACAGCATCCGCGAACAGTCCCGCGAGGCGCAAAACGTGCTGCGCCGAGCGACGATCAATGCGCCGGTTTCGGGCACTGTCGTGCGGTTATTCTACCACACCTCCGGCGGCGTGATCGAGAGCGGCAAGAGCATCATGGAGATCTTGCCGGCGAATGTGCCGCTTATCATAGAAGCGCAGGTGCCTCGCACCGAGATCGACAATGTCAAGGTCGGACAAAAGGCGACGGTACGGCTGGTCGCGCTCAACGCGCGCACGACGCCGGTTCTGAACGGGGAAGTCTACTACGTCTCGGCCGACTCGCTCCCCGACGCCTCCGGCCCGACCGAAAAGGAGGTTTATCTGGCGCGCGTCAACCTGCCAGTCAGTGAACTGGCTCGCGTGCCTGGATTTGTTCCGACGCCAGGCATGCCCGCCGAAATTCTCATCCAGACGGCGGAGCGGACCTTTTTCAGCTACCTGTCCAAGCCGATCAAGGACAGCATGGCCAGGGCATTTAATGAGCGCTGATCGTAGAGGCGGGGGGTAATATGCAGATCGACGTCTTGACACGCCCGGAAGAACTGAACGGGCTTCGCAACAACTGGGACGACCTCTACGCCAGGGATCCCGACGCGCATTTCTTCGTCTCGTGGGACTTTCTTTCCCACTATCTTCGACGCTTCGACGGTGAATGGTTCATTTTGGCGGCGCGCAAGGGGCCGCCGGGCTCTCCCTATGTCGCGCTTCTGCCACTCCGGCTGCGCACCAGCATGAGGAAAAAAACCGGCGAAATCTACCATGAAGTGTATATGGGGGGAAACCTTGCAGCCGATTATACCGGCATCCTCTGCGCGCCGGAATACGCCTACCGGGCAATCGCGGTTTTCGCGAAGCATCTGAAGACGATGCATTGGGCCAGCCTGCATCTGGAAAACCTGCGGATGTCGGAACGCAGGACAGGCTGGCTGATGGAGCAGCTTTCCGACAATCGGCTGACGATGCGTCGGATGCGGCGCGTCAACCAGGTTGACAATGTTGACAACTGCATATGCCCGGCGATCGATCTCCCGTCCTCATGGGAAGATTATCTTCTGCACAATCTCAGCGCCAACACCCGCCAGAAGATGCGGAGATTTCTCCGGAAGCTGGAGAACTCTGACGAGTTTCGCATAACGCATGCCGACGCCTCTACCATCGAGCGCGATATCGACATCCTGCTCGAGTTCTGGCGCATCAAGTGGACGCCGCGGAAGGGGAATCTGGTTTCCGGCCTGGTCAAGAGCAACCGACTGCTGTTCAGGCAAGCTTTCGAACGGGGCACGCTGTTCCTGCCTGTGCTTTGGCACGGCGACCGGCCCTTGAGCGCTCTTGCGATCTTCCTCGATCCGGTCAAGAAGAGCATGCTGTTCCACATGGTCGGCCGCGACGAGACGGCCGACATGCTGCCGTCGGGACTGGTCCTGCACGGTTATTGCATCCGCCGCGCGATCGAGAACGGTTTCCGGACATACGATTTCCTGCGCGGCAACGAACCTTACAAATATTCCTTCGGCACCCACGACACCGTCATCAACTGCACTCTTGTGCGAACCAAAACCGGCCGGAATCTTGGCGACCGGCTGGACAGGCGATCCTTGGTCGGCGCGTTGCAGGAGGCGGCCGGCCTCCACAAGAAGGGTTGGATCATCCAGGCTGAGAACGTCTATCGCCAGATCCTGAACACCGAGCCGAACCATGATCAGGCTCTGTACGGACTCGGTCACGTTCTGGGTGCGAAGGGCGATCACCGTCAGGCTGCGGAATGCTTCGGCGCGCTTGCAGCGATGTCGCCGCAAGCTGTAAACGCCTGGCTTTGCCTGGGCATTGCGCAGCAGTCGCTAAACGACCACTCCGCAGCCATCGAGTCGTTTGGGCGAGCCACGGACCTCAATCCAGGCCTCATCCTGGCGCGTTATGCCCTGGGCCGCAGCCATCTCGCCCTGCAGCGGACGGATGAGGCGGCCCAGGCTTTCACGCTGGTCCTAGAGAATGAAACGCCCGCGCCCGCGGAAACCGCCCTGCGCGCCAAAGCCCGGAAACAATTGCAGCAGTTGAGGACAGCCAAGGCGCCCTACATTCTAAAGAAACCTGAGCGCGAGAAGCCCGTCATCCAGCCGTCATTGCCGCTGGGGCTGACGACTCTGCTCACGGTTGCGCGGCCGGCAGCCGCGAGCCGCTCCCCCTCTTCCGTTGCTTGACGAGGGCGTCGTTGCCTGCCTGCCGCTGCAAGTCGCTCAAACGACTCGTGCTGCCTCGTCATGAAACCGATTGAGGCCAGCGCTGTAGCGCAGCGCGGCCAACGTCGGTAAGCGCATAGACGCCGCGCTCGGCCCTGGCGAACCAGCCATAGACATTGTGAAGCAGGATATTGGCGGCGCGTGGCGAAATGGTTTTCAGATCGCGCGGGCGTTTTGGGCCGTCGACCATGGCAGCGGCGCAGGCCAGCGCGTCCTGCCGGTAAGCGGTCATGACCGGCGTACGCGAGCCGCCGCCGACTACAGGGTCGCCGCGCCGGCGCCGATGCTCGTCCACCAGGCGCGACCGTCGCCTCGGGTCTCGCCGGGGCGGCAAGGCGGCCGGACTGAGCAGCAATTCGACGTTGCCGGCGGAGCCAACCCCGAGAAGGCCGAAGCCGAGCCGCCGGCACAGCGCACGGAACCGGCGATCGTGCTCGCGGCCCTTGCCTCGACTTGACATCCTCGCCGCGAGCCAGACCTCATCGCATGACGCCGCACGGTCAACACCTTGAAGAATGAGTTCGAGGTTGAACTGCAGCTTCAATTCGCAGATGACGAGCACGGGCGGCTCGCCGTCACGCAGTCCAACGACGTCGCAGCCGCCAACCTCGCCTTTGACAGTGAAGTCCAGACTCTCAAGAAACCGCTTCACCGGCATGTAAAGAGACGTTTCCTGCATGCGCGACGCATAGCCGATTCGTGGCTGGTTGGCACAGCATCACCGACAGGTGTTGCCACCGAGGGCAAGCTATGCATCAAGCAATTTGCTGGGACTTGCCCGCTCGGCGTCAAGCCCTCAGCCCCCTCGCCTCGCCTCCGCGCTTGCGCGGAACCATCATATCCCTGGCCAGCAGGCGGCTCACCCGGCAGAATGCCATGAACGCCCGGCAAGCCTCCTCGGTCTCGACCAGGTCGACGGTGGCGCCGAAGCAGGCGTTGAACGCAGCCTGATAGACTGGGCCCTGGCGGCGAACCGGCCAGCCTTGCAGGAAATCCAGCGCCTGTTCGACGCTGTATATTTCCTCGACTGGCAGGCCAGGCGCGGTCGTGATGCGCACCGGCACCTCGAATTGCAATCTGTCCATTCCTGTCTCTCCAGAACGCGGTCCCGCGGCAACGCCGCTCGTCGCAAAAAGTTGCTTTGACCGGCTCTCCGCTCAGGCCCACATCTTGTTCAGAAATATGTCGTCAGTGCGGACGAACGGCCCGGCATGGGGCCGGACACGCACAAGATGAAGCCGCAAAGCGTGAATATCGCCGGCTTGAGCCCAATCGCCGGCAGTTCGTCCTTGAACCTGGGGCCGTCCGGTGCCAAATCTGAGGGACTTTTCTCGCGGGCTCAACAGAGGCCCTTTCACCCGGCAAGACGGACACAATGGTCACCTATCTCGAAGCCGCCACGGCACCGCTCAGAAACACCGGCCAGATCCGCCTCTATGGCGAAGAAGGCTTTGCCGGCATGCGCAAGGCCTGCGATCTCACCGCGCGCTGCCTCGACGAACTGGTGTCGATCGTCGCGCCGGGCGTCACCACCGAAACCATCGACCGCTTCGTCTTCGAGTTTGGCATGGATCACGGCGCATTGCCGGCGACGCTCAACTATCGCGGCTACACCAAGTCGTCCTGCACCTCGATCAACCACGTCGTCTGCCATGGCATTCCCGACAGCAAGCCGTTGAAGGACGGCGACATCGTCAACATCGATGTCACTTACATCCTCGATGGCTGGCATGGCGATTCCTCGCGCATGTATCCGGTGGGCACGATCAAGCGCGCCGCCGAGCGCCTGCTCGAGGTCACGCATGAATGCCTGATGCGAGGCATCGCCGCGATCAGGCCCGGCGCCCGCACCGGCGCCATCGGCGCCGCCATCCAGACCTATGCCGAAGCCGAGCGCTGCTCGGTGGTGCGCGATTTCTGCGGCCACGGCGTCGGCCAGCTCTTTCACGATGCGCCGAACATCCTGCACTATGGCAGCGCCAGCGAGGGCGTCGAGATGCGGCCGGGCATGATCTTCACCGTCGAACCGATGATCAATCTCGGCCGGCCGCATGTAAAAGTGCTGTCGGATGGCTGGACGGCGGTGACACGCGACCGCTCGCTGTCGGCGCAGTACGAGCACACGATCGGCGTCACCGAGACCGGATGCGAGATTTTCACGCTGTCGCCAAAAAACCTCGACCGCCCCGGCCTGCCAGCATAATGTTTGCGCGAGGGCCGGATCTTTCCGGTCAAGAAAATGCGGGCGGCCTATGGGAAAGACCAGCAACGATAACGAACGGATCTTCTTTCCCGAAACACCGATAAAACCGCTCGCAAAAGCCAATCCGGTCGATAAGTCGCCCGAAAAGCCGCACTATCTCGGCCATCGCGACCGCTTGCGCCAACGGTTTGCGGCCGGATCCGACGCCCTCCCCGACTACGAATTGCTGGAGCTCTTGCTGTTTCGCCTGATCCTCCGCGCCGACACCAAGCCCGTCGCCAAGGCATTGCTGGCACGCTTCGGCACGCTGGCCGAGGTGCTTGGCGCGCCGGTCGCGCGGCTTGAGGAGGTCAGCGGTGTCGGTCCGGCAGTGGCACTCGATCTGAAGATCGTTGCCGCGGCCGCCCAACGCGCGGCACGCAGCGAGATAAAAGGCCGCGAGGTCCTGTCGTCCTGGACGCAGGTTCTCGGATACTGCCGGTCGGTCATGGCTTTCGAGGAGCGCGAGCAGTTCCGCATTCTGTTTCTCGACAAGAAGAATTTGCCACACTTCTGTTAAGACAGGATCGATTTTGCCGTTTTGTCGCGACGAGGAAAGCGCAATAATTTCACATATTTAGTTAACTTAGGCCATTTTCGGCGAGCAAATTCGATCAGTCCCATTACCTTGCTGTTGGTCTCGATTGTTGGTACTCCAGCTCGATACCAACAAAAAGGGACACGCACCGTGGCACTGACCAACAGTCAAATCCAAGCTGCAAAGCCTGGTCCGCGCCCTGTCAAACTCAGCGACGGCGGCGGCCTGTTCCTCTTGATTCAGCCGAACGGCTCGAAGCTATGGCGGCAGGCGTTCCGCCATGGTGGGAAGCAACTGACCCTTGCTCACGGCGCATATCCTGGCGTGACGCTGGCAGACGCTAGACGGCTCCGAGACGGTGCCAAGAAGGCGCTACGGAAAGGCATTGACCCTCGCGAGGCAAAGGAAGGTGACACCCTGCCCCCTGACGCCCTCGAAACGATCGCGCGCGAATTCCTCAGCGTGAGGGGCAAGCGCTGGACGAAGAAGCATCAGGGGGTTGTCCTGGAACGGTTCGAGTCGGCGATCTTCCCCACATTGGGTCGCAAGCCGATAACGACTATCACAGCGCCGGCTATTCTTGAGGCGTTGCGGACGATCGAAGCGACGGGTGCCTTGGAAGTTGCCAAGCGCACCCGGCAGACCCTAAGCGCAATTTTCCGCTACGCCATCTCGACAGGCAGGGCTGACCAAGATCCCGCCCATGCACTTAAGGACGCGATGCAGCCTGCCCCGCCCGTCCGGCATCGCCTTGCCCTACCCTTCGCCGATGTCGGGAGGTTCTTGGACAGCATAGCAGAGGCCGACGCCACAATCCGCAAGGCGATCGAACTGGCGATGCATACAGCGCTGCGATCGAATGAACTGCGCTTCGCCCGCTGGACCGACATAAGAGGCAGCACGCTATCCATCCCGGCTGAAAGAATGAAAGCCCGCGCCGATCACATGCTACCGTTGTCGCGCCAAGTGCTAGCCATCCTCGCCACCTTGCCGCGCGATTCTGAATGGATTCTGCGCAGCCCCCGAACGGAACGCCCGCTCAGTCAGCCTTCAATGCTCTCTGTCATCTATCGGAAGGGTTGGCACGACATTGCCACCTTGCACGGCTTCCGCGCGCTGTTCAGTACAGAAGCGGCAGAGTCGGGGCTTTGGAGCGAAGACGCCGTAGAACTGCAGTTGGCGCACCGCTTGCCGGGCAGCGGCACGCGCCGGGCATATCACCGCGCGCAACTGCTAGATGAGCGCGCCCGGCTCATGCAGTGGTGGTCCGACCGTCTCGACAAAGCGGTGTCCGACCATAACCGCAATGATTTGAGCGCCCTCCTAAGTTAGCAACAGCTATCTTCCATAGATTGACGGTTTCACATTAAAATTGAAAAGCGAAATCAATTGGTTAGGCTTCCGATTCGCCCATCGATGCCGTATGATGAGGCCATCTTCAAACGCGAAAACCGCCCGGTTGCGAGCCTAAGCGGTTTTCAAAAGAAAGGATCAAGTTTTGCCCCCCTTTTATACCAATTCACCCGACGCTGCACAAGTCCCGAATTCAAATTCTGATTGCATTTCGCAATCGGATAACGACCTTTCCGACCTGCTTGGCGATGGGCCGAGCGAGTTCACAATAACGATTTTCAGCGATCGTTTCGCAAAGTCCATATCGACCGAAAACCACACGCTGGCGAGCCTGGCGAAGCGCATTAGCGGCACCTCTAGCGCGGCAAAAGAGAACCTGCCGCTGCTGAAACTGGCGACGTTCGGCAACGTTCGAACCGCAGACGGCAGCCTTCGCAGCGACAACAACGTGGTGTCCATCACAGGCATCGAAGGCGACTATGACAACGGGCAAATCAGCGTCGATGAGGCGGAGTGCAGACTCTGCGCTGCTGGTGTTACCGCCTTGCTTCATACATCGTCCCGCCACACGGAAGCCGCGCCGCGTTGGCGTGTTCTCTGCCCCTTGTCGGCTGCCATGGCACCTGCCGAGCGGGAGGCGCTGTGCGCGCGCCTGAACGGCGCCTTGGGCGGCATACTAGGCGCCGAGTCCTTCACTCTTTCTCAGACATATTATTTCGGTGGCATCGACGGCGCTGTGCAGGACGTGCGCCTGATCAATGGTCGCTATCTCGACCGCGTTACCGGCATCCCACCAATCGGAAGGAAAGCGAGCAAGGCCAAGCGCGAGCCCGGTGCCCCGTCGCCTGAGCCGCTGGACCTAAGCGAATCGTTTATTGATGAGGTGATGCGTCACGTTCCGAACATTGGAACCGATTGGCAGGGACAATTCAGCCGCGCTGCCTTCGCCTTGTCACGGCAATATAGGGGCAATGATGTCGGGCGGCAACGCTTCCACGATTGGGCGTGCCAGTGCGAGCATTACAGTAAGAAAGAGACCGATGCACGCTATGACTCGGTGACAGATGATGACCGGGTAGACCTGGTGACTTTCGAGCATTTGATTCGCGATGCTGAAGCTGCCGGCTGCTGGTCGAGATGGGGAGCGGATGACTTCGACGAGCTCCTGCCGCTACCTGAACTGCCGGACGACTGCACAGACCCGCTTTATTTGAACCGCGCCATGGCTAAGGTCCGCGTCGGTGGCAAGTCGCGGATAGCTATCGATCATGGACCGGGTAAAAGGGTCTCGTTCGTGGTCCCTGAAGAATTCCACAAGCACCACTCGCATCGCAAAATCAGGATTGAAAAGGATGATGTTCCGCTAACCCGTGTGTGGTTCGCGCACCCCAAGGTGCGGAAATACGACAACGTTGTTTTCCTGCCGGGGCAAGCGACTCCCGACTCGCTCAACCTGTGGCGTGGGTGGGGGGTGCAGCCGAGCTTTTCCAAGTCGTGCGCTTTGTATCTCGATCATCTGCGCAACATTGTCTGCGGCCGCAATGAGGCGCACTACCGATGGCTCCTCGGGTGGATGGCGCACCTTATACAACGGCCGCAGGAAAAGCCTGGAACGGCTGTTATTCTTCGCGGCGAAAAGGGTGCGGGCAAAGACACGTTTGGCGAATATTTCGGCGCGATCTTCCCCGCTAACCACGTGCCCCTTTCGAACCAAGAACATCTAACTGGCAAGTTCAACGCACACATGGCCGAAGCGCTTCTCTTGCACCTCGAAGAAGGCTTTTGGGCCGGCGACCACGCCGCAGACGGAATCCTGAAAAGCCTTATAACTCGCGATGCCGTCATGCTGGAGCGCAAGGGAATCGACGCAGTGGAAATGCGGAGCTTTGCCCGAATTCTCGTCACGTCTAACGCCGATTGGGTAGTGCCGGCGACTCCTGGTGAACGGCGCTATTTTGTGCTGGATGTTTCCAGCGAACGGGCAAAGGACACGACCTACTTCGGCGCCATCCGTGCCGAGATGTTTGACGGTGGCCCTGCCGCACTGTTGCACTACCTTCAGAACTTCGACCTACGCGCCTTCGATGTCCGCACCCCACCTGAAACCGCCGCGCTTACTGCTCAGAAGACTGTCGGCCTCAGAGGTGTTGCCGCGTGGTGGTATGAGCGCCTGCAAGAGGGTGACCTTGGGCACACTGGCTTCGATGACGATGCTGCCGATTGGCAGGATGGAGCCATCACGGTGGCGAAGAGCACGCTTTACACGACCTATGAGGAATGGGCGAAGGGGCAGCGTTTCGACGGTCGGCCGGCAACAGAGGAGCAACTAGGCACCACGTTGCGGGACTACTGCAAAGGCGTCGCGATTTTCAGACCACGGACAGACGGCAGAAAGCGGCAGTATACCATCCCGCCGCTGGATGCCTGTCGTGAGGCTTTTGAAGAGAAGATTGGCGGGGAAATCGAATGGGCGCGATGATGTCCTTATGCCGGTCCAGGCTGGTCCAGGCTGCGGTCCAAGCTGATGGCTCCTATAAGCCATTGATTTTGTTGACTGGTCCAGGCGGTCCTAGCGGTCCAAGTAGTTACTAGAAGTAAGAGGAAATATAGGGCTGCGGCGCCACGCGTGGGGCTTGGTGATGAAACCGCCCGGTCCGCTTGGATTAGTCAACGAATCAATGGGTTAGCGATCGATCCGCTTGGACCACTCAGCCGGATCGCTTGGACCGCAATAATTTGGTCCTGTCGTATTTCTTTCGGGGTCCCTCCCGGGCCGAGTCAGGCTAATGGTACTAATCGTGAGCAATATGCGTGTTTGAAATCGTTTCACTGACCTACTTTTCAAATCTCGCGTGGTTCGGGCTCAGGGCCTCCCGCCCGGCGTCAGCGCCGCCAAGAAGGACCCAAGCCATTACATCCTGAATAGCTATAGGGATCGAAGTCGGCTCGTAGTCAGTTGAACCTGACACCGGAAGCGACCATGTATCTGCGCGATAGCCTGCTTTGCGCGGATAGTGTTGAAGAAGTCCGGGGCATCCCTAGGCAAACACCGCCAGAAGTTCGAATCCCGCTCTCTCCGCCAGACCTATCGCAGGCTCTTGATTCATAAATAAAACCTTGATTCACAAGGCCTACAGCCCCAAAGTTTACTACAAAGCTTGCTACAAAACGGGGCTGGGTGCACCATGAAATACGTCCATTTTCAGCGCGGCCGGTATGTTGTGCGCGTCACCGTGCCGCCAGAACTTCGTGGGATTATTGGCAAGCGTGAACTGGTCGCACCGCTCGGCGCGGATATGCGTCAATGTCGACGCGGGAGATTCTCGAAAGGGCGATCTTCCTTGAAGGCTACGTTAAAGGGTTGACCGGAAAGGATGCGCCGGCCGCCTAGACGACACCGTCAATCGAGTAGGCAAGGGGCGCGATTCACACCGCGCCCTTTCACTTGAGAGGCGCCGAAGCGCCGTCTATGGGGTTCGTAGCTATCGAACGCGAACAAGCCGGTCCTTGACCGCATCAAGGTCATAGACGAAGCCTTGCCAGCCGGCGCGACGAGCAGTTTCGGACAAGGGCTTTCGCACCTTGAACATAGCCGGCGTCTGAAGATCCGCCGCGAGATAAAAGATCGAATACCGCCACGCGTCGTCGACGAGGACGACGAACAATGGGAAATAAATAGCGGCTTGCATGCGGTCGCTCTGCGGACCCCATGCTGCGCCTAGGATGGCTTTCGGAAGGACATCCAGGTGCTTCGCTCGGCTCGCTTTTACCTGGCCGAGATACCCGCAAAAATCGCATATGATATCGGCGCATTTGAAGTTCGATGGCAACCTGACGAGCGTTTTCGCCCGCTTGCATTTCGGGCATGTGGAGTCGGCAACCACTCGTTGTTCGCCGAAGAGTCCAAGATCCTGCTTGAGAGTAGCCAACCGTCACTCCATCGAGCCAGGCAACACCCGCCTCACCGGCATCGCATTCTACCGACCTATCTCAGCGCGCGTTAAGCCGTGGTCTGATCAATCGCCGGACATCACATGCGAAGGGCGGGATCACACCGCGCCCTTTCCATCTCTCTACCCGCTGGTCCTCCGCGCCTCTCGCCTTTCCTTGGCGGCTTTGATCCGTCCTGGCACGGTATACAGCCGCGTTAGCAGCTGCTGGGTAAAGTCCTGCAGATCAAGTGCGTCGGTCTTGGTGAGCGTGCCGTCATGCGCACCGTCGTTTCCGTCCTGCTGGACGGCATCAGCGAGCTCCTGCAGTTCGACGGGCAAAATCCGATTCTCAAACATCCATTTCAGCCGCAGTCCGAGTGACCTCCGGATGCCCTTTGAAGGCTCGGGACTGTCCTCAGGCGGCAATAGTGACTTCGTTGCTAGATCGATCACAGAACGAAACATCGTTCCGGCCGCATTCCAACATTCTACTGATACGCAAGTTGCACCCTCAACAAAAACAGACGCGATATCCTCCGGCGTGAACTCCGGTGCCGGATCAATCTCCCGATCTTTAAGGGACACGTGACCTTTCGTTTTCATAAAATCGTTAAGATAGCCCTGTCTTTTAACGAGACCACCTGAGCCTCCAACCTCATCCCGCAGGTCATAGACATTGTTGTCGGCAATAAAAATTGTGCCCCTGTGGCAATGGCGGCATACGGAAAAAAGTTCAAACCGTTCGACCCAATTGGCGTTCACAATGCCCCGAGAATTTTGGGCTGTGGCATCAAACGTTGAATTGATAGTTCCGCATCTGGGGCAATCTTCTCTAAGCAACGCCATTGTTAGCTAACCCCACCACCGACAGCCGAACGAATCGGGCGCCTGACATTTTCGTTTCTTTTTTTGTTCTCGTCGTCTTACGAGCCAGCTTGACCATAGCGTAAGCGCAGAAACGTGGGAAGTTGTCATCGACGAGGCGATAGCGCCTATACGCTGTCAGCCACAAGTTTATCTAAGCCGACTACCTGCCTCTTGACGGACTTCAACCAGAACGTCTTCTCATCGTCGGGCAGTGCTCTCATACTGAAAATAATTGCGCGGCGTTTCCACGGGTCCGCATTCTTGTATTCGCCTTTAAGTGTGCTCAACCATGCTTGAGCCTTTGCTTGGGCGGCTGCAAGCACTATCTTTCGTTGACACATGTCTGACACATTAGAGTAGACCTTTGTAAGTTTATTAACGTGGTTCAAATCCTTAATTCTGGCAAATAGACTTAACACAACAACTTGCAAATACTCACTAGCTTGCACTATGCCGCTTTCATATATCTTAACTAGCTCATCCCCGATATCTGACCAATCACCGGTGTAATTACCCGCTGCCGCCTCAAAATAGTTTCCTACCTCAGCAATAGCTGGCAAGAATGAATCGAAATTCTTTACAATGAAGGGGACGCCGCCGGGCACGCCAATCTGAGTCAATCTGCGAATAAACCACCTGAGCCTCGTATAATCTACGTCATCTGCATCTATGTATTCGCGCAAAACAGACTCGATATTCTGCTTAGACATCTTAGTAGCGTCGGTCTTAGTTAACTTCTTGTATTGGACTCGCTCATATGGGCTACTTGTGTAAGCTCGAACCGTATTCAGCATCATTAGCTCTATAGGGTTTATCGGGTGATCCAGTTTGTTGCTCTCGCAAGTCTCCCTAAAAATCGAACATTTCGTTATTTTAGTTTTCTGCTTATTTATCTGTATTTTCTGGGTCTTATCTAAGTAGTCAACAAACTTATACAGGGCGGCATGGCCGGCCTCGCGGCTTGAGCAAAAAATATGGATATCATCAACATACCGGCACCAGGTTAAACCCAAGCTATCAAGAAAATTGTCGACCGGTATCATAGCCATCTCCGCAAGCAAATGGGCAGGGTGAGGGCCGATCGGAACACCTCTGGAAATACCTTCAGTTACGTTTGCCAGAATGTTCTTTATAGATTTCCAATAGCTGTTCTGGACCTTGCATTCATTCAATTGATTTTCAATCGTGTGGTGATATATCTGATTGTAATAATCACTTAGATCTGTTACTAAAGCGAACTCATTGGTCTCGCAATGTATAGAGGACGTTTTCCAAAAATCTTCCCATCCCGTTGTTGTCGCATACAGCTTCCCATTCGTCTTTGGCTCAAAACGATAGGAGAATACCTTCTCAGCGCTCTTCGGCGATCGCCTTTTTTCAATTTTTCTGCCAATCTCCCTCACTAAAGCAGCAAAAAGGATTGAGTCCACCGGGTCAAGTTGGCAAACGGACCGAAACGCAAACTCTGACTTCGGGACCATTAGTCTTCTTGGACCTTTCCATTGGTGAGTATCGATCTCTACTGCTGTAAGAGTTTTCATAATGTCGGCAGAATTTCTTTATAATTCTGAATTCAAATGGCAATGGAAAGAGGTCTGTGTCTCCTTCTTTACCGACGTGTTTCATCGCCCATTCCAAACTCTGCTTCTTTAGCTTCACCTGTCGTTCCCACCCCGAATCTCTAACAGGCTGCAATAATCTGCTTAAAACTTCTCCGAATCAAATGCCGTGATATAGCGTTGATGGTCCCCTTCACAGGCCGCTGTTTGCGCTAGAGAGTCAGGGGCAGTCGACAAATTCCGCTGTCACAAATTCCGATCCATTACCTGCTACAAAGTCCCCACGCGGTCTGGCGTAAGCACTTGAAATTGTTGGCCTTAACGTCCACAAACGATGAAGCTCGGCCATCGTGCCGCCAGCCCCCTTTTGTTGACTTTGCTTGGGAATCGGAGCGTCCGGAAAAAGAAACCGCAGGGCAGCCCCCAGGATTCGCGTCTTCAGATGTCAAAGGAGACTGAGCAGCGCGTTATCCGCGAGTTTCAATCGCCGTTTCCCGAACGTCCGAGCGGCGATCAGAGAGCCTGCTAATTCCAATGAGCGACGAGCTGATCCGGCTTCCCGGTGCAATGGAACCCGTCACGCGCCCAGGCATTCAGCATCATCGGTGCGAGCATCCCGGCTGCGGCAGGAATGCATGATGGGGCTTCGCCAAGCCGAAGCAGGCGTCGCATTGGTTTTGTTTCGCGCATCGCGATGATGGTGAGGCGTTCTTATAGCTAGTGGTGCGAATCTGACACTTGATGCCTTGGTCCGACTGCTGCGAGTGTAGCGAGCGATGGCCCCGAAACCAAGTCGAATGCGGCTAACGCCCGAGCTGGTCGCCAGAGTCCTCAGTGCGGACGATTCTCTGCCACAGCCCTTCACCTCGCCGTCCGATGCCGACCATGATGACACCGTCCGGGCGATACTAGCCGCCGCACCGTCAGCTGATGAGGTCTGGCTCTTTGCCTATGGATCTCTGATGTGGAACCCGGCCTGTGATTTCGTGGAGCAGCGGGTAGGCTTCGTGCCCGGGTGGCACCGCTCCTTCTGCCTCGGTTGGGACCGGTGGTTTCGTGGATCAGACAGCAAACCCGGTCTCATGTTGTCGCTCGACCGTGGCGGGCAGTGCAAGGGCGCGGTCTATCGCCTGCCGCCGAATGCTATCGAGGCCAATCTCGGCAGGCTCTTTCGTCGTGAGATGCGCGCCAAGCCGTCCGCTCATTCGCCGCGCTGGGTGAATGTTCGCACCGAGAACGGACCGCTCCACGCGATCACCTTTGTGATTAACCGGAACAGCGGACGCTGTGTCCGCGGGCTGTCGCTGGAACAGATCGACGACGCGCTCGCGGTCGCGTGCGGTCCGTGGGGTTCCATGGCCGACTATCTTCACAGTACTGTAAGTCACCTTGAAGGTATGGGGATTCACGACAGCCAATTGTGGCGTTTGCAGGAGCTGGTAGCCGAACGCATCGAAGCGTCGACGGCCGAAGATCTTCCCGCGAAATGAGCCAACGGGACTCAACCCTCAGACCATGACCACTAGTGGTGAAAACCTGACGCTTGGCACCCGGCGCAGAAGGCGGCTCCGGGTGGCAACCGGTCGTTCAGCGCCCCATGCGAGCACGAAATTCGGCAGTCGAATTGGTGCGGGGAAACGGTTCCGAAGGCAATTGTACACCGAGAAAGGCACAAAGCGGCCCCCACCCTTCGGAGACCTGATAAGTAAGAAGGCGCTCGGGCGGCAGCGTTGCTCTCACCGTAGCGTTATGTTCTTCATAGACGGCGATTGCATGATGACGGTCATTAAAGCAACCTCCAAAGACACCATTGCCAACTACCGCCACACCAAAGGACTGTGGGTCATTACTGGCAGCGTCCATCGAAAGTCCTATTGTTTGCGCCACGCTGTCATACCAGGCTTCGGGGTCACGAACTGTGAGAACAACTTTTGCATCAGGGTAGTGTTCGCTCACTTCGCGCCAGAAATGCGCCGTTGGCCAATCGACAGCGGAACGATAGCCGGCATATGCCAGATCCCAGTTCGGGAGTTGTCCCTGGCCAGCGGCGCGCCACAGCTCTTTCTGTTCGGGGTTGGCATTCACGTCTGCCATATGGTGGCAAGGCCCGAATCCGAGATGCTCCAATGCCAGTTTCAGCGAATACGTGCCGGTGCGACCCATGCCCGCGCCAATGACATCTAGAGACATGAGCATCCTCCAAGGTGACTCAATCGCTCTAAATACCGCCCTTCCTTCTATTTCGCTACATGAAGGTCTCCGGGTCGATTCCTGCCATACCCTGCGGGTACCGAGCGTCAGGTTTTCACCACTAGTGTGCTCATTCCGATGGCTCCGAAGAGATGAAGCGGGTCAGAACTGACAACCTTGGGACCGGCCACAGAGGCAAGCCGCACGATGGACCCGTTGACGACGAATCGAAGCACTTCATCCACTGCCCGGTCTGCGGGCAGACATTCGACGCGCGCGACTTGGGACAGGTGTTTCATCACGCCGAGCCGAAGCACCAGCCGCTTCCGGTAGAACACTAGATCATAGACTCATAAACTCGGAATGATCGGAAGGGGTGGATAGTGTTGAAAAAGTCCGGGTTGCAGCGGTCCTGAAGCACTGATTCAATCTTCGTTGTAAGAGGAGATTGAGTCG
>NZ_JBVVPZ010000031.1:0-79381 GCF_055811415.1 Mesorhizobium sp. WSM4846
GTGGGGGAGATGTCCGGCAGGACAGAGGGGGGCGCTGTCCGGGCGCTGTCCCGCCCACCTTGCCTTAATTTCCAGCTCCAGCTCACTGCTTCTCCTCTCGGTGGAGCCTACCGCCCCATCAGCAAATCGACGATCAGCCGCTGCAGATTGCCGCGCGGGGCGAATTCTACCCGGTCGAACTCGCGGCTTGCCTTCTGCCGAGCCTGGGAGAGTTCGGCAAGCCGCCTGGTCATTTCGGTCCTGATCTTTTTGCAGCCGGGATCGTCGGGGACGGACAAGCCGATGGTGGCCGCCTCGATCTTTCGCGCCATGTCCGTATACATCTCGCCATGCACCTTTTCATGGGCGGCAAGGCCAGCAGCAAAAACCTCCCAGCTTTTTTGAACGGCGTCCGGTAGCGACCCGGATGGCTTGGGCAAGATGTAGGTGATGATGAGCTTCGGCCGTGCCGACATCAGCACGCAGGCATCGCCTTGCGGCTGGTAGTTTCTGACCCAGGTCAGCTTGTAATCGGTGTATGCCATGACGCGGCGCTTGCTTTTGCCGATGGTTGGCCCCTGCTCGCCCATCGAGGCATGGAGTTCCGGCCCGGTCTGCCCTGAAATGGCGTAGGTTTCGACCTTCTCGACCGGCTTCCACTGCGACTTCGACTGCGCCCCCATCTGCGCCTGCCCCGGCGATGCCAGCAAACAGGCCAGGAGCAGATACTTCAGAACGGCTGTTTTCATGCGAATCCCCCGGGGCGATGCCTTTGGTGCGCTGAGATCATCAACGCATGGCCGGAATGCGGTCAAGACGCCCTCGCCAAACTCGCCGTTCGCATTTCGCGTCGAAAGAACCAATCAACGGCGATGTGCCGCAAACTCAATCCGCTTGGCGGGTTCGATTTGAAATCTTCTTTCTCTTTAAACTTTATAAACTTAGTAGACTTAACGCACACAAGCGTTTTGCGAGGAGCCCAAATGTCGAAAAATCTGGTGGTGGGGCTGTCGGGCAACCTGACCCGTCCGTCGAAGACCAAGGCGTTCATCAGCCACATCGTTGCGGAGGTGGCGAGCAGCACCGGAGCAGCCTCGACCGTTTTCGACATCGAGGATCTCGGTCGGTCGTTTCCGCTGGCAAGGCGCATTGGCGATCTGGATCCATCGGCCAGGAACATCGTCGAGCGATTGCTGGGCGCCGACGTCCTGGTGGTTGGCTCGCCGACTTTCAAAGGCAGCTACACCGGGCTTTTCAAGCATTTCTTCGACCTGCTCGACCCGTCATCCCTGCGGGGAAAGCCAGTCATCCTTGCTGCAACCGGCGGCGGCGATCGTCATTCGCTGGTGGTCGAACATCAGCTGCGGCCGCTGTTCGGCTTCTTCGAGGCGCTGACCCTGCCGACAGCGATCTACGCCTCCGACAAGGACTTCGCCAACGGCGTGCTGGTGTCCGAAGCCATCCATGCTCGCGCCAGCCAAGCGGTCGCCGAAGCATGCCGTGCGGTGCCACGCAGCGTCGGTCTTGCCGCCTGAATACCGGCCCGTGTCCTCAATTCGCTTCCCGCACAGCTCAGAAGGAGCCCGCAATGACCAGACCCAGCAAGTCGAGGCAGATGAAGCTTGGTGCTTTCCTGCCCGGTGGCGGACAGCATATCGCAGCCTGGCGCCATCCTGACGCGCCGGCCGACGGCGCGACGAATTTCGAGTTCCACAGGCAGCTCGCGCTGACCGCCGAGCGCGGCCTGTTCGACGCCTTTTTCCTCGCCGACAATCTGACCGTCGGCCTCGGCGCCCGCGAAGGCGGCAATGCCAAGATCGCCGGGTTCGAGCCGGTGACGCTGTTTGCCGCATTGGCGCCGCTCACCACGCATCTGGGCTTCATCGCCACCGCCTCGACCACCTATGAGGAGCCCTATACGCTCGCCCGCAAGTTCGCCTCGCTCGACCTGCTGTCAAACGGCCGGGCCGGCTGGAATGTGGTGACCTCGGCGGGCGACGAGACCGCGCGCAATTTCAATCGCGAGACGCAGCCTGCCCACGCCGAGCGTTATGCCCGCGCGCACGAGCATGTCGAGACGGTCAAGGCGCTGTGGGACAGCTGGGAAGACGATGCCTTCATCCGCGACAAGAAGTCGGGGCGCTTCTACGAAGCGGACAAGCTTCACGACATCGACCACAAGGGCCGGCATTTCAGCGTCAAAGGCCCGCTCAATGTGCCGCGACCGGTGCAGGGCCACCCGGTGGTGGTTCAGGCCGGGCAGTCGGAAGACGGACGCAAGCTCGCCGCCCAGTCGGCTGAGGTCATCTTCACCGCCCATCAGAACCTGGCCTCGGCGCAAGAATTCTACCGCGACATCAAGGCGCGCGTGGCGGCGGTCGGCCGCGATCCCGGGCAGGTGCTGATCATGCCGGGCGTAGCACCCTTCGTCGGCCGCACCGAAGAGGAAGCCCGCGCCAAGTACCAGCAGTTGAACGCGTTGATCCTGCCCGAGGATGGCGTGGCCCTGCTCAACGGGCTGGCCGGCCAGACGCTCGACATCAGGGGGTACCCGCTCGACGGACCGCTGCCGCCGAGCAAGGAAACCGAAGGCATGAAGAGCCGCCAGGCGCTGATCCGCCAGATTGCCGACGAGCACAACTTCACCATCCGCCAGCTCTACCAGTGGGTGGCGACGGCCCGCGGCCACTACACGGTCATCGGCAGCGCGGCGCAGGTTGCCGATCAGCTGGAGGAATGGTTCGGCAACGACGCCGCCGACGGCTTCAACATCCTGCCGCCGTGGCTGCCCGGCGCGCTCGACGATTTCGTCGACCTGGTGATCCCCGAGCTGCAGCGTCGCGGCCTGTTCCGCACCGCCTACGAGGGCAGGACGCTGCGCGAGAATCTCGGCCTCAGGCGGCCGGAAAATCCCTGGACCGCTGCCCGCTCCAAGGTGCTGGCCGCCGAATAGATTCTCTTGAAGCAAAGGGCAAGACGATGAGTTTGCAACACATCGAGCAGCGGGTGACGATCGATGCACATGACGGCAGAACCGGCCTTGGCGCCGATTTCCCGCGCCTGGCCAACCGCACTGTCATCCGCTTCCTGTCCCGCTACGGCATCCTGATCGGCTTCCTCGCGATCTGGCAGGTGTCGAGCAGCGCGGGATGGGTCAACGCCGCGGTGCTGCCGCCGGTCGACACGATCGTCTCCGCACTGTGGAATGGTCTGGCCGGCGGCACCTTGCTTGGCGACATCGCCATCAGCCTGCAGCGCGCCGGCCTCGCCTTCGCGGCGGCGGTGGCGGTTGCCATCCCGCTTGGTCTGTTCATGGGCCAGGTGCGCGCCGTCGAAACCGCGCTTGACCCGATCCTGCAGGTTTTCCGGCAGACCTCGGCGCTTGCGCTCTATCCGGTGTTCATCCTGCTGCTCGGGCTGGGGGAGGCATCAAAGGTCTTCGTCATCTTCTGGGCGACGCTGTTTCCGCTGCTGCTCAACACCATCAGCGGCGTCAAGCAAGTCGATCCGAAACTGCTCGAGATGGCCCGGGTCTACGGCGCCACGCGGCTCACCGCGTTTCGCCGGGTCGTGCTTCCGGGGGCCGCCCCTTCGATCTTCGTCGGCTTGAGGCTGAGTGCGACCACGGCGCTCTTGTTGCTGATCGCATCCGAAATGATCGGCGCCAACAAGGGCATCGGCTTCCAGGTGATGAACGCGCAGTACAACTTCCAGATCCCGCTGATGTTTGCAGCGATCGTCATCCTTGCCGGCCTCGGCCTGATCGCCAACCAGGCGCTGGTCAGCCTGCAGCGGCGACTCTGCCGCTGGAGCAATCCCATCGACTGACCAGCTTTCAACCATGCTCTCCAACAGGCCCCATCCTCCAACACGAAAGTCCGGACCATGCCAATCACTCGCCGATCCCTGCTTGCTGGCGCTCCCTTTGCCGCCGGCATCATCGCCACCGGCCTGCCTCGCTTTGCCGTTGCGCAAGCCGCGCCGGTCACGTTGCGCTACCTCGCCAGCCGCGGCAGCATCTCGCCGCATGAGCTGGCGGACGCGCTCGGCTATTTCAAGGACGTCGGCGTCAAGCTTGAGAATGTCGGCTACTCCAGCGGCGGCCCGGAATCGCTGTTCGCGCTCGCCTCCGGCAGCGTCGATCTCGGCTCGGCGGCAACCGCTGCGGTGATCAATTCGATCTCCGGCGGCAACGACTTCGTCGCCGCCTATCCAAGCAACGGCATCAACGGCCGAGTGCGCAGCGTCTTCTACGTGCTGGAAGACAGCCCGATCAAATCGATCGCCGACATCGCCGGCAAGACCATTGCGGTCAACACGCTCGGCGCCCATCTCGACTACATCGTGCGCGAGGCGCTGCACGGCGTCGGCCTGCCGCCGGATGCCGCCAACCTCGTCGTCGTGCCCGGGCCGCAGCTTGAACAGACCTTGCGGTCACGCCAGGTCGATATCGCGGCACTGGGCTACTGGCAGGCGACGTTTGCCGGCGCGCTGGTCGACAAGGGCGGTGTGCGCGGCGTGTTCAACGACACCGACGTGCTGGGCGAACTGGCCGGCGGCTTCATTGTCCTGCGGCGCGACTTCATCGCGGCGCATCCGGACGGCGCCCGCAATTTCGTCGAACAGTCGGCCCGCGCCGCCGACTGGTCGCGCCAGAACCCGAACGAGGCGCGCAAGGTGCTCGCGGAGATTTTCGATAAACGCGGCGAAAATGGCGAGCTGGCGCGCTACTGGACCGGCTTCGGCCTGCGCGAAGGGGCGAAGGCTGACGACCGCGACATAGACTTCTGGGTCGGCGTGCTCGAGCGCGACGGCCGGCTGCCCAAGGGCAGGCTGAAAGCCGCGGATATTCTTTACGGGCGAGGCGAAACGAAAACCAATTGATCGGGAGACGGCCATGGCCAGCACAAGCGGTGGCGAGGTCACGATACGCGACCTCTCCAAATCCTTCACCCTCGGCGGGCGCCCGCTTGCCGTGCTGAGGACGCTCAACCTCGATATCCGCTCCGGCGAATGTCTCGTCATCGTCGGCGCCAGCGGATCGGGCAAGACGACGCTGCTGCGCATCCTTGCCGGTCTTGAGGCCGCCGACAGCGGCGGTGTCGCGATCGACGGCAGGCCGGTCCATGGCGTCGGCGCCGAGCGCGCGGTCATCTTCCAGGAACCGCGCCTGCTGCCCTGGCTGACGGTGCTCGGCAACGTCGCCTTTGGCCTCGAAGTGCGGGGCGTGCCCAAGGCGGAAGCCGAGGACAAGGCCCGCTTCTATACCGCGCTCGTCGGCCTGGCCGAATTCAGCGATGCCTATCCCAGGCAGCTTTCGGGCGGCATGGCGCAGCGCGTCGGCATTGCCCGGGCCTTGACCGTGCAACCTGAAATCCTGCTGCTCGACGAGCCGCTGGGCGCGCTCGACGCCATGACCAAGATCGGCATGCAGGAGGAACTGGCGCGCATCTGGAGCGAGGAGAACGTCACCATGGTCATGGTCACCCATGATCTGGAAGAAGCGATCTATCTTGCCGACAGGGTGCTGATCCTGCCCAGGGAGAAGGGCGGCACAGCTCGGCTGGTCGAGGTTGAACTGCCGCGCCCCCGCGATCGCAGCGAGAGCCGGTTCGTGCGCTACCGCGAAGAACTGCTGCGCGAGTTTGGCTTGCACTGAGACTGGGGGCACCGAGACGCTGGTGAAAGGCGCGTCTTGCGCGCCTTACTTCCCGGCCGCCCCGGTCGAGAACAGCGCGCGCTCGACCGTCGGCTCCAGCGTTTGCGCAAAGGGCGTCGCCATGTGGTGGCGGTCGCGATAGGCCAGCTTGCCATCGATGAAGACATGGCAGGTCTTGGCGTCGCAGAACCGGTCGGTCATGTCGATGTAGGTCGCGTTGGGGACGGCGCGCACGATGTCACGCTCCACCGCGGCCATAGCGTCGTTGGCGGCGTCGGTTCGCGGCGCGTCACATACCGATGGCGTCTGTCCACGCCACAGCGCGCGGGCCACGCAGGTGTCGACAAACAGGGTGTTGAACGGCACATCGCGGATGAAGGCGACTTTCAGCCCGGCCTGGCTGAACGCCTCCAGCGTTGCGCGCAGGCCGCCCTGCCAGTCCTGATCGAGGCTTTCGGATTGCCGGGCGTCGGGCGACAGTTTGCGCGAACTGGTCAGCGCGATCTCCGAGATCACCACCAGGCTCGGGCGCAGGGCGATGATCTCCTTGATCGATTGCTCGCGCCATTGATCGCACTCGGTGTAGTCACGCTTCAGCTTCGAGCTCCAGACCGTCAGCCGCGATGCCCGGCAGGCGGCTTTGAGCCAGGTGACGACCTTGTAGTCGTTCTTCTTCGCGGCCTCGATCAGCGGCGTCGACCAGTGATCGGCATGCGAATCGCCGAACAGCGCGATCGAGCGCTCGGCATTCTTGGCGCCGAACTCGCAGGCCCTCGGCGTCACTGTCTCGTAGTCGACAACGCAGCCTACCTTGGCGCGCGCGGTAGAGGGCTGCGCGGCAGTTTCGGCAATGATGCGTTGCGAGGGGTCGAGGCCGTCCACGGCAAGGCGCGCATTGGCGTAAGTCGCCACGACGCCGGCGCCGGTCAGCATTGCGGCGGGGATTAGCGCGCGCGCCGCGTTCGCCATCAGCCAGCCATTGCGACGGATCGGGTTTTCGATGAAATTATAGGTGAAGAGCGACAGCGCCAGCGTCAATGCGGCGCAGGCAAGCCGCCCCGGCCAGGCCAGGTCGGGCACCATCATCGTCGCATAGACGATGACCGGCCAGTGCCAGAGGTAGAGTGAGTAGGAAAGTTTCCCCACCCATTGCAGGGGCGGCAGCGCCAGCATGGCGCTCGGCCCTCTTTGGACATTGCCGGAGCCGCTGAGCAGCAGGAGCACGGTGCCGGCCACCGGCACCACCGCCGCAAAGCCGGGGAAGGGGGTGTCCTGCTCGCTGAAGGTCAGATAGGCACCGGCGATCAGCGCCAGGCCAAGCCATGCCAGTGCTGCGCCCAGTTGCGGGCGCTCACGCCAGAATTTTACCGGCGCCATCGTCGCCAGGCCGCCGGCGGCGAATTCCCAGGCCCTGAGCGGCGAGAAATAGAAGGCCCAGGGCTGCGCCACGGTGGTGAGCCAGGCGCAGACGGCGAACGACACCGCGCCGGTGAGGCCGATCACCAGGATCGCCGTGCGCTTGCCCGGGCGCAGCCATGCCGCCAGCAGAAGCAGCCCCGGCCATACGAAATAGAACTGCTCCTCGACCGAGAGCGACCAGAAGTGGATGAAGGGGTTGTTCGCCGCGTCGGGGGCGAAATAGTCGAACGACCAGCGTATCAGCCAGAAATTGATCGCATAGGCCGAGGCGAACATGGCGCCTTTCGAATATAGCGACTGTTCGTCCGGCGACAGGATGAAGTAGCCGGCGACCAGCGTGGCGAAGATGACGAACAGCGAGGCCGGCAGCAGGCGCCGGGCGCGCCTTGCATAGAACCGCCACAGGTCCAGCCTGCCGTCCTCGGCGATTTCCCGCAGCAGCTGGCCGGTGATCAGGTAGCCGGAGATGACGAAGAAGATGTCGACGCCGGTGAAGCCGCCAGGCAGGTCCGACAGGCCAAAATGGAACGCGACGACGCCGGACACCGCCAACGCACGCAGCCCTTCGATATCAGGCCGAAACGATGCTGACACGGCAAAACCTCGCGAAGTCGTTGAAAAGCCACCCGTGCGAAGACTCGACGCAATGCATTGATATTGCAATGCAACAAATCTAACGCAGTGCAACATATGTGGAAGTTTGCCGGGTGCAGTGCGGCATGCTCGTCGGCGCGTCCTCAGCGAACGCCGCGCCAGCGCTGCCATCCGCATCCGCGGCGGCGGACTTGGGCGGCGGGATTTTGGAGCACAAAAAGACAATTTGGCCGGGATACGGCGGGCGGGAGGCGTGCGAATTTGACTGGCGTCCGCTCTATCTGTTCGTTTTAGCCGCATTTCTGCAACGCCAGATTCCTCCTGGCTGCAAAAACACTCTAGCGGGCCGGATCTCGGGCTTTAGAAGGAGCCCGCCGTTCGCGCGCCGCGCTCCTCCCTTAAAGCGCCTCGCGTTCGAAAGGAAATCGACGCGCTTTAAGTCTTTGTTTCTGTGCCTGTCGTTACCCCCAAAACCGCTGCGCACCCTCGGGTCAGGCCCAAGGGCATGCTTTTGGGCGACAAGCATCAGTCGTCACCGATCACGCATGCGCTGGCGGATGATGACGGGAGTCCCAGACTGCCCAGGCCGATGCCGCAACCACCAGCACGCCGAGGACAACGTGGGTCGCCATTGCGTTGGCGTTTGCCACGAAGCCGAGCAGCCAGGGCGACGCGATCAGCCAGAGCCCGACGACAAGGTTCACCCACTCTTCCCATTCGGCGAATACTGAAAGCGCCGCGAGAGCCAGGGCGCCGAGCAAGATCGCGGCAATCCAAGCGTTCCAGGCAGCAGTGGTTTCAGCAGCGAAGCCGACAACCCAGGGTGAGATGAACAGGCATGCCGCTAGGATCAGGTTGATCCAATCCTGAGGCTTCTTTCCTTCCATCAGATCGTTTGCCATGACAACCTCCACAGATGAAGCTTGACCAAAGCACTACGTCGCGTGCAACGCACGCTTAGTCATTGATATATCGCACTTTCGGCGGCTTTCAAGGAGTGGCTCCGGGGCGGCCGGTTACGCACTGAGTGCCGGGCGCGATCACGCCTTTTTCAGGAACTCGGTCTTCAGCACCAGGCCCTTTACCTGCTTGGTGCTGCCCTCGATCTCGCCGGGATTGCCGGTGAGACGGATGTTCTTCACCAGCGTGCCTCGCTTGATCGTCTCCGACGTGCCCTTGACCTTCAAATCTTTGATCAGGGTGACGGAATCGCCCTCGTTCAACTGGGCCCCGTTGCTGTCTCTTACGATCGCGTCTGCCATTTCAGGGTCTTTCATCGAAGGGGATAGCGGACTATCCGGCGGATGGCGGCAAGGTCAAGCGTGGTGGCAACTGTGCCATCGCTGGCGCGTGAAGCGGGCAGGGCACCCTTGTTGCTCAGGTCAGGAGGCCGTATCGCCCGTCGAAGTCGGCGATGCCTCGTGGTTGAAGCCGATTTCACCGGAAGGTGGAGGATCACAGCCTGGCGCGCGGCCGGCTAAGCCTGTCGATCAAGTGGCCTGTCAAACAAATGACTTGTCGAACAGGTGACCTGTCGAAATGCGGACCCGTCGATCGCGGACACCGCAAGCGGCGTACGGCCGGTTAAAGATTGAGCCCCACAACGGATGGAGAGACTCTAGAAATTGAAATAGATCGCCGGCGGATACAGACTGGATCCATTGTTGTCGGCTGGCGCCGCCGTCGCATCAGACGACGTGATCCCGCTGGTGGACTTGTTGTCGAGCGGCGGCCGGTTTTTCTCGGCTGAGGACGCTTTGGCATCGGTGGCAACGGCTTTCGTCTTGGCCTCCACGGCTTGCGAAAGTGCGAGCACGGTGAGAAGTGCAGACAGGGCAAGTTTCATGACGAGGTCCCTCCATGGTTAACGTATGGTTAACCGCGGCCGCCGGCCCGAACACGGCCGCTGTGTGGAAGGACGTGGAATTCTCCGGAATTTCTGGAATATTAGCTTGTGGAAAAGTACAATGTGAGCAGTTGCCGGCACGTGTAGGCTTGCAGCCGCATCAGGCCGAAGCTTGGAGCGGCCGCGACAGAACCCAGACATCCAGTTGCGCTTGGCCGCTCAATGTCGCGGCCAACGCTGGTGTTAAGCTCAATCCCTGAAGCCGTTCGAGTCGAGCAGGGCGACCTGCTTGCCGTCGATGAAAAAGCGTATCACGTGCGCGCCGCCGTCGACTTCGATGCGCGTCGGATCGATGACCGGCGCCGCAGGAGCCGCCTTGCCATATGTCGCTGCCGCGCGCGAGCCGGCAGCGGCACGCGACGGTCCATCCGGCCCGAAGGTCAGCAGCAGCAGTGCAGCGGATCCAGCCGCAACCGCGGTGAAAGGGATTTTGGGGGAGGCAATCCAGGACATCGAATTATTCCTTCCTTATTGAGGCGGCATCTACGCTGGTTTGTGCCGGTGCCGAGAGCTCGGCTTCGCCGTCGTTCAAATGACTGAGGAAGGGTGTTGGTATTCAGGCCTAAATAGCGTGAGTTTCATAACTTGCCCCTGCCCTGCGCGACCTTAGCGCCGCCCGGCGGGGCGAAAAGCGCAGGCGCGTGGAGGGGCGTGGAATTCTCCGGAATTTCTGGAATATGAGCTTGTGGAAAAGTATAGCCGGCGCGTGCTATCCTCGCGGCGGCATAAAGGGGCGGGTAGGATGGCACAGCATATCGCGCAGAAATTGCGGCTGACCGCGGCCGTGCTGGGGACCGTCACCCGCAAGGACCTTGCGGCGGCGTTCCGGGGCGTCAACCCGAAGACGGCGTTCGACCTCGGCCGCGCCGATAAATGGCTGCAGGGGCGCTCCCAGCCACGCGAGCTCAGCGTCTACGACGACTGGACGAAGCTGCTCAAGCTGGAGCAGCCCGGCGCTTGGATCGCCGAGAGCGACCTGCCAGGTTTTACCGCGGCGATCTGTGCCCGCCACGGCATCGACAGGGCCGAACTGGAGCGCCGCGCCAATGCGCATTTCGAAACCGCTGCCGGGCATGAGGAGCGGAGCCCTGGATTGGCCCTTGCCGGAACCTACGCCTGTTATTCGAGCGCCTTGTCGCCCTACTATCGCGGCCAGTTGATCAGGGGCAGCCTGTCGATTGATGTCGGGCCGGGGGCGAACGGCCTGACCGCCGCCTATCGCGAGGCCTTGCCGACCGGGCAGCTGCTGCTCGGTGGGCAGATGACGTCGGCAAAACGCGGGCTTTATGCGCATCTGAAGGAAGCCAGCGGCGAAGCGCAATTCTTCTTGTGCCTGTTTCCGCACTCGCGGCCGGGAAGCGTGCTTGGCGGCTATTTGTGCGGCACCACCATCATCGGCCCGGAGCCGCAGCCCTCGCTGACCCGGATCCTGATGGTCCGCTTGCGCAATCCGGCGCCCCAGGCATGGGGCGGATATCTGCCGCCCGACGGATCGATCGCCGCCGATCTGGCATCGCTTGGCCTGTCCGTCGAGCAGACGGAAGCGGTTGACCGGCAGCTGGCGCAATTCCTCGTCGGAGACAGCGACGGCGGCGCCAGCCAGATCCCGCCGGCCGAGTTCCGCGCCATCGTCGACGTGTTCGACCGTCATTGGCTGAGCCATTCCGCCTGACACCGGGCCGTCTGACCCCGGGCTGAGCGAGAGACGAAGACCGCTTGTCGCTCGCGCGGGGCTCGCTGGCACGAAGGTGGGGACGTTGCATGCCGGCTCAATATGCCCGATCATGGTCATGGCAGGGTGGAGGCATCAAGTGGCGGCCAATCGGCGAAACGGCATGAATCCGTCGGAGCCCGGGCTGGTGGGCGTTGTTTCGGCTGCCATGGCCCTGCCGCGCATGTCGCTGCCCACCGTCGCGACCGTCGTGGCGGCGGTTGCGGCCCTGTATTTCGGGCGCGAGGTTTTCCTGCCGATCGCAATCGCGCTGCTGCTGACCTTTGCGCTTGCACCCTTGGTTTCGGCACTCAAACGGGTCGGCATTCCCCGTCTTCCTGCGGTCATCGCCAGTGTGCTGGGCGCATTCACGGTGCTTGCGCTGTTCTCCTTCATTGTCGCCACGCAGGTCAGCGAACTGGCGCAGAACATCCCGCTTTACCAGTCAAATATCCTGACCAAAGTCCGATCCCTGAAGGAGACCGGCGTCGGCGGCGGCGTCATCGCCAGGCTGAGCGAGGCGATCGAACGTGTTGGCCAGGAACTCGACAGGCAGGAAACCTCGCCGCCCGCCGCGGATCAGCCACGGCGCGAGCCGGTGCCCGTCGAGATCATCGCACGCGAAAGGCCGCTCCAGGTTCTGCAGAACCTGATCGGCCCGCTGATCAGCCCGCTGGCATCGGCCGGCCTGATCGTCGTCGTCGTCATATTCATGCTGCTCGAGCGCGAGGACCTGCGCGATCGTTTCATACGCCTCGTCGGCTACGGCGACCTTCATCGGACCACCGAGGCGCTCCAAGAAGCGGGCAAGCGGGTCGGCCGATATCTGCTCATGCAATTGGTCGTGAATATCGTCTATGCCATACCGGTTACAGCAGGGCTTTGGGTTCTCGGCATACCCAATGCGCTGCTGTGGGGATTGCTGGCGCTGGCGTTGCGTTTTGTTCCCTATATCGGCCCGATCATTGGTGCGCTGCTGCCGCTGTTCCTGGCGCTTGCCGTGGCGCCCGGCTGGTCGCTCGTGCTGTGGACCGCCGGACTGTTCGTGGCCATGGAAATGATCACCGGCAACATCGTCGAACCGTGGCTCTACGGTTCACGAACGGGGCTTTCGCCATTGGCCATCATCGTTGCGGCGATCTTCTGGACCTGGCTCTGGGGGCCGCTGGGCCTGGTCCTGTCGACGCCGCTCACAGTCTGCCTCGTCGTGCTCGGCAGGCACGTGCCGCAGTTCGAATTCCTCGACGTCCTGTTCGGCAACGAACCGGTGCTCGAACCCCACGCCCGGCTCTACCAACGGCTGCTGGCCGGCGATCCAGAGGAAGCCACGGATCACGCCGAGGAGATGCTGGAGGAAAAATATCTGTTCGAATTCTATGACAAGGTCGCCATTGCCGCACTGCTGCTCGGCGAGCAGGATCGGGTGCGCGGCGTCATGGGCGATGAGCAAAGACGGCGGGTGGCGGCCAGCGCGCAGATGCTGGTGGCGAACCTCGACGACAGCGCACGGGAGGAAGCGGAGGAGGACGATGATCCGGCCACAGCCGAACCTGCGCCGGCGGACAAGGACAAGCAGGCTCAAGCGGAGGGCGAGGACGACACTGAGCTGCCGGATGGCACGGACATCACGGTGCTGTGTGCCGGCGGCCGCGGCGAACTCGACGATGCCGCCGCCGCCATGCTGGCGCAGGTGCTCGAAGTCCAGGGGGCGACGGTCTCGAAGGCGAGCTTTGCCGATATGGATCCGACTGGCATTCGCCGGCTCGAGCTCGACGCGGTCGACACCGTTGTGGTCGGATTCCTGAACCGCGACTCGGTCAAGCACGCCCGTTTTCTTGTTCGTCGGCTGAAACGTGCCAGGTCGGCGCTGCGGGTAGGGATCGTGTTCTGGTCGAAGGACGGCGACGACAAAAAGACAGAAGTCGAATGGACCAATGACATCAACGCCGATTTTGTGGCGTTTGGCATGGTCGAAGCCGTTCTGGGCGCATTGTCGAGCGATCCGCCGGTTGCGCTGAAGGTCGCTGCCAAGCGCCGCATGCGCCGCCGGCCGCGCCCGGCCAGGAAGGCGCCGCTTGCGGCTGCAAAGTAAGAGACTGTTTGGAAACTCTACTCCGGCGGCCATCTGATGGCGTTTTCTGCGCTTCCGGTGCTCACGGACCCAAATGTCCGCTGCGCTCCGGTTCTCGAAACCACCACCATATGACTCGCCGGAGCGACTTTCGAAACAGCCTCTGAGGTCGTAGCTCGCCCTCACGTCCAGAAATAGCGCACCGTGTGAAAGAAAACCGGGGCGGCGAAGACCAGGCTGTCGGCGCGGTCCATCATGCCGCCATGGCCCTCGATCAGATGGCCCCAGTCCTTCACCCCCTGGTCGCGCTTGATGGCGGAGGCGACCAGCCCGCCGAGGAAGCCCATCAGGCAGGCGATGAGGGCGACACCCGCCGCCTGGAGCGGCGAAAACGGCGTCAGGAACGACAGCAGCGCGCCAAGCAGGCTCGACGTCGCCAGCCCGCCGACCAGCCCTTCCCAGGTCTTCGACGGCGAAACCTTCGGCGACATCAGGTGCCTGCCGAACAGCTTGCCGAAGATGTATTGCAGCACGTCACTGCCTTGCACGGTGATGATCAGGAAAACGACCAGCAACAAGTTGCGGCCTTCGAAGCCGGGCACGTCGAGCGTCAGCAGGGCCGGCACGTGGCTGACGCAGTAGACCGAGATCATGACGGCCCATTGCTGCGCCGAGACGCGCTCGAGAAAGCGCTCGGTGTCGCCGTGCAGCGCGGTGATCGCCGGCATCAGCAGGAAACAGTAGACCGGGATGAAGATGGTGAACAGGCCGTACCAGGCGGTCCACACCAGCCAGTACTGGAACGGGATGATGATGCCGAACATGCCGAGCAGCACCCAATGGTCGCTGCGGCGGCTGTGCGTCAGCGTCACGAATTCGCGCAAGGCGGCAAACGAGATCAGCGCGAACAGGATGGTCATGCCGGCGCGGCCGAAGAAGAAGGCGACGGTGATCGCCACCACCATCACCCACCAGGCGTTGATGCGCTGGTTGAGATTGACCAGCGTCGAGGACAGCGGCTTCGGCGCGCGCCACGACAGGATGCCGGCGACCAGGCTTGCCGTGGTCAGCACCGCAGTGAGGCCGACAACCATGATAAGCGTCTCGTGCATTGGCATGTTGTTCTAGTCGTCTCTTGGAACATCGTGTCTGGGAGCATCGTGTATTGGAGGATCGTGTCCGGGAGTGTCGTGCCGGATACCGGATCCGGCACGATCTCCAGCTCATTGGGCTCTACGCTCTTTGGGCTCGACGCTGTTTTGGTCGAATGATGTTTTTCGGTAAACCGGATTCCACTTTTCCGCATCATGCGTTGGCGGGCGGGGGTTCAGCGCCAGCAGTGCTTGGCGGGCGCGCTCGAGAAAGGTTCGGCGTTCCTCGCCGGGCGCAATGGCGATCGGCGCGCCGAAGACCACCCGGCAGAGCAGTGGCACCGGCACGAACTGGCCCTTGGGCAGCACCCGCGACATGTTCTCGATCCAGCACGGGATGAGTTCGACGTCGGGCCGCGCCATCGACAGATTGTAGAGGCCGGAGCGGAACGGCAGCAGCGGCTGGTCGGTCATGTTGCGCGTGCCCTCGGGGAAGATGATCAGCGAATGACCCTCGTCGAGCACCGACAGCATGATCGAGATCGGATTCTGCGCTTCATCGGTCCACTGCCGGTGGATGAGCACCGAGGACAGCATGTCCTGCGCGATGAACCGGCGCAGCCGCGATTTTCCCCAATAGTCGGCGGCTGCCACCGCATGGGTGCGGGCGCGCTGCTTCTCGCTGAGGCAGGCCGACAGCAGGATGAAATCGCCGTGGCTGGCATGATTGGCGAAGTAGATGCGCTGCCGGTTCGACGGCTGGCTGCCGTTCCAGATCGGCCGCACGCCGGTCACCGCCCAGGCCAGCGCCGACAGGCCGACCGAGGTCACGGTCTGCAGCAGGGTGAAGGTGCTTGTGCCGAGCTTGCTCATCGTCGGCCTCAGAAAGACAAGGCGACGAGCGACGCCGCGACGAACAGGCCGAGCGCGATGCGCTGCTTCATCAGCAGGCGTTGCGTGCCCGCGATGCGCCGGTCGAGCGAGCGGATGCCGGCTGCGGCCGGTTTTACGCGCATGCGCGCCAGCACGTCATCGACCGAGGCACCGCCGGCGGCCTCGCTGATGTGGCTCGCCATCAGCCAGAACAGCAACGCGTCGAAGACAAGCAGGGCCGAGACTGCGAGAGTGACCACGCCGCTCGCTGCCGCGACCAGCCACGCCGCTGCCGCCAGCGTGGTCGCCTGCGGCTGCGCTGCCACGGCAATGACCGGCGCGGCCGCCAACGCGGCCAGCACAAAAAACAGCGGCCACACCGCCTGCGTCATCAGTCCGGCGGCGAACGCTTCGGCTTGGTCTCGATGGGCACTCATGCCGGCTGGTCCACGTGAAGATGCACCGGCCGGCCCGCGGTGGCGAGCTTGGTTCGCGCTTGCGCCAGCGTGTCGGCGCGGCCGGTGGCAACCAGCCAGGCGGCGACGGCGCCGGCGCTGCGCTGGAAGCCGAGCGCACAGCAGACAAGCACAGTGCCGTGGCTGCGCGCTTCCTCGATCGCCGCCACCGCTTGCGCCTGCGCCTCGGGCGATGGCGGCAAAAGGTCGACCATGGCGACAGCCGCCCAGCAGCAGGTGACGCCGCGCGGCCGCTCCAGCTCGCCGGCAAGGTCGATCACCGTGCCGAAGGCGCCGGCCTCGGCGACGGCGGGAAAGCGGCCGAGGAAGACACCGTCGGCAATGGCGACATGCGACGGCAGCTTGCGCGTCCATATCCATGCATTGATCCTGGCGCCGACCCGGTGGGGCAGCAGCAAGACACGGCTGGCCAGCGAGACGCTGCCGTCGGCCGTTTTCTGGAACACTTTGGCGCCGGCTCCGGCATAAGCGAAGGCAACGATGGCCAGCGCCAGCGCCGGCCACAGCAGGATGAGCCACAGCGCCAAAACGAAGGCGCCGGCAGCGGCGCCGGCCAGCGCCAGCGCTGCGACCAGCGCGTAGAGCAGCGCCAGCCGCCGCGCGCCGGCATCAGCGGTCAGCCGGAAGCCGGCGAACGGCAATTCGCCGTGGCGCGGAAACAGCCACAGGGCGAAGAAGCCGAGCAAAGCGCCGGTCGGGACATCGATGACATGGTGCTGCCACGTCGTCAGCACCGAGGCGCCGATCAGCAGACACCAGGCATGCCAGACGACGCCGGCCATGCCTTTCAGCCGATAGCGCCAATGATCCCAGATGATGACCAGCAGCGCGATGTGCAGCGACGGCGCCTGGTTGAACGGCTTGTCGAAGCCGCCGAGCACCGCGAACATGAAGCCTGGCAGGCCCGATGTCTGCGGCCGCACGAAGGTCGCCGTCAGCGGGAACAGGATGAAACAGGCGACGGCGACGATCTGCGCCGTCAGATAGCGGCCGGCAAGCCGATCGACGCCGCGCTTGGTATCGTTGAGCAGCAGCGACAGGCCGTAGAACAGATTGATCGACCAGTAGGGCACGATCGTCCAGGCGATGAACGGGATGTTGTGCTCCCAGGCGAAGACGATGCTGCCGACATCATCGCGCTGCGACGCCAGCCAGTTGGCGAAGCCGTAGCTCGCGTAGAAGAACGGCGCCAGAAAGGCCAGCCACAGCGCCGCCCGCAGCGCGATTCCAGCGTACGGCTCGCGCGCAGGGGCAGAAGGGGCGGCAGGGCCAAGGACAGGCAAGACCATGCTCAGACGCGCCGCGCGACCGATACGGTGAAGATGCCCCACTGGTCGATGCGCTGGTCGAGCTTCTCGAAGCCGGTCGCCGCCACCAGCTGGTCCATCTCGCCTTGCGTGCGCCGGCGCATCACCCAGGCCTGGCCGCCGCGATGCGAGGTCAGGCTGCGGGCGATCATTTCGAGCTGCGGATGCCAGGGCTGGTTGGTGTAGACAAGCAGGCTGCCGGGCTGCATCGCCGTGGCCAGCCCGCCGAGCGAGCGGATGATCATGGCATTGTCGGAAAACAATTCGTAAAGCCCGGAGACGATGGCCAGGTCCGGCGCCGGTTCGAGCCCGGAAAGCATCTCGGCGTTGAAGGCGTCGGCCTGGTGGAACGATACGTTGGTCGGCAGGTGCCGCTCGGCGATCAGCTTGCAGCCGAGCGAAACGTTGAGCTCGGAGAAATCCTGCAGCCGCACGCTGGCCGGCGGCTCGGCGCATTTGGCGACGGCATCGAGCACGTAGCGGCCGTGGCCGGCAGCGATATCGACGATATGGACTGTGCGGCCGGCGGCCTTCAGCGTCCCGGTGGCGCTGCCGATCAGCTCTTCGAGATGCAGCTTGCGCTGGCGGATGCCGCGCCACCCGATGGCGTCGAGAAAGGTGCGATCGATCATGCGGCCGAGCGGACCGGCGCCCCGCGCCTGGTTCTCGTAGACATAGTCGAGGGTCGAGCCGGAATCGAAGCCGGTGGCGATCCCGGTCTTCATGCCTGACGACAGCCAGGCGCCGATACGGATCGAGGCGCGGCTCATTGCCCAGGAGAGACCTTTCGGTGACAGCAAAGCGAGCGGCGAGGCCAGCCGGTCGGCCTCGTCGCGTGTGTAGCCGGAGCGGTCGGCCGCGGTCAGGTCGACGGACTTCTGTGGCGTCGAGAACTGGCTTTCGAGGAACGGCTTGATCAGGTCGAGTGCCTTGCGGCGGTCGCGTTCGCCCAGCGTGTCGTGGAAGAAGCCGGGCAGCACATGCCGCTGCTTGGCCGGGCTGGCGAGATTGACGAAGAATTCGTGCTGCGGTCCATGCCGCACAACCCAGTCGCTGCCGGAGATCAGCAATTGCGTCGGCACGGTGATGGCGCGGGCATCCGAGACGATGCGGGCGGCGTGGTCGTAGAGCTCGACCAGGATGTTGGAAGCGATCGGCCGCGTGATCAGCGGATCGGCCTCGAAGGAGGCGATGCGCTCGGGGTCATGCGTCAAGAACTTGGCCTTGACGTAGGAATTGACGAAGAAGCGGCCCTTGATCTTCTGCCACAGCGCAATGCCTTGCTTGGCGAAAGGCACGTAGAGCTTGACCGAGAAGGCCGGCGAGGCCAGTACCAAGGCGCGAATCTGCGGTGCATAATCATGCACCCAGGCAGCGGCGAGCACCGCGCCGAAAGATTGCGCGATCAGCGCGATGTCGCGCTGGGAAAAACCGTCTCTGCCGATCTCGCGCACCAAACAATCGATGTCGCGCACAAGTGCGGCAAAAGACGGCGCATAGCCGCGCTCGCCGGCCGAGCGGCCATTGCCGCGCGCGTCCCAGGCGTAGAAGGCATGGCCGGGCATATCGAGTTCGTCGACCAGATGCGCCATGCGGCCGCCATGCTCGTGGCCGCGGTGGAACAGCACAATCGCGCCCTTGGCGGGTTGCCTGACAGCCGGCCAGTAGCGGTAGAAGATCTCGGTGCCGTCATGGCTGCGGAAGCTGCGCTCCTGCGCCACCCGCTCCTCAACTGCGGAAGCAGCAATCGTCGGTTCATGAAGCATGTTTTCCCCCAGGCGGATGCGACCGGAATTTCAGTCGCCCCTCCCGTTAAGGCCGCTGCGTATCCGGTTGATGGCGGTCACCAGCGACAGTGTAGCCATTGCCGGAAACACGAACGGCGTGATCGCGTCCACCCACAGGCCGCAGGCGACGAGGACGGCGACGATGCCGAGCGCCAGCGCCCGATCGCTCTTGCCGAACGGCCCGGCATAATTGCGCCCGATGCCTGCCGCGATGCCAAGCACGCCGGCGAACTCCACAAGCACTGCTGTGACGGCAAAGGCGACGACGCCCCAGGCAGGGAAGAGAGCGGCAAAAGCCAGGATCAGCGCCAGGTCGGAGACGGCGTCGCAGAGCTCGTTGAGATACATGCCGAGTTTTGAGGCCTGGCCATGTTCCCGCGCAAGCATGCCGTCGATGGCGTTGAGCGCCATGCGCGCAAACAGCACCACCGGCATCAGCAGGAAGACCGCGCGATGGCCGGCAAGGGCCGCAACCACAACGCCGGTGGCAACCGACAGGGCGGCAGCCAGCAGCGTGATCTGGTTGGCGGTGACGCCGGCCCCGGCCAGCCGGTCGGCGAGCGGCCGCAGCCTGGCCTGGAAGGCCGGTTTCAGCGCATAAAGCGTCGGCATGTGCGAACCCCCCGGCCGCGGTGCAACTGCGGCGAGGATGATCAATTGGCGCGCGAGACGCAAGGGCGGCCAGCGGTTGTACATGGTTACGATCAGCAACGCTGGACGAGGCAACAAGCGACCAATGGCGCATCTCTCAAATGAGAACTTTACAAATATTTAAAAATATGTGAAGTTATGTCCACCAAAAGGGCAACCCATGACAGCCAGTCGTTTCGCCACACGCCTCAATTCCTTTGCCTCGCGGCCACACGCCGAATGGCCGGATCTTGTCGGCAAGCCGTCCATGCTGCAGATGGCGGCGCGTGCGGCGAAGGTTGCGGGGCTGACCGACCTTGACCTCAACTTTCCCGATCATGTCGAGGAAAAACCTGCGGAAATGACACAAAAACTCGGCGATCTCGGGCTTTCCATCAATGGTTTCGCCATGCGCTACTACTCCAATCCGGCCTTCAAGCTCGGCGCCTTCACCAATCCGGATCCGGCAGTTCGCCGCGAAGCCATCGACCTGACCAAGGCGGGCATCGACGCCGCACGTGAGGCGGGGGCCAATCTGATGACGCTGTGGCTTGGCCAGGATGGCTTCGACTATGCTTTCCAGGCCGATTACGCGACGCTGTGGCAACACGAAATAGATGGGATTCGTGAAGTGGCAGCGCATGATCCCGACTGCGAGATCAGCCTGGAGTACAAGCCCAACGAGCCGCGCTCCTACAGCCTGATGCCCGACGCGGCGACGACATTGCTGGCGATCCGCGAGATCGGCCTGCCCAATCTCGGCGTGACGCTCGATTTCGCCCATGTGCTCTATGCCGACGAGCAGCCGGCCTTTGCCGCGGCACTCGTGGCGCGCCACAGCAAGCTCTTGGGCGTGCATCTCAACGACGGCTACGCCAAGCGCGACGACGGCCTGATGGTCGGCGCGGTGCATACGCTGCAGACGATCGAGCTGCTTAGGCAGATCCGCCGCGACGGCTACGCCGGCGCCATCTACTTCGACACATTTCCCGACATGACCGGGCTCGATCCGATCCACGAATGCGAAGTCAACATCGCCACCGTTAAGCGCATGCTGCGCGTCGTCGAGCGGCTGGAAAGGGACAACCGCCTGTCCACCGCCATCGACCGCCAGGACGCGGTCGCGTCGCAAGCCATCATCCAGGAAGCCATGCTCGGGCCGGACAGCTGACGCGGGCGCCATCAACGTTCAAGAAGGGAGGAAGACCATGAAATTTCTGCTTGCCACCGCCACCGCTGCGCTCATGGCGCTGTCCATCGGCTCGGCCTTTTCCGCGGACCTCGTGCCGCTCAATTCCGATACCGAGAAGGACCGCATCGACTGGTCGCAGCTCGAGGCCAAGTTCGGCGCGTTTCCCAAGCTGCCCGACGGCACCAGGGCGGGCGCCGTCTCCAAGACGCTGACCAACGAATACTGGCGCTCGCTGGGTGAGGGCTACAAGTCGTTGGGCGATCGCGTCGGCGTGCCGGTCATCTACCAGGCGGCGCAGAGCGAGGGCGACCAGCTCGGCCAGCTGACCATCGCTGAAGGCCTGGTCACGCAGGGCTACAACGTGCTGCTCGTCTCGCCGCAGACCGACTCCAACCTGCAGCCGATCATGGAACAGGCCAAGGCCGCCAACGTGCCGGTGGTCAACGTTAATGACGCGGTCATCCCGCAGGCTGAGCACTATGTCGGCAATGTCCAGCGCGACAATGGCGTGCGCGTCGCCAAATGGTTCATCAAGAACCGGCCGGATGGCGGCAAGGTCGCCATCGTCGAAGGCCAGGCCGGCGTCTATGCCGCCGTCCAGCGCACCGATGGCTTCAAGACCACGATCACCGAGGCCGGCAAGTTCGAGGTCGTCGCCAGCGTGCCCGGCAACTGGGATCGCCAGACCTCCTACGACGCTGCCAGCAACATCCTGCAGCAGCACCCCGATCTGATCGGCTTCTATGCCAACAATGACGGCATGGCGCTGGGCATCGTCGAGGCCGTCAAGGCCGCCGGCTTGCAGGACAAGGTCGCCGTCTTCGGCACCGACGGCATCTCCGACGCCTATGCCTCGATCCGCGCCGGCGAGCTGACCGGCACCGTCGATAGTTTCCCGGTGCTGACCGGCGAGGTGGCGCTGGAATCGGCGCTCCGGCTGGTGGCCGGGCAGAAGCTGCCGCGCGTCGTAGCCACGCCGCAGGCGCTGATCACCAAGGACAATGCCGACCGCTATTCCGGCGCCGGCGAGGCCGTGCGCAAGGCGCTGCTCGAAGACGCGGCGGCGGGCAATTAAGGCAGGTGTGCGGGTGCCGGCCCTTCGGCTGGCGCCCTTTGCCTGGAGAATAGAACCAATGTCTGTCGCGCGGCTGCAATTCGAGGGCATTTCCAAGGTGTTTCCGGCCGTGCGGGCGCTGAGCGATGTGTCCTTTTCGGTCGGCGCCGGCGAAATCCATGGCCTGCTCGGTGAGAACGGCGCCGGCAAATCGACGCTGCTGCGCATCCTGTCGGGGGTCTACAGGCCGACCGCCGGAAGCGTGCTGATCGACGGCAGACCGGTGGCGCTGAACAATCCGGTCGCGGCGCGCGCCGCGGGCGTCGCCATGATCCATCAGGAATTGCAGCAGGTGCCGCATCTCAGCGTCGCCCAGAACATGTTCCTCGGCCATCCGCTGACGCGCGGCGGCATCTTCGTCGCCCGCCGCGAGCAGGAACGCCGCGCCGCGGAAGCCCTTGCCGCCCTCGATCCGACCATCGATCCGGCAGTCCCGCTCGGCAGCCTGAAGGTTGCGCAGCGGCAGATCGTCGAGATCGCCCGGGCGCTGCTCGATCGGGCGCGCGTCGTGGCGATGGACGAGCCGACATCGAGCCTGACGCCGAGCGAGTTCGAGCGGCTGGCCGAAGTCATTGCCGGGCTGGCGCGCGACGGTGTCGCGGTCGTCTATGTCTCGCACAAGCTGGACGAGGTGTTCGGCATCTGCCAGCGCGCCACAATCATGCGCGACGGCGTCGTGGTCGGATCCGTCGATCTGGCGCAAATGTCGGAAAAAGCCGTCGTTTCGATGATGGTCGGCCGCGAGCTCGCCCAGGAACAGCACCGTTCGCACACCTCGAGCGAGGTCAGGCTGAGCGTGCGTGGCCTCGCCTCGACGACAAAAGTCCGTAACGTCTCGTTCGACCTGCACCGCGGCGAGGTGCTGGGCATTGCCGGCCTGGTCGGCTCGGGCCGCACCGAACTGCTGCGGCTGCTGGCCGGCGCCGACCGCGCCTCGTCGGGCAGGGTCGAGATCGACGGCAAGGCGATAAAACTCGCCAATCCGCGCGACGCCATCGCCGCCGGCATCGGCCTGGTGCCGGAGGAGCGCAAGCGCGAAGGCATCGTGCCGCTGCGGTCGATCTCCAGCAATATGGCGCTGGCCTCGATGGGCGTGTTCGCACCGTGCGGCGTCATCGATCACGCCAGGCTGAAACGGGTCGCGGCCGAGAAGATGAAGCGGGTCAATTTGCGCCCGTTCCTGCTCGACCGGCCGATCCGGCTGTTCAGCGGCGGCAACCAGCAGAAGGCGATCATCGGCCGCTGGCTGGCGGCGGGAACGCGCATCCTTTTGTTCGATGAGCCGACGCGCGGCATCGACGTCGGCGCCAAGGCGGAGATCTACCATTTGATCGAGGAGCTCGCCGCCGAAGGCCATTCGGTCGTCGTCGTGTCGTCCGAGCTTCCCGAGGTGATCCGGCTCGCCGACCGCGTGCTGGTCATGCGCGACGGCACGGTCGCCGCCGAACTCGACCGGGCCGATCTCAGCGAACAGGCGATCGCGGCGCACGCCATACCCCAATCGGAGACGCAAAGCCGGCAAGGCGCAAGGCCATCGGGCCGGCAAGGCATAACGGACAGGACCAGCGTATGACTGATGTAACCGAACACACAGCAGCGCGCCCACGGGCTGAATTCCTGCACCGGTTTTCGCTGCGCGACGCCGGCACGCTGATCGGCCTGGTGGTGATCCTCGCCGTCTTCGGCGCGCTGGTCCCGGGCTTCTTTGCCGAGCGCAATTTGATCAACATCCTGCAGCAGTCGAGCATCAACGCCTGCCTGGCGTTGGGCATGACGCTGGTGATCATCTCGGGCGGCATCGATCTGTCGGTCGGGCCGACGGCAGCCCTTTCGGCCGTCATCTCGGCCTCGATGCTGGTTGCCGGCGTGCCGTTTCCGTTGGCCATCGCCGCCGGCTTCGCTATCGGCCTCGTCTGCGGCCTGCTCAACGGCGTGCTCGTCGCCTATGTCGGGCTGCAGCCCTTCATCGTCACGCTGGGAACGCTCAGCACCTACCGGGCGCTGGCGCTGATCTATACCGGCGGCAATCCGGTGCTCGGCCTGCCTGCCGGCTTCCGCGCCATCTTCAACGGCTCGCTGTTCGGATTGCCACTGGCGGTCATCATCGTGGCCGTGGTCGCGCTGATCGCCTGGATCATCCTCAAGAAGACGCCTTTCGGCGAATATCTGCTCGCCGTCGGCGGCAATGAGGAGGCGGCCTACATAGCCGGCGTGCCGATCGCTCGCACCAAGATCGCCGCCTACATGATCTCGGGCCTGCTGGCGGCCCTTGCCGCGCAGATCCTGATCGGACGGCTGGGTGCCGCCGAACCCATTCTCGGCAATCTCTGGGAGCTCGATGCCATCGCCGCGGCGGCCATCGGCGGCGCCTCGCTGATGGGCGGCAAGGGCAGCGTCGTCGGCACCATCCTGGGCGCCGTCATCCTCGGCACCATGCGCAACGGCCTGACGCTGATGAATGTCCAGTCCTTCTATCAGCTCTTGGCAACTGGCCTTATTATCCTCGCCGCGATGCTCATCGATCGCGTGACGAGGGGACGTGGATGACCTTGACCAGCCTGGATCTGAAAGCAGTAGGACCGCGGATCCGCATGATGATGCCGCATTTGACCCCGCTCGAGGCGAAGGTGGTGGAAACCGTGTTCGGACGGCGCGGCTTCGACGAGACCATTCCGCTCAAGCAGATCGCCGAAGAAGCCGGCGTGTCGGAGGCGATGGTGGTGAAGATCGCCAAGAAACTGGGCTTTTCCGGCTATCGCGACTTCCGCACCGCGGTTTACGAATACAGCCGCCTGCCGACCGCCGAAATGCACCAGGAACTGTCGGTCGACGACAGTTCGGCCGAGATCGTCCAAAAAGTGTTCCGCACCTCGATCCAGGCGCTGGAGGAGACGCTGGCGATCCTCGACATGGACGATTTCGACCGCGCCGCCGATCTTTTGTACCGCGCCAGGAACCGCGATTTCTATGGCGTCGGCGGTTCGGCGCAGATCGCGCGCGACGTCTCGCACAAATTCCTGCGCATCGGCATCCGCGCATCCGTCTACGACGATTCGCACATGATGCTGATGTCGGCCTCGCTGCTCGGCGCCGACGACATCGCCGTCGGCTTCTCGCATTCCGGCAACACCAGCGCCGTCATCGATGCCATCCATCTCGCCCGCAAGAGCGGTGCGCGGACGCTGGCGATCACCAATTACGACAACTCGCCGCTGGCCGCCGTCGCCGACATCGTGCTGTGCTCGACCGCGCAGGGCTCGCCATTGATGGGCGAGAACGCGGCGGCGCGCATCGCCCAGCTCAACATTCTCGACGCGCTGTTCGTCGCGGTGGCGCAGCGCGACTACCAGGCGGCGGAGCGCAATCTCGGCCGCACGATGTCGGCGGTGACGTCGAAACGCCGGGACAAGGGCGGTTCATGAAAGATTGGGGCGGCTCATGAAAGATCGGGGCACATGACGGCTCCGCTGGTCACCGTGTTCGGCAGCCTGCATTACGACATCATGGTCGAAGCGCCCGACCGCCCGCGCAAGGGCGAAACCGTAACCGGCCGTGCCTGGCAGCCGAAATGCGGCGGCAAGGGCGGCAACCAGGCGGTCTCGGCGGCGCGGGCCGGCGTGCGCTCGGCAATGATCGGCGCCGTCGGCGATGACGATTTCGGCCGCGCGCTTGTCAGCAATCTCGCGCGCCGCGGCGTCGACAGCCGCTTCGTGCGGGTCGCACCTGGCGCCGGCTCGGGCATGAGCGTGGCGATCTTCGACGCCGGCGGCGATTATGGCGCGGTGATCGTCTCGGGCAGCAATCTCACCTTGGGCGAGAAGGACATCGTGGCCGCGACCGAGATGGTTGCGCAAACGGCGGTGCTGCTGCTGCAGAACGAGGTGCCGGAAGCCGCCAACATTGCCGCAGCGCGGGCGGTGAAGGCGCATGGCGGCCGCGTCGTGCTCAACGCCGCCCCCGCGCGAAAACTGTCCGGCGAATTGATCGCACTCACCGATATCGTCATCGTCAACGCCATCGAGGCGGAATTTTTGGCCGGCGTTGCGGTCGTCGATACGCTCGAGGGTGCTGCCGAGGCGGCACGCATGCTGATCGATTTCTACCCGGCGGCGATCGTCACGGCCGGCGGGGAGGGCGTTGCCTATTGCGGCCGCGACGGGCAGGCGTTCGCGCGGGCCGCCCTTCCGGTGAAGGTGGTCAGCACCCATGGCGCCGGCGACGAGTTCGTCGGCGCGTTCGCGGCAGGCCTTGCCCGCGGGCATCGGGTCGAGGCCGCACTTGCTGCCGCCAACGCCGCCGCGGCCTTGCTGGTCGCCACGCCGGAACGGCAGCGCGAGGCGATCTGAGACGGGTGGCTGCCTCCGCCCGCGATCGTGACACGAAGCGGATGGCGAGGACTTTTCACAGGCCGATAAAGCCGCCAATTGATACGAAAGCCCGCCACCCCAAAGGGATGACGGACTCCGTAGCCTGTGCGCCAGGAACGCCACGGTAGCGACGCTGCTACTCAATGCTCCGTAGATACTCACTATGCGGCCTTCGCACCGTCAGGCGCATCGGCCGAACAAATGAAGCCCGTGCCTTTGGGCGGAGCGCGCGGGCCGATCGGGATGCAGCCCGATCTGCAGCCGGGCGCGGCTGGCGCGTCCGGCTGCCGATGTCGTCAGTGCTTGCTCTTGCCGGGGCTGGCGGCACTGCCACTGATGGCGATGCGCTTGGCTTTCGTCCGTGCGCGCTCCGTCTTGGGCAGCGTCACGGTGAGCACGCCGTTATGGAAGGCGGCGTTCACCTTGTCCTCCTCGACCTCGTAGCCGAGCGGGATGCGGCGCTCGAAGCGGCCGTAGAACCGCTCGGAGAACTGCCTGTCCTTGTCTTCGGTCTCGGAGCGCTTCTCGCCACGCAGCGTCAGCACGCCGTCATCGAGCATCACCTCGACGTCCTTTTCGTCCATGCCGGGAATTTCCGCGGTCACGCGGATCTCCTTCTCGCCGTCGGCGATTTCGACGCTCGGCCAGCTGCCGCGCGCCGACGAAAATCCGCTGAGCATCGGCATGCGCGTTTCGAAGCCGCGGAAGGCGTCGTCGATCAGGCGGTTCATCTCGCGATGCAACGCCATAAACGGGTCGCGGTCCTCGTCACGATAGAAGCTGGGAACCGGACTGTTCTCCCGGCCCCAGGGAATGAGATCACGAATAGCCATTGCTGTTCTCCTTTCTCGACTGGTTGTGTCAAAGGCGAACGCCAGAGATCGCCTTCGCTCAGGCGGCCTGCTTCGGCTTCTCGACCTGTCCGGCCTTCGGCGCGGCGTCTTGCTTGGCGATCGTGATGCGACGCGGCTTCATCTCTTCGGGCACTTGGCGCACGAGGTCGATCGTCAGCAGGCCGTTGTTGAGCGAGGCGCCGGTGACCGTCATGTGATCGGCAAGCTCGAAGCGCCGTGTGAACGGTCGCACCGGAAGGCCGCGATGGAGATATTCCACCTCGTCGTGTTCCTTGCGCTCGCCAGAGACGATGAGAAGGTTCGGCTCGTGGCTGATGTCGAGATCGTTCTCGGAAAAGCCGGCGACGGCGATCCTCACCCGATAGGTGTTCTCGTCGCTTCGCTCGATGTCATAGGGCGGCCAGGTTTCGACTGCCTGCGGCGCGTTCTCCAGCAGGTTGAAGATGCGGTCGAAACCGATGCTCGACCGATAGAGCGGGGAAAAGTCGAATGCGGTTCTCATAGCTACATCCTCCATGGAGCAACATAGTACGAGGGACGCCAAAGAGCTTGGCGCTCCCTGGGTTCTGCCGGTCCCAGTCGGCAACCGGCAATTTTCATTTGGTTATTGTCAGGCCGAAATCAAGACCCAGATTCTGTCCCGCTGCCAGAATTTTTGTTGCCGGATTGTACTGGCCCCGATTCTGCTGGCAATGCCGGTTCAACCGTCGTTTGAGGGTCGCGCCGGCACGCCGCATGGAGGACATCATGACCATGACACGCGACGACATCATTTCGGTGTTGGGCCCGGTCGACGACGCCGTGATCGCCGACATCGCCTCGACCGGCGCGACGATCGAAGAGTTGCGCGAGGCCTTTGCCTGGGTCGGCGCCGATGAGGCGCTGGTCAACGAGGGCCGCCCGCTGCCGTCGGCAAGGGTGGCGACGCTGATCGGACTTCTCGAACCGCCGGACGACGACATATAGCGCCGGGTTTCGGCAAGCAGGGCTGGAGGCAAGTAAGGCTAAGCCGGGGGAGGTCTTGAAGCGTGCAGCTAGACGAACCATCTCGTCAGTCGGGCGCCGATCGGGCCGCCTTCCTGGTTATTCTCAAAAAGAAAAAAGGAGGAAGTGATTAACGACGTCCCAATTCTCCGAGCCGATCACGCTCAAGCTCCAATCCGTCGGAGAGCGCAAGGTCGCCAGCAGCTGGGAAGCCATCGAATGCATGCAGCAATGGCCGGACCGGGCGCGCGGCCGGAGCTGGCGCGCAACCTATCGCGCCTGCGGCGACGCGCTCGACGGCTGGCGCACCGCCCGCGACGCGCGAACCGCCTTCGTCAAGGCGGCGCGCACCGCCGGACTGCTGGTCACGGGACGTAAATCCACCTGAACGCCAATCCACCTGAACGCCAATGAACCTGAAACCGGGGAACCTGAAGCCGGGGCGGACGCGCTGTGCTGCAGAGGCGGCGCCATTCATGAAAAGCGCCGCCTTTTTCTATTTCACTGCAGCGTAATGACGCCGTCCACCGCCCGCCATTCGGAGGGCTGAATCAGACGGTGATGGGCGACGCGCACAGAATGCAGCGGGCCCTCGATCTCACGTTCCCAAAATTCGAGGAAATGCTTCAGCGTCGGGAAATCCGGGGCGATGTCGTATTGCTGCCAGATGAAGAGCTGGAGCAGGTCCCGATAGTCGGGAAGACGATAATGGATCTCTGCCGTCGTCAGGCCAAAACCCTGCATCTGGAGCCGGAACTCGTTGCTGACCTGGAACTCATTACCGACCATGCTCGTCTCCTTTCCGAACGATCAGGCGTCCATCCTCCGCGGGGGAAAACGCTTCCACTTCCTCATCGGTTCCGGCCGCCGGCAGACGGTGCCGGGATCGACGATGATGTCGGAAGGTTGAGCCCCGATTTCAAGCCGCATCCATCGTTTCAAATCCTGGAATAGCGCCATTATTACAGTGCGTATTACGGTGCGTTGGCACTCGACAATGGCGAGTGCTAAAATTTTTTCGGCGTCCTCTTGAAAGGCTGGATAGGCAGACTAATTCGATAGGCGCGTGATGCCTGAGCAGGGGTCGCGCACCGTCGCACCGACCCACTGGTCGGCTGCGAAGGGAGGTCCAAGAAAATCTGTTTGTCCCATGAGGAGAACGACATGGCGTTCCGTCCATTGCATGACCGTATCCTGGTCCGCCGCATCGAGGTCGACGAGAAGACCGCGGGCGGCATCATCATTCCTGACACAGCCAAGGAGAAGCCGCAGGAAGGCGAGGTCATCGCCGCCGGCCCCGGCGCGCGCGACGATAGCGGACAGCTGCAGCCGCTGGACGTCAAGGTCGGCGACCGCATCCTGTTCGGCAAATGGTCGGGCACCGAGATCAAGCTCAATGGCGAGGACCTGCTCATCATGAAGGAAAGCGATGTGCTAGGCGTGATTGAAATGACCGACCAGATAAAAAAGAAGGCCGCCTGAGCGGGGCCTGAACAAGCCATCAGTCAACGTAAGCTGCCTATTTGAAGGAGTTATCCAATGGCTGCCAAGGATGTGAAATTCCATACCGAAGCCCGCGAGAAGATGTTGCGCGGTGTCAACATCCTCGCCGACGCGGTGAAGGTGACGCTCGGTCCCAAGGGCCGCAATGTCATCCTCGACAAGTCATTCGGCGCCCCGCGCATCACCAAGGACGGCGTTACCGTCGCCAAGGAAATCGAACTTGAGGACAAGTTCGAGAACATGGGTGCGCAGATGGTGCGCGAGGTCGCCTCGAAGACCAGCGACGTCGCCGGCGACGGCACGACGACCGCTACCGTTCTGGCGCAGTCGATCGTCCAGGAAGGCGCCAAGGCGGTTGCCGCCGGCATGAACCCGATGGACCTGAAGCGCGGCATCGACAAGGCGGTCGACGCCATCGTCGCCGAACTCAAGGCAAATGCCCGCAAGGTGACAAGGAACGACGAGATCGCCCAGGTCGGCGCCATCTCGGCCAATGGCGATGTGGAGATCGGCCGCTTCCTCGCCGAAGCGATGCAGAAGGTCGGCAATGAGGGCGTCATCACGGTCGAGGAGGCCAAGACCGCCGAGACCGAGCTCGAAGTGGTCGAGGGCATGCAATTCGATCGCGGCTATCTCAGCCCCTATTTCATCACCAACCAGGACAAGATGCGCGTCGAGCTCGAAGAGCCCTATGTGCTGATCCACGAGAAGAAGCTGTCCAACCTGCAGGCCATGCTGCCGGTGCTCGAAGCCGCTGTGCAATCGAGCAAGCCGCTGCTGATCATCGCCGAGGATGTCGAAGGCGAGGCGCTGGCGACGCTGGTCGTCAACAAGCTGCGCGGTGGACTGAAGGTTGCCGCCGTCAAGGCGCCGGGTTTTGGTGACCGCCGCAAGGCGATGCTGGAAGACATTGCCATCCTGACCGGCGGCACGGCAATCAGCGAGGATCTCGGCATCAAGCTCGAAAACGTCACGCTGGAGATGCTCGGCCGCGCCAAGAAGGTGCTGATCGAGAAGGAGAACACCACGATCGTCGACGGTGCCGGCCGCAAGGACGAGATCCAGGCACGCATCAGCCAGATCAAGGCGCAGATCGAGGAGACCACCTCCGACTATGACCGCGAGAAGCTGCAGGAACGGCTGGCCAAGCTCGCCGGCGGCGTCGCCGTCATCCGCGTCGGCGGCTCGACCGAGGTCGAGGTCAAGGAGCGCAAGGACCGCGTCGACGACGCCATGCACGCCACCCGCGCTGCGGTCGAGGAAGGCATACTGCCCGGCGGCGGCGTGGCGCTGCTCAGGGCGGCGAAGGCGCTCGACAATGTCGCCGTCGACAATCCCGACCAGAAGACCGGCGTCGACATCGTGCGTCGCGCCATCGAGCAGCCGGTGCGCCAGATCGCCGAGAATGCCGGTGCGGAAGGTTCGATCATCGTCGGCAAGCTGCGCGAGAAGACCGAATTCGGCTATGGCTGGAACGCCCAGACCAACGAGTTCGGCGATCTCTACGCGCAAGGCGTGATCGACCCGGCCAAGGTGGTGCGCGCCGCTCTGCAGGACGCCGCGTCGGTCGCCGGCCTGCTGGTGACCACCGAGGCGATGGTGGCCGAGAAGCCGAAGAAGGAAGCTGCCGCACCGGCAATGCCCGGTGGCGGCATGGACTACTAAGGTCAGACCTCCAAAGCGAGGCTTCTGAACGGCAGATGGACCGTGTCCGCCAAAGCGGGCACGGTCTTGCCGATCCGGACCAATGCGGAGCAGGTGTTGCCATGGATGTGATGGACAGTTTTGGAAAGATCGCGGCGCCGACCCGCCCGAAGAACGATTTCAACTATGAATCCGATTGCAGGGCGGCGCTGGCGCCCTTGGTCGACGGCTTGCTGGATATGGCCGAGCAGGCCGGCTGGGATCGCCGCAAGGCGGCCTATACGCTGATGTTCCTGTCGGCCCAACGCGTCGGGGCCGGCCAGGAGGAGCGTAAATGATTGCCGCGCAGGCGCGCATGCCTGCGCCTGTTGGAGACAGTTGAACCGGAAAGGAGAGTGTCATGGACCGTTCTTCTTTTGAAAAGCCGGTCACCATCCTGACCGGCCTCGGCACGCCGACCAGGATAGAAAGCGCGGCTGAGGCCTATGCGCTGCTTGCCGACTGGCCGCGGGCGAGCCGGACGGCCGCGCATGACATCGCCGCCAAAGCCTGCCGGGCGGCGATGGACGGAGAGATCGACGCCGAGACGGCGCGGGCGACCTTCGTGGCGTTCGCCCGCCGCAACGATCTTCTCGCGCCGCTGACGAGTTCTACCGTTGCCGGCGGGACAGTCATCGATTGGGCAACGCGTTCGCAGCGTCTCAACGCACCGGCATGAACGCGGCTTTTCCCCAAGTTGGAGAATGGCGAAAGCCGCAGCAACATCCAATCTCCCCCTTGAGGGGGTACTGCCCCGCCAGCGTTGCGCGATCAGCTCCGCGACCAACACTCAACGCATCTCTGCGCCTGCCAGGCCGGCCACGATCACGATGTGCTGGCAGACATTGTCGATGTCGCGAATGACGTCGTCGGTCCAGAAACGCAGGATGGTCCAGCCAGTCGCCTCCAACCTCGAGCTTCTGTAAGCATCCGATGCCGAGGCTTCGGCCTGAGCGTGCTGGGAGCCGTCGAGTTCGACGATCAGCTTTTTGTCCGGACAGGCAAAATCGACAATGTAGCCGGCTATCGGCATCTGTCGCCGAAACGCCAATCCCATGAGACGGTGCGCCCTGATCTCGTTCCAGAGCTTCAGCTCGGCGTCCGTCATGGTCTTGCATCTTGCTCGCATTGCCGCGGTTGTTCGGAGGTACGTGATAGTGGTTCACTGCTTCTATTCCCTCCGCGCGAAACTTGCCTATCCCTATGCGCCGCGCTTGAACACCCCCCTCTGTCCTGCCGGACATCTCCCCCTCAAGGGGAGAGATTGGCAGCTTCGCCGGTAGCGCTTCTTCTGAGATTGGCGAAAGGCGAAGCGACATCCAATCTCCCCCTTGAGAGGGGAGATGTCCGGTAGGACAGAGGGGGTACTGTCCCGCCGACCTAGGTCTGTATTGCCCCTCGGACTACCGCCTTACCCGCGATTTCAGCCAGCGGTCGAAGGCCACGGCGAGGATCAGGATCAGGCCGATGACGATGCTTTGCGTGTAGGACGAGACGTTGTTGAACTGCAGCCCGTTCTGCAGCACGCCGATCAGTGCCGCACCCACCACCGTGCCGCCGACCGAGCCAATGCCGCCGAACAGCGAGGTGCCGCCGATGACCACCGCCGAGATCACGGTCAGCTCGTAGCCGATGCCGGCGACGGCTTCCGAGGAATTGAGCCTGGCCGATAGCACGAAGGCGGCAAGGCCGGCGAAGAAGCCGACGATGATGTAGACCGAGATCAGGATGCGGTCGACGCGCAGGCCGGACAGCCGCGCCGCCTCGGCATTGCCGCCGACGGCGTAGACGGCGCGGCCGTAGCGCGTGTAGCGCAGGACGATGTGGCAGAGGATCGCCGCCGCCGCGAAGATGATCGCCGGCACCGGCACCGGGCCGATCAGCCCGGTGCCGAACCAGCGCATCGAAGCGTCGAAGCCGGAGATCGGGCCGCCATTGGAGATCGTCAGCGTCAGGCCGCGAAAGACGGTGAGGCCGCCGAGCGTGACGACGAAGGGCGGCACTTTCAGCCGGGTGATGGCAAAGCCCTGGACGCCGCCGGCCAGGGCGCCGACGACGACGGCAGCCAGAAGGGCGGCGAACCAGCCATAGCCTTGTGCGCCGGACGTCGACAGCGACAGCGTGTTGGCGGTGCCGCCCTTGGCCACCACCGCCGCGACCATGCCGCAGAAAGCCAGCAGCGAGCCGACCGACAGGTCGATGCCGGCGGTGAGGATGACGAAGGTCATGCCGAGCGCGATCAGCCCGGTGATTGAGATCTGCCGCATGATGTTGAAGATGTTGATCGGGTCGATGAAGCTCGGCTTCAGCACGGTGAAGACGACGATCAGCAGCGCCAGGAACATGAGCGGTCCGAAGCTCATCAGCAGGCGCGCGACATTGATGCCGCCGCGCTGGCTCTGTTCGGTCGTGCTGGTCATTGCGTCGCTTCCTGCGTTTGATCGAGCGCCATCAGTTCCATCAGTTTTTCCTCGGTCGCCTCGATGCCTGGCATCTCGCCGGTGATGCGGCCGCGCCGCATGGTGACGATCCTGTCCGACACCGCAAGCACTTCGGGCAATTCCGACGAGATCATCATGATGGCGATGCCGCGCCCGGCGAGCTGCACCAGGATCTGGTGCACCTCGGCCTTGGCGCCGACATCGACGCCTCGCGTCGGCTCGTCGACGATCAGCACCTTGGGGTCGCGCGCAAGCCAGCGGGCGAGGATCACCTTCTGCTGGTTGCCGCCGGACAGCCCCTCGATGGGCTGCTCGGGCGAGGCCATGCGGATCGACAGCGTTTTTCTGTAGCTCGCCAGCGCCTGGCGCTCGCGGCGCTCGGCCATGAAGCCGAGAGCGTTGGAGTAGCGGCCGAGCGCTGCGACGGAAAAGTTCGTGAGAATGCCGAGCGCGGCGAAGATCGCCTGATGCTTGCGGTCTTCCGGCACCAGGCCGATGCCGAGGGCGATGGCGTCGGCGGGTGTTTCAGGCGCGATCGTCTTGCCGTCGAGGGTGATGGTGGCGGCGGCGATGCGGTCGGCGCCGAAGATGGCGCGGGCAAGCTCGGTGCGGCCGGAGCCGACGAGGCCGGCGACGCCGAGGATCTCGCCCGCCTTGAGGTCGAGATCGATGCCTTCGAGCACGATGGCGTGCGGCGCCTGCGGATCGCGCACCGTGCGCAGGCCGCGCACGGAAAGCCTGACGTCGCCGGCGACATCGCGCAGCGTCGGCCTGGCATAAAGCTCGGACGCGGCGCGGCCGACCATTTTCTCGATGATTTTCGGCAGCTTGATCGGCCCGCCATCGCGGTCGAGATGGCCGGCCAGCCTGCCGTCGCGCAGCACCGTCATGCGGTCGCAGATCGCGGAGGCCTCTTCCAGCCGGTGGGTGACGAACATGATGGCGACGCCGTCCTTGCGCAGCCGGCCCATGATCGACATCAGTTTTTGCACTTCGGTTTCGGTCAGCGCCGAGGTCGGCTCGTCCATGATGATGAGCCGGCTCTTCAGCGACAGCGCGCGGGCGATCTCGACCAGCTGCTGCTCGGCCACCGACAGCGCAGACACCGGCGTCGCCGGGTCGAGGTCAAGGCCGACGCGGGCGATGATCGCGCGCGAGTCTACCTCCATCTTCCGCCAGCTGACCAGGCCGAAGCGCCCGAGCGGCGCGCGGCCGATAAAAATATTCTCCGCCACGGTCAGCGTCGGGATCAGGCTCAGTTCCTGGTAGATGGTGACGATGCCGAGGCGCTTGGCATCCTGCGGATTGTGCGGATTGAATTCGACGCCGTCGAAGACGATGCGGCCGCTGGACGGCGGCATCACGCCGGACAGGATCTTGAGCAGCGTCGACTTGCCGGCGCCGTTCTCGCCGAGCAGGCCGAGGATTTCGCCGGGCCGAACCTCGAGCGAGACATCGCTCAGCGCGGTGACGCCGGCAAAACGCTTGGTCACGCCCTCGACGGCGAGGAGGGGGGTATTGGGCGACGCAGTGGCTTCGGCTGGCAAAAGCTTTTCCCTCGATGCAGTTGTTCACGCCGCGCTTGAACACCCCTCTGTCCTGCCGGACATCTCCCCCTCAAGGGGGAGATCGGATGTCATGGCCGCTTTCGCTAAGCTTTGGCGTTGAAGAAAGGGCGACGCGTTGAAACTGCCAATCTCCCCCCCTTGAGGGGGAGATGGCCGGCAGGCCAGAGGGGGGTGCTGTCCCACCGGCCTCGCCAATTGGCCTACTTCGTTTCGCCCAGCCTTTCCGCCTTGTCGAGATTGTCTTTGCCGATGACGATCGGCGTCAGCAGCACAAGCTTTTCCTTCGGCTCGGTCTTGTCCCTGGCATAGGCGACGGCGATCTGCACCGCAGTGCGCGACTGCTCGCCGGGGAACTGTTCGACGGTGCCGGCCAGCTTGCCGTCGCGCACGGCGACCAGCGCTTCGGGAAGCGCATCGAAGCCGTAGATCTTGACGTCGGTGAAGTTGCGCGCCGCGCAGGCTTCGACCGCGCCCAGCGCCATGTCGTCATTGGCGCAGATGATCGCGTCGGGCTTGCCGTTGGCGGCCAGGCCGGCCTCGGTGACCGAGAGCGCCTCGGCGCGGGCGAAATTGGCGGTCTGCTCGAAGATGATCTGGTACTTGTCCTTCATCGGGTCGAGAACGTTGTGCACGCCCTTGTTGCGGTCGATCGCCGGCCCGGCACCTGGCTGGCCCTGCAGATGGAAGATCTTGGCGCCGTTCGGGAAAGCCGCCACCATGGCCTGCGCTTCGGCCTCGCCGCCCTTGACGTTGTCGGCGCCGACATGGGCGAGGATGCCTTCGACCCCGTCGACGCGGCGGTCGATGGTGACGACGGGGACGCCGGCCTGGATCGCTTGCTCGATGGCCGGGGCCAGCGCGTTGACGTCGAGTGGCGAGATGACGATGGCGTTGACCTTCTGCACGAGCGCTGCCTCGATATCGGCGGTCTGCTTGGGCGCCGAGTTCTGGCCGTCGCTTTCGACAAGACTGACGCCCTGCGCCTGAGCTTCCGCCTTGATCTGGTTCAGCATGTGCACGAAGAACGGAAAGCCGAGGCTCGGCACCGAACCAAGAATGGTCAGCTTGTCCTGGGCGAAAGCCAGTTGCGGAGCGGCCAGCGCCATCGTGCCCATCGCCACGGACGACAGCAGGAATTCACGTCTGTTGATCAATTTAGTCTCCTCCCACATGAGCGCATGAACCCGAAAACCGGTTCCGGTTTCCGAAAATTCCTGCGTCGATCCAGAAATGGAGTGTCCTTTGAGCGCCCAAGGGGACGCAACGGCGCTCCAGCCGGTCCACCGCGACGTTCTCCTCCGCTCGGCGCCGGCGGGCGGATGCTAGCCAAGGCCGGAGATTTGCGCAAGAACGGGCGGATCCGACACAGGGCCGCGTGATGCCAACGCCGCCGATGCGGGCGCGGCCATGAGCCCCGCGATCAGGCAGCGCATGTCCACGGCGCTGAGCGGATCGAGATGATCCAGCACAGTCTTCTGCGCAACATTGCCGAAACCCCAAAAGGCAGCAGCAAGCAGAAGCAGACAGTTGGCCTGCACCAAAGCTTGCGCCGCAAAGGGCGGATCGCTGGTTGCTAGCGGGCGGCGAGCTTGTCCCACCGCTTGCAATACAGGCGCACGCCGACGGGCATGATCTCATAGCCGGCGTCATTCAACTGGAGCTTCATCTCCTCGAAATGCCGCTTTGAGCCGCTGACGATCGATTCAGGCGTGTAGTCCCAGCCGTTGCGGGCGGCATTGGCCAGGATGTCGGCATAGAGGCGCATGCTCGTGATTTTCACATCCGATTCCAGCACCTGCCTGCATCCTCTAGCGAACGACGGCGACTGGGCGGCGGAAAAACTCAAGATCGTGCATGCCAGCATTATCGAAACAGTACGCATGGAAACCTCCCCCGGATTGCCGCTTTTTGCGGCAAACGACCTTGCAATTTGTGCGCCTGCGACGGGATCGGGCAGATGCAGTATTCGGCCTCCTGCATTTGTAGTATTCTGTCCTGGGACGGGTTCCACCATGACGGTCAATGACGCTTCGAAAGCGCAGACGCTCGATGCCTTGTCGGGTCGCGAGCGCGCGGTCGCGGAAAAATTCGCAACCGGCATGACCTATCGCGAAATCGGCAATGCACTTTTCATTGCCCCGACCACTGTTCGCACCCACCTTGCGGCCATCTACGAAAAACTTGGCGTGCGCACCAAGATCGGACTCGCGGCGTATTTTGCCGGCGCTTCCGGCGCTCGGCCGGGCGGGCAGTCAGCCCCGTCGGACGCTCCGCCGGTGCTCGCCATATTTCCGATTGAATGCCTGAATTCCGAAGAGCGCTGGCGCCGCTTTGCCGACGGCCTGTCGTCAGACATCACCATCAACCTGGCGCGATACGCTGGCTTGCCTGTCATCGCGTTCCACACGATGAAATCGCTGGGCAGCAAGCCGGCCGATTTCGCGGCGGACGGCAAGGCGCTCGGCGCCACCTATTTCGTATCGGGCCAGTTGCGTGCGGACGACCAGAGGATTCGCTTGACGATAGAGCTTGCCGATGCCCGTAGCGGCGTCGACCTGTGGAGGGAGCGTTACGACCGCCCGGCCGAGGACATTTTCGCGCTGCAGGACAGCCTGGCCGAAAGCATCATCAACGTGTTCGCCGGCAGTTACGGAACGCTGGCCACGGTCGGCCGCAATGCGGCTCGCCGCAAGCCACCGGCCAGCTTGCGGGCCTATGATTTTTATCTGCTTGCGGTCGAACAGCACACCACGTTCAGCCGCGCCGGCAATGCCGAGGCGATCCGCTTGTTTTCGCGCGCGCTGGAGCTTGATCCTACCTTCGCCAACTGCTGGGCCGAACTCGCCTACGCCTATTCGATCGAGGCCTGCAACGGCTTTGGCGACGACCTGCTGACGTCGATCGAGAACTGGCGGATCACGGCCGAAAACGCCTTGCGCCTCGACCCGACGGACAGCTGCGCCCACGCATGCCTTGGCAATGTCAGGGCATGCCTTGGCGATCTCGAAGGAGCGGAGCGCGCGCACCGGCGGGCTCTCGAATACGGCTCCAACCACGCCGGCATACTGCTGCTGCTGGCCGGCAGCAAAGCGCTTGTCGCCGGCGATCCAGCCGAGGCGATCCCGCTCATCGAGCGTGCCATGCGCCTCAATCCATTGGCCCCGCACTGGTATTTCGGCATGCAAGGCCGCATCCTGTTTGCCGCCGGCAGGCATCGGGAAGCTGTCGCGGCGCTCCGCAGGAGTTCGCCGGAGTCGCCGGACGTGCTGATGTTCCTGGCGCTTTCGCATGCGGCCATGGGCGAGACCGGCGAGGCGGCGCGCGCCGTGGCCCGCTTGAGAGCCGAATTTCCAGGCTTTTCGGTCGAACGCTTCATCGCAGGCTATCCGGTGACCAACCGGGACGCCTTGCTTGCCATCCGCCACGCTGCCGAGCTGGCGAAGCTGGCGTAGGCAAGTTGAAAAATTGACACAACCGTCTGTCTCGGCCATCCTTATGCCAGCCGTCTTCTCCTGCGGCGGCGTGTGTATGAGCAGTCCATGGCCAGTTCCGTCACCAGCCAGAATTCCAAGCGCGCTGCAGTGCGCAGGGCGCTCGGCCGCCACAAGGTCTACATCACCGCACAGAGCTTTTCCGCCGGCGCCTACAAGGCGCGTGTCCTCGTCGACGGCGAGGCTTATTGGGTCGACGAATTCCGGCTGAGCCAGCTCCAGCAGGGTCTGTCGCCTGCCGAGCTCGAATTGACGCCGGCCACCGACGATTGAGCCCGTGACATCCATCCCTTCGTCATCCCAGGGCGGAGCAGGAGCGAAGCGACGTCGCGGAGACCTTGGGATCCATGCCGTGACAGCGGAGCGCCGCTGCGATGGAATTTTGATGCTGGCGGGACAGCGCCCCCTCTGTCCTGCCGGACATCTCCCCCGCGAGGGGAGATTGGATGTCACGAATGCTTTCGCCAATCTCCAACGTCGAAGAAGAGGCGCCAAGGCAGAAGCTGCCAATCTCCCCCCTTGTGGGGGAGATGTCCGGCAGGACAGAGGGGGGCGCGAAGGAATGAGACGCTGGTTGCTGACTGCCGCGCGCTCCGGTCTTTGACATGCCAGCTCCTTCCAAACTCAAGGCCTATCGCGCCAAGCGCGAATTCAGCAAGACGCCGGAGCCCGCCGGCGGGCCGGTTGCCGCAGAAGGCAATCGCTTCGTCGTGCACAAACACCATGCCACCGCCGACCATTACGATCTTCGCCTGCAGGTCGGTGACGTGCTGAAGAGCTGGGCGGTGCCTCGCGGCCCGTCGCTCAATCCGGCCGACAAGCGGCTGGCGGTCGAGACCGAGGACCATCCGCTTGAATATATCGACTTCGAAGGCGTCATTCCCGAGGGCGAATATGGCGGCGGGCCGATGATCGTCTGGGACACCGGCGTCTGGGCGCCGATGGACGATGTCGAAAAGAGCCTGCGCACCGGTTCCTTCAAATTTCGTCTCGCCGGCGAGAAACTGAATGGCGGCTGGATGCTGACCAGGCTGAAACCGAAGCCCGGCGAGGATGAGGGCAAAAAGAACTGGCTGCTGTTCAAGGAGCGCGACCTCGCCGCCGCCGCCGGGCTCGACATACTGGAGGCCCGGCCGGAAAGCGTCAAATCCGGCCGCCGCATCGAGGAACTGGTGGCAACCCCGAAGCCTGCCGCAAGGCCTGCGAAACCGGTGGCATTGAAACCCGGTGCGCTGCCGGGCGCGGTCAAGGCGCCGCTGCCTTCCCGGATCGAGCCGCAGCTGGCCACGCAGGTTCCGAAGCCACCGGGCGGCGAAAGCCCTGCCGAAAAAACGCGTGAAATCTGGCTGCACGAAATAAAATTCGACGGCTACCGCACCATGGCGCATCTGGCCGACGGCGCGGTCAAATTGATCACCCGCGCCGGCCTCGACTGGACCAGGCGCTATGGCGACCTGCCGCTCGCCTTTGCCGGGCTGCCCTGCCGCGATGCAATCATCGACGGCGAGGTCGTCGTGCTCGACGCCAGGGGCATCAGCCGCTTTGCCTTTTTGCAGGAGGCGCTGGCCGAGGGCGCCGGCAACAAGCTCCACTACTATGCCTTCGACCTGTTGTATCTCGACGGCTGGGACCTGAGAAAAGCGCCGCTCGGTCGGCGCAAGGAGCTGCTGTCGCAATTGCTGTTAGGCCTGGGCGCCAACTCCGCCATCCAGTTCTCGGACCACGTCGAAGGCGATGGCCAGGCGCTCTACGACCAGGCCTCCGAGATGGGGCTGGAAGGAATCGTCTCCAAGCGCGCCACCGCGATCTACCAGAGCGGCCGCACCAAGACCTGGACCAAGACCAAGGCGCTGAAGACCGGCGATTTCGTCATCGCCGGCTACACCACCTCCGCTGCAGCCGAGGGGCTGGCCGCACTCGGGCTCGGCGAATTCGAGGATGGCGAGCTGCACTATCGCGGCAAGGTCGGCACCGGCTTCGACGCCGCCACCGCCACCGCGTTGCTGGCCCGGCTGGAGCCGCTGCGCGCCGGCGCGTCTGCACCCGAAGGCGTTCCACGCGAAATCATGCGCGAGATGAACTGGGTGCGGCCGCTGCTTTCGGCCCATATCCACTATGCCAACCGGACCACCGATAATGCGCTGCGCCATGCCGTGTTCCGCGGGCTGCGCGACGTCGGCCTGTCGACGCCTGTATCGGCCAAGCGCAAGCGGCTGATCGCCGAGGCCGACCTCGCCACGATCTGGGTGACCAACCCGACGCGGCGGCTGTTCGGCAGAACCGGACCGACCAAGCTCGATATCGCCGTCTACTACGCGCTTGTCGGCGACTTCATGCTGCCGCACATTTTGGGCCGCCCGGTGTCGCTGGTGCGCTGCCCGACCGGCAAGCCGCAGGACTGCTTCTTCCAGCGCCATGCCTTCACCGGCATGCCGAAATCGGTGGCGACTTTTGAGGCGACCAATTCCGAGGGCGAGACCAAATCCTACCTGTCGGTCGAGGACGCCAAGGGCTATCTGGCGCTGGCGCAGTTCGGCGTCGTCGAGTTCCACACCTGGGGCACCCATCGCACTCGGCTCGACAAACCCGACCTGATCGTCTTCGACCTCGATCCGGGCGAGGGGGTTAGCTGGCGCGAGGTGGTCGAGGCGGCGGTGCATATCCGCGCCGAACTGGAGGCGATGGGACTGGTGCCGTTTGCCAAAACCTCCGGCGGCAAGGGCATCCACATCTCAGTGCCGGTGACGCAAAAACAGAACTGGAAAAAGCTGCACCAGGCGACCAGCGCCATCTCCTCGGCATTGGCCGCCGCGGCGTCCGACACCTTCACCACCACGATGGGCAAGGACAACCGCAAGCGGCGCATCTTCATCGACTTTCACCGCAACGCGCGCGGCCACACTTCGGCGGCACCCTATTCGCTGCGCGCCCGCACAAACCTGCCGGCCTCGACGCCGGTGAGTTGGTCAGATCTGGAATCCATCGACGCTCCGGAAGATTTGAATTATTCTTCGCTGCCGGGGCTTCTGGCCACCTCCGGCGATCCCTGGGCCGACATGGAAGATTTCGCTAGGGATTTGCCGGTATTGTGAGGGCGATGTAGGTTTTGCGCAGCGCCGTTCGTCCTTTGGACGAAGCGCTGCGAAAAGTTCGACAGCGCACGGCCGCGTAGGAGAGTTTCATGGCGCCCAGGGCAAGTTGGAAAGGTTACCTCAAGCTCAGTCTCGTCAGCTGTCCGGTCCGGCTTTATCCGGCGACGAGTGCCAGTGAGCGCATCAGCTTCAACCAGCTGCACAAGGACACCCACAACCGCATCAACATGAAGCCGGTCGACCCCGAGCTGGGACTGGTCGAGCGCTCGGATCTGGTCAAGGGCTACGAATACGAGGACAAGCAGTACATTATCATCGAAGATGCCGACCTCGAGGCGGTGCGCATCGAATCCAACCACACGATGAACATCGAAGCCTTTGTCGACGAGCATTCGGTCGACGTCATCTACCAGGACGCGCCCTACTATCTGGCGCCGGATGGCGCGATGGCCGAGGAAACTTTCGCGGTGCTGCGCGAAGCCATGCGCAAATCCGGCAAGCTGGCGATCGCCCGGCTGGTGCTGTCCAGCCGCGAGCGCGTGGTGACCATCGGCGCGCGCGAGAACGGCATGTTCGTCTGCACCTTGAGGAACCCGAACGAAGTGCGCGGCACGGCTGAATATTTCGGCAACATCCCGGCCGGCAAGCCCGACCCCGAAATGCTGCAGCTTGCCGAAGCGCTGATCAAGCAGAAGGAAACCACCTTCGATCCGAAGAACTATGAGGATCGCTATGAGATCGCGCTGATGGCGATGATCCGCGAGAAGCTCAAGGGTCACAAGCCGATCATTGCGGCCGCGCCCGAGCGCGGCAACGTGATCAACCTGATGGATGCGCTGAAGGCCAGCCTGTCGCAGTCGGCCAAGCCGCCCGCCAAGAGCAAGAGCAAGGCCGATGAGGCAGCCAAGCCTGCAGCGAAGCCCGCCAAGGGCGGCGCCGGCGCGGCCAAGGAAAATCCGCTCAAGGCCAATCTGCTCAAGGCCGTCGGCAAGAGCAAAGGGTGACAGCGCCGACCGGTATAATTTCCGGCAGCGTCTTCGGCGCGATCGGCGCGCTGGCGGCGTTCCCGCTCAGGCTGGCGGCGCGCGAGGTCGAGCGTCAGCAGGGCCAGTTGCGGCGCGGCGTCAACAGGCGCACCAGCCATGTCGTGTTTGGCCGCACACTTCTGGCCAAGGCCGGGGATGCCGAGATCGAGCGCCGCGTCGCCGCCGAGCGTGCGGCCGGGCGCAAGCTGATCAGCGAAAACGGTTTTTTGCGCCTGCTCGGGCTGGTGAAGGCGCCGGAGGTCTCGGCGCTGTCGCGGCAGTCGCTTCTCGATCAATCGCGATTGGCGGCATTCGAGCTCGACCTGTTGTCGCTTTTCGATGCCTTCGAGCATGATTGCGAACCCTATTCGTTCCGCGATTTGATCCTGGCCCGCAAATATGCCGGGCTGATCGCCGGTGGCGCCTCGTGGGGGGCGATCGCGCGCTCGGTGCACCGCTGCGGTCCGGTCGCCTCGCTGACCGCCAAGTCGCTGAATGTCGGCTCGCAGCATGGGCGCGCCGATCAGATCTACCTCGAAGGCGGGCAGAGCGAACTCGACGGCCAGTTGCTGTTCGATCTGGGAACGCCGGATGACGACACGCTGGAAGAACTGTTCGCCGACGCTGAAGCGGCGGAAGAGGCTGAAGACCACGAGCAGGCGGCGGCACTCTACCAGCGCTGCCTGGCCATCGATCCGACCGACGCCATCGCCGCCTTCAACCGCGCCAACTGCCTGCGCGCCGCCGGACGCGCGGCCGAGGCGGCGCATGGCTATGCCCGCGCCATCAAGTGTGACCCCGGCTTTGTCGAGGCCTGGTTCAACCTGGCCGGGCTGATGAGCGATGAGGGCCGCGACGGCTCGGCGCGACGGCATCTGCAGAAGGCGATCGCGCTCGATGCCAATTATGCCGATGCGGTGTTCAACCTTGCGAGGCTGGAGTTCGACGCCGGCAACCTCGCCGAGGCGCGGCGAAACTGGGCGCGCTATCTCGAGCTCGACGCCAGCTCCGAATGGGCGCGGATGGCGGCCAAGGGTATTCAGTTCATCGATTTGCAGCTGGCGCGGATGTCGGGGTGAGGGCTTCGTTTGGTTGCGCTTGAACACCCCCCTCTGGCCTGCCGGCCATCTCCCCCGCAAGGGGGGAGATTCGATGTCGCGATCGCTTTCGCCAATCGCCAATGTTGGAAGTCCGGCGGTACGGAGAAGCTGCCGATCTCCCCCCTTGCGGGGGAGATGGCCGGCAGGCCAGAGGGGGGTGGGACGGAACGCGGCCTTCATAAGTGGGCCGCCCCATGACCACCTTCCTCCTCGACGGCCCAGACACCGCTTCCATCACCATCCTGCTCGCCCATGGCGCCGGCGCGCCGATGGATTCTGCCTCGATGAATGCCACGGCAAAAGCGCTGGCCGAAGCCGGGTTCCGCGTTGCGCGCTTCGAGTTCCACTACATGGCGGCCCGCCGCTACGGCCATCGCAAGCCGCCGCCGCGCGCCGAGACGGTGAACCCGGAATACATCAAGGCGATCGCCGACCTCAGGGCGAAGGGCGTGAACGGGCCGCTCATCATCGGCGGCAAGTCGATGGGCGGCCGCGTCGCTTCGATGATCGCCGACGAGGTGTTTTCGAAGGGCGACATTTCAGGGCTGCTTTGCCTCGGCTATCCCTTCCATCCGCCGGGGAAACCGACACAGCTTCGGACAAAACACCTCGCCGATCTCAAGACGCCGACATTGATCTTCCAGGGCACACGCGACGAATTCGGGACCAGGGACGAGGTCGCGACCTACGATCTTTCCGACGCCATCGAAGTGCGGTGGCTGGAGGATGGCGACCACGATTTGAAGCCGCGCAAGAGCATCTCCGGCTTCTCCACTGCCGATCATCTGAAGACACTCGCCGATGCGGTGAAGGCGTGGACCGAGCGCATCGTGCGCTGAAGCAGGCCGATGAAGATCGCCACCTTCAACGTCAACAACATCAACGGCCGGCTGCAAAACCTGCTCGCCTGGCTGACTGTCGCCAAGCCCGACATCGTCTGCCTGCAGGAACTGAAGGCGAGGCAGACGCAGTTTCCACGCACAGCACTCGCCGCGGCCGGCTATGGCGCGGTTTGGGTGGGGCAGCCGACCTGGAACGGCGTCGCCATACTGGCGCGGGGTTCAGAACCCGTTCTGACCCGCGAGGCACTGCCCGGCGACGACGGCGATAACCAGGCCCGCTATGTCGAGGCGGCGGTCAGCGGCATCGTCGTCGCCTGCCTCTATGCGCCGAACGGCAACCCGCAGCCCGGCCCGAAATTCACCTACAAGCTGGCGTGGCACGAACGCCTGAACGCGCATGCGGAAGAACTGTTCGACACCGGCCTGCCGGTGGTGCTGGCCGGCGACTACAACATCGTGCCCGAGCCGCGCGACATCTATCCGACCCGCTCCTATGACGACAATGCGCTGGTGCAGCCGGAAAGCCGCGCCGCCTTCGCAGCGCTGCTCGACCAGGGCTGGACCGATGCGCTGCGCAAGAAGCACCCGAAGGAGACGCTCTACACATTCTGGGATTATCGCCGCAACCGCTGGCCGCGCGACGCCGGCCTGCGGCTCGACCATATATTGCTGTCCAAGAAACTGGCGCGCCGGCTGGCCGGGGCAGGCATCGACCGCGACGTCCGCGGCGAGCCCGGCGCCAGCGACCACGCGCCGGTGTGGGTTGAGTTGCGGTGAGGGCGGAGATTGGCCGTCATTGGCGGTTTCGCCAATCTTAATCCTTCATGCGCAACCGGTCAGCCCGGTCGCGCGCCTTCGCGGGCGAAGGCCTCGATCAATGGCGTATACCCCTCAAGGTCGGGTTGGGTGGCGAAGCTGTGGCTGGCGGCGGTCGTTGCCCAGGGCAGCGTGAAGACCTCGACGAAGGGCACATACCAATGATGCTCGTCCAGCATGGTCGCGCGAACATTGACGAAGAAGTCCAGGCCGTGCGGATGGGTGAACATCCAGTTCTTGCAATGCGGGCAGTAGAGTTGCCGGTGCGGCCCATGCATGCCGCCGACCACCGGCTCGCCTTGCGTAACGGTGAAGCCGCTGCTTGGCACCGCCATAGTCAGGGAATAAGCACTCGCGGTCAGCTTCTGACAGCCGGTGCAATGACAGGCCATTGTCAGCAAGGGCGGCGCACTTATGCGAAAGCGTATCCCGCCGCACAGGCAGCCGCCGTCCCAGGGTAGTTTCCAATCATCCATCACTTGGCCTCGGTGCTGAGTTCCCTGCTAGGCGATTCTAGCGCGCGACCGGGCAACATTGCGGCGACCGAGAGTGTCGCCAGGCCATATCGAGCGCTTTGGCGCAGGCGCGCGTTTTGCGCTCGCTGTTTCGCTCTTCGGAATTGACCGGGCATCGACAAGCCCGGCGCCGACCTGCATCATTGCGGGCGAAGCGAACAGCGGCGCGAGGGGAGTCCGATGAACAGGTTTGTCGACAGGCTGCTCGCGGCACTTCTGCTTGCGATCGGCATGCTCTGCTTCACACGCGTGTATTTCGCGCTGGGCGGCGAGGGCGCCGGCGACGCTTTCGCGTCCGCGCGCCTGGCTTTTTTCGGCGCCGCGGGTGTTTTCTCAGCTCTTGCCGCCCTGCTGTTCTGGGCCGGCCTGCTGCCGGGCCGATCGACGCTCGTTCCGAAGACGCCTCTGTTCGGCAGGGGCGCCGAACTGCAACCCGGCGGACGACCACGCCTGCGGCGGCTCTTTGCCGTCGTTCCGTTCCTCGCCGTGCTCGCTCTGGTGGCCGACCAACTCGGCCCCTGGTCGCGGCAGCCACAGGACGCCGGCAAAAGCCTGATCGCCGAGCAAACCGTGCCAAGCGCGCCGGAAGGCCAAGACGTCACCAGCGCACCGGCCCCGGAACCGGAAGCGGCTCCTGCCTCGCCATCCGAGGTCGCGCTGGCCCCACCTGTCTCACCGCCGGAGCCTGCTCCAGCCCCGGCTGCGCCACCGCAGACCGTCGCGCCGCTGCCTCAGGCTCCGCCGCCGCAGCCGACGCAGCCCGACGGCCACCGCGAGCCCGTGGTCTGGCTGGCGGTGGCGTCCGACGGTCACTCGATCATGAGCGCCAGTACCGACCGCACGATCAAGCTCTGGGATATCGACGGCAAGCGCCTGATCCGCACCCTCGGCATCCACAAGGACATGGCGCGTACCGCGCTTTTCCTGCCCGATGGGGCGCGGGCGCTGACGGCGGGCGACGATGGCGAGATCGTGCTGCGCCAGCTCGCCGATGGCGCGGTGCTGCACGTCTTCTCGTCAGGCCAGAACGGCGGCGTCAACAAGCTGGCGATCAGCCCCGATGGCAAACGTGCTGTCAGCGGGCACGACACCGGCAGGGTCATCGTCTGGGATATCGAGAAAGGCTCGGTGCTGCATGTGATGCCGGGGCACGACTGGTCGATCAGCGGGGTCGCCGTCTCGCCCGACGGCACACGCGCGATCAGCGGCAGTATCGAGGGCACACTAAAACTATGGGACATCGACACCGGCAAGCAGCTGCGCAGCTGGCACGGGCATGAGCGCGGCCCCTATGGCGTGGTGTTCACGGCCGACGGGCGCCATCTGATCACCGGCAGCGGCGATTATACGATCAAGCTCTGGGATCTCGACAGCGGCCGCGAAGTCCGCCGCCTCGAGGGCCATTCGGGCACGGTCTATGCGCTGGCGCTGTCCGCCGACGGCAAGCGGCTGCTGTCCGGCTCGCTCGACGGCACGGCACGGCTGTGGGACATGGAAACCGGCAGCGAGATCGCCCTGTTCGACAGCCGGTCCGGTCCGGTCTACGCGGTGGCGTTCGCCGCCGACGGCACGGTGCTGACCGGCGGCTACGACCGCACCATCCGGGACTGGCCGGCGGGCGGCGGCGACGGCGTAGTGCTCTTCGCCGGCGCGCCGGAGTGATCAATTTCCTGATCGGCGCTTGAGCACCCCCCTCTGTCCTGCCGGACATCTCCCCCGCAAGGGGGGAGATCGGATGTCACTTCGGCTTTCGTCAATCTCCAGCGTTGAAAAGTTGGCGCTGTCGAGGACGCTGCCGATCTCCCCCCTTGCGGGGGAGATGCCCGGCAGGGCAGAGGGGGGTGTGAAAGAACGCGACCTGTGCAATATCGGCGCTAGGCCCCATCGTCGCGCAGGGTGCAGGGACCGAACATGACGACCAGTCTCCACATCGTCGAAGCGTCGATCGCACAGCTGCGGCGGGCGCTGGAGGCCGGCACCGTCACCAGCGTCGAGCTGGTCAGCGCGTATCTCAGGCGCATCGCCAGGTACGACCGCCATGGCATCGCCCTCAATGCCGTTCCCTTGCTCAATTCCAAAATGTTCGAGGAGGCGGCCGCGTCCGACTGGCGCCGCAGGAATGGTGCTGCGCTCGGGCCGCTGGACGGCATCCCCTATACCGCCAAGGACAGCTACAAGGTATCAGGTATGACAGTCGCCGCCGGCTCGCCGGCCTTCGAGCATCTCATCGCCAACGAGGACGCCTTCACCATCGGGCGGCTGCGGGCCGGCGGCGCGGTGCTGATCGGACTGACCAATATGCCGCCAATGGCCAATGGCGGCATGCAGCGCGGCGCCTACGGCCGGGCGGAAAGCCCCTACAATGCCGATTACCTGACCGCCGCCTTCGCGTCGGGCTCGTCGAGTGGCTCCGGCACCGCGACCGCCGCCAGCTTCGCCGCCTTCGGGCTTGGCGAGGAGACATGGTCGTCGGGCCGCGCGCCGGCGTCGAACAACGCGCTGGTCGCCTACACGCCGTCGCGCGGCGTCATTTCCGTGCGCGGCAACTGGCCGCTGGTGCCGACGATGGACGTGGTGGTGCCGCATACGCGCAGCGTGCCCGACATGCTCGAACTGCTCGACGTGATCGTCGCCGACGATCCGAACACAAGGGGCGATTTCTGGCGTGCGCAGCCCTGGGTGGCGCTGCCGAAGAGCTCGGATGTACGGCCGCCAAGCTACACCGGCCTCGAGCTGGAGGGAGCGCTCCGAGGCATGCGGCTCGGCGTGCCCCGCATGTATATCGGCCGCGATACGGACGTTGCGATCCAGACCCGCGCCTCGGTGCTGGAACTGTGGCAGCAGGCGGCGGCCGATCTGCGGCGGCTCGGCGCAGATGTGGTCGAGGTCGATTTTCCCGTCGTCTCCAACTACGAGCGCGACCGGCCGGGAGCAAAAAACATGGTCGATCGCGGGCTGATTCCCAAAGGATTCGCCGAGCGCGAGATCTGGGACGTGTGCGTCTTCGCCTGGGACGATTTCCTGCGCGCCAATGCCGACCCTGCCATCGCCGATCTCGCGTCGGTCGACGGCCCAAAGATCTTTCCGCAGCCGCCGGGCACGCTGCCGGACCGTTATGAGGACAGTTTTGATGTGGCGGAATATGTCGAGCGGGCCAAGCGCGGCGTCACGCCATTCCTGGCCATTCCCGAGCTGGAGGCCGGCCTGAAAGGCCTGGAGGCGACGCGGCGCATCGATTTCGAGGATTGGCTCGCCGCGCAACGGCTCGACGCGGTGGTGTTTCCCGCCGTCGCCGATGTCGGGCCGGCCGATGCGGATGTCAACGAGGCCTCCGCAGCACTGGCCTGGCGCAACGGCACCTGGGTCGCCAATGGCAATCTGGTGCCGCGCCATCTCGGCATTCCGACCGTCACCGTGCCGATGGGCACGATGGCCGATATCGGCATGCCGGTCGGCCTAACCTTCGCTGGCAAGGCCTATGACGACACCCGGCTGCTGCGGCTGGCCGGCGACTTCGAGCGTTTTGGCCAGCGCCGCAGCCGCCCGCCGCGCACGCCGGAACTTCCCGACGATGTTTTTTTCGGCCGACACAACGCGAGCATGCCCGGCGAGACGCCGCCGCTGACCGTGGCGCTTGCCGCCGAGACGCGCCATGCCGGTGATCAGGACGAGATAACAGTCACGCTAGATGTGGCCGGAACGGGAATCGAGACCAGCGTGAACGTCCATGTCAACGGCGAGCCCATTCGCATGCAACGGACCGGCGCGCGGTTCACCGGGCGTGCAGTCGTACCGGCCAAAGAGCATGAGAGAATTCACAGCGTCTGGCGCGGCTCGTATGGCTCGATCGTCAGCGCTGTCGTGCATCTTGAAGACGGACGCGCCGCCGGCGCCTATATGGTGACCGGCGGGATCGGCTGACCATCGCGCTTCGCCTTGTGCTGCGGCGCGCCGTCTGCAAACGGCTTTTCAATTCGCGTCAGTCCGGCTTGCAGGGGTCGGCCTTGGCCGCTGCTGTCTTCTCGCCCTCCTGCTGCGCCTCGACATCCTGCTGCGAGGTGGCAAGGTTTTTATCGCCACCGGCTTCCTGGTTGGCAAGCGGCATGGTGTTGCCGGTCTTGTTGGCCGGGCCGCCCTTTACCCTGTTACCGGTATTCGCGTCGGTTTCGAGGGGCGCGCGCGTTGCGTCTTTTGCGACGCCTGATTGAGTTTCGATCGATGCGGTCGTGTCGTGGCAGGTAGCGCTTGCCGTGCCGGCCGTCAGCCCGATCATTGAGGTGGCGAGCAAAATAGCGGTTAGGGTCTTCATCTCGTCCTCCTTCGCTGTTTGAGGTCATCTTTCTAAACTGCCGGCACTATCCGAGGTTCCGCCAATTCAGTTCGAACTTCGAATGTTGCGTCGTATTCCCATCGATTTGCGGGTTCCGCAGACGCCGCCTATCGCGTATTGGCGCGGGGAAACTCCCTTGGACGCGCGTGAAAAGCATGATTCGACTGGAAAGCATCAGCAAGCAGAACGGCCGCCAGATCGTCTTCATCGAGGCCTCCGCCTCCCTGCAGAAGGGCGAGAAGGTCGGCCTGGTCGGCCCCAACGGCGCCGGCAAGACGACGCTGTTTCGCATGATCAACGGCGAGGAGCAGCCCGACGAGGGCCAGGTCTCGGTCGATCGCGGCGTCACCATCGGCTATTTCAGCCAGGATGTCGGCGATATGGCGGGCCGCAGCGCGGTCGCCGAAGTGATGGACGGCGCCGGGCCGGTGAGCGAAGTGGCGGCGGAGATGGGCGAACTCGAAGCCGCCATGGGCGATCCCGATCGCGCCGACGAGATGGACGCGATCATCGCCCGCTACGGCGACCTGCAGGCGCGGTTCGAGGAGCTCGACGGCTATGCGCTGGATGGCCGCGCCCGCGAGGTGCTGGACGGCCTCGGCTTCAGCCAGGAGATGATGGACGGCGACGTCGGAAAGCTTTCCGGCGGCTGGAAGATGCGCGTGGCGCTGGCCAGGATCCTGCTGATGCGGCCCGACGCCATGCTGCTCGACGAGCCGAGCAACCATCTCGACCTGGAAAGCCTGATCTGGCTGGAACAGTTCCTGAAGAATTATGACGGCGCCCTGCTGATGACCTCGCACGACCGCGAGTTCATGAACCGCATCGTCGACAAGGTGGTGGAGATCGATGGCGGCTCGCTGACCGCTTACTCCGGCAACTATGAATTCTACCAGCAGCAGCGTGCGATCGCCGACCGGCAGCAGCAGGCGCAGTTCGAACGCCAGCAGGCGATGCTGGCCAAGGAGATCGCCTTCATCGAGCGCTTCAAGGCGCGGGCGTCACATGCCGCCCAGGTGCAGAGCCGGGTGAAGAAGCTGGAGAAGATCGACCGCGTCGAGCCGCCAAAACGCCGCCAGAAAGTGTCGTTCGATTTCCAGCCGGCGCCGCGCTGCGGCGAGGACGTGGTGACGCTGAAGAACGTCCACAAGGGCTATGGCAGCCGCCCGATCTATCAGGGGCTGGATTTCCAGGTGCGCCGCCGCGAGCGCTGGTGCGTGATGGGCATCAACGGCGCCGGCAAGTCGACGCTGCTGAAGCTGGTCGCCGGCGCTTCCGCGCCGGACAATGGCACGGTGGCGCGGGGGCCTAGCGTCAAGATGGGCTATTTCGCCCAGCACGCCATGGAAGTGCTGGAGGGCGAACGCACCGTGTTCCAGACGCTTGAGGGCGCCTTTCCGCAGGCCGGCCAGGCGCCGTTGCGCGCGCTGGCCGGCTGCTTCGGCTTTTCCGGCGACGAGATCGACAAGAAATGCCGGGTGCTGTCGGGCGGCGAGAAGGCGCGGCTGGTGATGGCGCTGATGCTGTTCGACCCGCCCAACCTGCTGGTGCTGGACGAGCCGACCAACCACCTCGACATCGCCACCAAAGAGATGCTGATCACGGCACTTTCGCAGTATGAGGGCACTATGCTGTTTGTCTCCCACGATCGGCATTTTCTGGCGGCGCTGTCGAACCGTGTGCTGGAACTGACGCCGGAGGGCATCCACACCTATGGCGGCGGCTATACGGAGTATGTCGAGCGAACCGGGCAGGAGGCGCCTGGGTTGCGGAGCTGAGGCGCAGAGCGGCGTTGCCGCTCACCATGACCCAAACGCTCGATTCCGGAAAGGAAGCACGGGCTGCTCAGCCGTGTATCACAATTTCGCGCAGCGGATCGCCGCCGTCGATGAACAGCCGGCCTTGCGCCGTCAACGCCCCCTTGAGCCGTTGCAGGGCGATTTTTCCTGCTTCGGGATGACGCCCGTCCAGCGCGCCGACGCGCACCGCAACTGCAATGTCGAAGTGCTTTTCGTCCGCCTCAAGGTTGAAGTCCTCGATGGCGACCTGACGAAAGCTCAGCCGGCTTGCTGCAATCTCGGCGCGCGAGGCGGCCCTGGCCTGCGCGATGGCTTTGGCCGAGCGGTCGATCGCCAACACGTGACCGTCGCCAATCCGGCGCACGATCTCGCGCGTTGCAGCACCTGGGCCGCAGCCGATCTCCAGCACGCGCATGCCGTGCCGCAAAGGCAGCGCGTCAACGATCGCCAAAAGCCTTGGCGATAAGTCGTTCGCCATTCCTCTTCTCCAGCCTTTCCGTGAGCCGAGATTAGCGACCATGGCTGGCGACGGGAAGGCCGACACCTGAGGGATCGCGGACATCGTCGAAGTGTTCACCGCCGGTTATTGAGGAGGGGCGCCCCTTGATCGATATCGAAGAGGCCGACGATCGGTCGACTTCTCAACTGCGCGACAGGAACAGCAGGGATATTTAAAGAAAGAATAAAGGCCGAGCGGCCCGGCGTCGTTGGCCTGAGGGGGGCGGGACTGGCGCCGAGCCTAACCGGTTGGGGGGTAGATCACCGGCCACCTGCATACATACGCTAAATCTAATTTAAGAGCAAGCTAATATAACAGTGATTCAATGTTGCGCGTTGGCGATTTTCCAGCGGTTGTTTCCAATCAGTTGTTGTTTCTGGCGGCCGCTGCCTGGCCGCGTGCGTCACTCTTATGGCGGCGGCTATACCTGACATGTTGAGCGCACCGGCCAAAAGGCGCCGGGGGCGCGGGGTGAAGCGCAGAGCGCCGGCTTGACCCTGCACCAGGCCGGCGACATTGTGTTGGTCGCCAGTCCATAACGGTCGTGTGGGAATGGATTTTCGCAACGCCATTGATGAATCGCTGGCCTGGGCCAGCCGATGGTTCGACTACGCCGTCACGCCGTGGTTTTTCTATCAGGCTGCCATCATCGTCGTGCTCTTCCTCGTCGCGAAGCTCGCAGCGCAGCGCATCGAACCGCTCGTGGAGAACCGGGCACGCCAGATCAAGGGGCATCCCGGACTGTTGAGGGTCGTCGTTGCCCTGTTGCGGCGCACCGACTGGATCCTGTTCACGGTCTTCCTGCTTGCCGCGCTCGTTCTCATGCGCGCCGTCACCTGGCCGAGCCGGACCCATTTCATCTATATCGCGCTCTCCCTATCGCTTGCGTGGCTGTTTGCGTCGGTGCTGTCGCGCATCGTCCGCAATCGCTTTGTCGCGCGGGCTCTCGCCTGGCTGACCTGGATCTATGCGGCCCTTGTCATCCTGGGCATCGACGACGACGCCGCGACTTTCCTGGACGGCCTCGCAATACCTTTGGGCGCGGTGCGCCTTTCGGCGCTCATGGTGCTGAAAGCGGCGCTGCTGCTGATCGCCACGGTTTGGCTTGCGGTGGTCGTCGGCAAGTATATCGACGAGCGCGTCCGCATCTCCGAAGAGCTGACGCCCTCGATCCGCGTCCTCGTCGGCAAGGTCGCAAAGGTCGGCCTTGTGCTGGTGGCGGGTGCCATCGCCCTGTCTTCCGTCGGACTAGACCTGACGGCCCTGACGATATTCTCCGGCGCCGTCGGCGTCGGCCTGGCTTTCGGGCTGCAGAAGGTTGTTTCGAATTTCGTCTCCGGCATGATCATCCTGCTCGACAAGTCGATCAAGCCGGGCGACACTATTTCGCTCGAAGGCACTTTCGGCTGGGTGCGCGAATTGCGGGCGCGGTTTGTCTCGGTGGTGACGCGCGACGGCCGCGAATACCTGATCCCGAACGAGGACTTCATCACCCAAAGGGTCATCAACTGGTCGTTCAGCGACAACCTCGTGCGGCTCGACGTGAATTTCGGGGTCTCTTACGATGCCGACCCGCATAAGGTCAGTGAACTGGCGATCAAGGCCGCCATGAGCGTCGGCCGGGTCGAAGCGGACCGGCGGCCGGTCTGCTGGCTCACCGACTTCGGCGAATCCTCGCTCAATTTCGTGCTGCGCTTCTGGATCCACGACCCTCAGCAAGGCTTGACCAACGTGCGCGGCAGGGTGCTGCTGGCGCTGTGGGACACTTTTAGGGAAAACGGCATAGACATCCCCTACCCGCATCGCGAGATCATCATGAAGCCGGATGGGCGTGCTGAGAAACCAGGCGGGCGCTGAAGCTGCCAATCTCCCCCCTTGTGGGGGAGATGTCCGGCAGGGCAGAGGGGGGCGCGAAGGATCGCCAACCTTGTTCGTTCTGAACGCGCAAAGGACGTTCTAAGCGAATGCGCGTGAGAGCGGATCGGTGAGAGAAGTCGGCGGGACAGCGCCCCCCTCCGTCCTGCCGGGCATCTCCCCCACGAGGGGGGAGATTGGCAGCTTCGGCGCCGTGCGCGTTCGCGAGTGCATCCGGCAAGGGTTCGCACCTCGGCTCCAATCCTGTATCCAGCCCGAATTCAAGGAGCCTGCGATGACCTCACACCTCGATACCCCCGACGCCGTCATGGCGGCCGACGACGAGCCCGCCTACGACGCCGCGTGGCAGGGCGATGTTCGCGCCGGCGTGCGGCAGGTGCGCGATCTCGACTCCCTGCCGCTGTCGCCAGCCGAGCGCGCGGCGGCTCAAGCCGCGGCCACGCGCCACAAGGTTCGCATCCCAAAAGCCTACCTCGACCTGATCGACTGGAGCGACCCCGCCGATCCGATCCGGCTTCAGGTCATCCCGTCGCCCGACGAGCTGGCTGAGCAGGAAGGCGAGCTCGACGATCCGATCGCCGACCACGCCTTCAGCCCGGTGCCGCGATTGACGCATCGCCATGCCGACCGGGTTCTGCTATTTGCGACCTATCAGTGTGCGGTCTATTGCCGGTTCTGCTTTCGCAAGGAGTCGCTGACCTCGATCGGCCGGGGTTTTTCGCGCGAGGCGCTGGAGCCGGCCTTCGCCTATATCGAGGCCCACCCCGAAATCCGCGAGGTGATCCTGACCGGAGGCGATCCGCTGTCACTGCCGGACAAGGCGCTGGCAGAAATCCGCGCCCGCATCGAGGCGGTTGCGCATGTGCGGCTCTTGCGCATCCACACCCGCGTGCCCGTAGCGCTGCCCTCGCGCGTCACGTCAGGGCTAGTTCGCTCGCTGCAGGGCCGGCTGATGGTCACAGTCGTCACCCATTTCAACCACGCGCGGGAGATCACCCCGGCCACCGAAGAAGCCTGCCGCGCGTTGCGGCAGGGCGGCTTCGTGCTGCTCAACCAGAGCGTCCTGCTGAAAGGCGTCAACGACACCGTCGAGGTGCTGGAGGAACTGTGCCGCGAGCTGATGTACCGCCTCGGCATAAAACCCTATTACCTGCACCACGGCGACCTCGCGCGCGGCATGGCGCATCGGCGCACCACGATTGCCGAGGGACGGGCGCTGGTCAGCGCCTTGCGGGCGCGCCTGTCGGGCATCTGCAACCCCGTCTACGTGCTGGATCTGCCCGACGGCGGCGGCAAGGTGCCGCTCGGGCTCGGCCCGTGCCATGTCGAGGCGCAGGACGGCGACACCTGGCGGATTCGCGGGCAGGATGGGACGGTGAGGACCTACACGGAGCTTGTCGGCGACCTCTGAAACCTTGGTTCCTCGCCCCCGCAAGCGGGGGAGAGGTGGGCGCGGCGCGGCCCGGGGGGGGGGGGGTGTTTTGGGGGGGGGGGGGCCGCCGCCGGGGGGGGGGGGGGGGGGGGGGGGGGCCGCCCCCCCCGCGGGGGGGGGTGGGGGGCCCCCCCCGCCCCCGGAGAGGGGGCCTTTCGAAACACGGAAACCTCCCCCTGGATGAAGGCCTTATGGCGCAAGCCTGCGCAAATTCCCCCTCTCCGTCTCGGCTTCGCCGAGCCACCTCTCCCCCACGTTCGTGGGGGCGAGGAACCCAGGTTCTGCGAGAGGAGTCAGCCTCCGCGACATCCGCAACATTCACCACAAAACCGTGTCCGCCCCGGGTCGACTGCGCCCCCGCACACGAGCCGCGCCTGTCCGAGTTGCCTGGCACGCCGCGCTAGTTGGAACCGGATCCAGTGCCTCGCATTCTAACAGATGACGGGGCAAAGGAGCGCAGGGTGAGAGCTTTATCGGCGGTACTTGGCGGCTTCGTGCTGACGCTGGCGGTTTTCGCCAGCGGATTGGCTTTCGCCCTGTGGATTCTCTCCGCCGAGCCGGTGCGGCCGGTCGCTCCGACTTCCAGCGTTGCCGAACTGTGGCCGAGGGAGCCGCGGAAGGTCAACCCCGCTTCGCAGCAGCTTGAGCGCCTTCCCGCCCGCGCGGTTCCAGAGGTCGCAGAAGTCGCAGAGCTCCCAGCGGTCCCAGAGGTTGCAGAAGTCCCGGCTGATCAGGCCCCATTTGATCAGGCCCCAGTTGATCGCACCGCGAAACCTGCCGATGCCGCAGCTTCGGCGCCCGACACCACCGCCTCCATCAAGCCGGCAACGCCGGCAACCGACGAGCAGCAGGCCATGCCCGCCGCCCATGTGGAATGGTGCGCGAGCCGCTACCGCTCCTACAGGCCAAGCGACGACCACTACATCTCCTACAGCGGGGAGCAGCGTCCCTGCATCTCGCCCTATCTCGATGCCGGTGCGGCCGACCGCGCCGCACAGCCTGCCGACGATGGCGCCAGCTATGTCGAGGCGACCGACACGTGGTCGATGGATGGCGATGTTCCGGCGGATGAAACCGGCGGCGCCTGGCTTCCGCCCGACCACGTGCAATATTGCTTCAGCCGCTACCGCTCCTATCGGCCGGAAGACAACACCTACCAGCCCTATTCCGGCGGCCCGCGCCGGCAGTGCGAGTAGGTGGGTGCTGAGCGGCGAACTGGCGGCCGCAGTGCATGGCGCCTGTGCGACCGCCGATCACGCAGATTTCTTGGATCGTTCGTGTTGGCGCGGCGTTCATCCGAATATCCACAGGAGGAATCAGCATGAGCGACGACCGGGAAGACAAGATCCGTGAGCGCGCATACCAGATCTGGGAACGCGAAGGCGGGATCCACGGCGATCCCGAGCGGCACTGGCACCGGGCCGAGGCCGAGATCGACAGGGAGGCAGCCCTGCCGCTGACGGCAGGCGATGCCCTGCCGGAAACCCGCGAGGTCGCGAGCTCCGACGTCTTGACGGTGGAAGCCCTGGCTATGCGCACCGGCATATCGGGCGAACAGGCGCAGGAACTGATCGACAGGCTGGGCAACGACCGGGCGGCGATCGAGCAAGCCGCGCGCAACCTCAAGGGGAAGCAGCGGCTCGGGGAGTGACAGATGATCAGAAAACTCAAAGACGGAAAATACCGCCTCTATTCGCGCAAGAAGGACGAAAAGACCGGCAAGCGCCGCAATCTCGGGACGTTTGACAGCCGCGAGGCTGCGCAGAAGCACGAACGCGAGGTGCAGTATTTCAAGAGGCATTGAGGGGCGTGCCGTCCCTTGCCAGGCAGCAGCGCCGGATGACCCCTTACTTCGGCGTGGGGTGTAGAATTCTAGCGAGTGCAGGATACCGCTCTGGGGGCAGCGAACTTTCATGTTTCCCTGCCTCTTCGTGTTATTGTGGATACGAGGAGATTGGCCCGTGAGCGAGAGCCGCAAGCTAGCCGCGATCCTTGCCGCTGATGTGGTCGGGTACAGCCGGCTGGCGAGCACGGATGAAGATCGTACGTTGGCCCGGTTGCGGGCACTTCGAAGCGACCTGATCGACCCGACCATCGCCGTGTACAACGGTCGTATGGTCAAGCGCACAGGCGATGGTGCGTTGGTTGAATTCCGCAGTGTGGTAGACGCCGTGCGCTGCGCCATAGAAGTGCAGAATGGCATGGTCGAGCGCAACGCCGGCGTGCCCGAGGACCGCCGCATCGAGTTTCGGATTGGGATACATTTGGGCGACGTGGTCGAAGAAAGCGACGGCGACCTGATGGGCGACGGCGTCAACATCGCCTCGCGTCTGGAGGGTGTCGCGGCCCCGGGCACCATCTGCCTGTCCGAAGACGCCTATCGGCAAGTCAAGACGAGACTAGACGTTTCGGTCAGTGATCTCGGCGACACCCAGCTCAAGAATATTGCCGAACCGATCCGGGTTTATTCACTCCGAGTCGGCACCGCGGCTCACGCAAAGGCGCCTGTGACCCACGAACTTTCGGAAGCTCTGCTTTCCACAGCGGCACCGCCTCAGTTATCGATCGCCGTGCTGCCCTTCGCCAACATGAGCGGTGATGCCGAGCAGGAATATTTCGCCGACGGAATCTCCGAAGACATCATCACAGCTCTCTCAAAGCTGTCGCAGCTGTTTGTGATCGCTCGCAATTCGTCCTTCACTTTCAAGGGCAGGAACGTGAACGTTCAGGAGGTCGGCCGGAACCTCGGCGTGCATTACGTGCTGGAGGGCAGCGTTCGCAAATCCGGCAACAGGGTACGTATCACCGCGCAGCTTATTGACGCGACCACAGGCGGACATCTGTGGGCGGAGCGCTTCGATCGCAACCTGACCGATATCTTTGCCGTACAGGACGACGTTACGCAGCAAATTGTCGACGCGCTGGCGCTCAACCTGACAAAGGGCGACCAGCAGCGGCTCGCGACCGAACAAACCGGCAACCTGGACGCATATGACTGCTTTCTTCATGGCCGAGAGCAGCTATGGCGGTTCACGAAAGCGGAAAACATCAAGGGCCGGGAGCTGTTGCAGCGCGCCGTCGAATTCGACCCGAAATTCGCTCCCGCCTACGCGTTCCTCGCGTTCGCAAACATACTGGACTATGCAAACCAGTGGAGCTCGTCGTGGTCGAACGCAATGGCAGAAGCGGAAATGTTCGCGGCACGGGCAGTGGCGCTCGACGATCGATATCCTTACGCACATTGGGCGCTGGGCATCGCCGAATTGTATTCGCGACGGCATGAGGCGGCCATCTGCTCGGCTAAACGCTTGATCGCTCTTGCGCCAAATCTTGCCGAGGGGCACGAAAATCTCGGTTACGCACTGCATTATTCCGGCAAGGCTGAGGACGCACTCCGGTGTTTCGACAGGGCAATGGCCTTGAACCCGTATTATCCGGACGTGTACCTTCACTTCCAGGCGCAAGCGATGTTCCAGTTGCGCAGGTACGAAGAGGCAATTGGGATCCTGAGGCGGCGACTTGTTCGTAACCCTTCCACCGACGTCTCACGCGTGCTCCTGGCGGCGAGCTACGGCCATCTGGGTCGGTTCGAAGAAGCCCGTCGCGAGTGGCAGGAAGTGTTTCGCGTCAACCCCCAATACTCACTGGAACATCGCCGCAAAGTGTTGCCCTACAAGGATCCCAACGATTTCGAGCTGATCGTGGATGGCCTTCGCAAAGCCGGCCTCGTATGAGCACCTGACCGGGCGAGGTCCGGTATTGAACCTCCTGCAGCCACTGCTTCGAAGGAACAGCACGACCGCTGTGCGGCGCGTTGATGACTGGAGCGGGGTCGTAAGCAGTCAGGCGGCTTAAGGCTACCGATTCGCGAAGACCAGACGTTCGCTGGCGCGAGAAGCGTCGTAGCCGTTCCGCTCGAAGAGGCTACTTGCCCGAAGGCACCGATACATCCATTTCTGGCACGTAGCTGGAAATGAAGTTCGAGCATCGCCACATCAGTATACGGACCGGCAGTCTGATGGAACTATTGTCATTGATAACAATCTTTGCGACCGACGAAGCGTCTCGCGACTGCCGTTGATGTTTGAGGAGTGTGAATGACGGTACGCTTTGCATTTGACAACAGCTATGCTCGGCTGCCGAGCTCGTTTTATGCGCGTGTTTCCCCGACCCCGGTCTCCGCACCGCACCTCCTCAAGCTTAACCAGGAGCTGGCCGTCCAGCTCGGGCTCAACCCGGTAGAACTCGCCACGCAGGCGGGTGTTGAGATTCTTGCCGGCAAACGGATTCCCGAAGGTGCCGAGCCGATCGCTACCGCCTATGCCGGACACCAGTTCGGTCAGTTCGTGCCGCAGCTCGGCGACGGAAGGGCAATCCTGCTAGGCGAGATCGTCGATCAGGAAGGAGTGCGCCGGGATATCCAGCTAAAGGGCTCCGGCCGAACACCGTTTTCCCGCGGCGGCGACGGGCGGGCGGCGCTTGGACCCGTTCTGCGCGAGTACATTGTCAGCGAGGCCATGGCGGCTCTTGGCATTCCGACCACTCGGGCGCTTGCTGCGGTTATGACGGGTGATGAGGTGATACGAGAAACCTACCTGCCAGGCGCAGTGCTGACACGGGTCGCATCCAGCCACATGCGGATCGGAACCTTCGAATTCTTCGCGGCGCGCGGGGACGTGGATGCGGTGAGGGCTCTCGCTGATCACGCGATCGCCCGGCACTACCCGGATGCCGCGGGCGCTGCTCGCCCCTACCTGGCACTGCTGGAGAGTGTGATTGCGCGCCAAGCGAACCTCGTAGCGCAGTGGCTCCTCGTCGGCTTCATTCACGGGGTTATGAACACCGACAACATGTCTATCGCCGGCGAGACGATTGACTATGGCCCCTGCGCTTTTCTGGACATCTACAATCCCAACACCGTATTCAGCTCGATCGACCAGTTAGGTCGCTACGCTTATGCCAATCAGCCTGCGATCGCCCAGTGGAACCTGACGCGGCTGGCGGAGTGTCTGCTGCCCCTCCTGGCTGGGGATCAGGACAAATCCGTGGAGCAGGCCCAAGAGGCGCTTTCTGCCTTCGCAGCACGGTTCAGCGACGCGTATAATAGTGGCTTGCGTCGCAAGTTGGGACTTTTGTCGGAGCGGGAGGGCGATCTTGCGCTGACGCATGATCTTCTCGATCGGATGGTCGCTGGCAAGGCGGACTTCACCCTGACTTTCCGACGCCTGAGCGAGGCCGCTATTGGACCCGAAGGCGACGTCGCGGTGCGCAGCCTCTTCGAAGACCCTGCCCCATATGACGACTGGGCCGAGCGCTGGCGCAAACGGCTCGGGCAAGAGCCGCAGGAAGGTTCAGTGCGCCGGGCTTCCATGCAGCGCGTAACTCCTGCCGTTATCCCGCGCAACCACCGCGTTGAGGCGGTCATCGAGGCCGCCGTGGAGAAACAGGAGTTCGGACCGTTCGAGGACCTTCTGACCGTGCTCGGCAAGCCATACGAAGTCCAGCCAGGCTTCGCGAGCTATGCCGAGCCACCACCGCGCGATGGCCGCGTCTATAAGACCTTTTGTGGGACCTGAACCTGAGGTTCGTTGCGAAGAGATGCGTTGGATGACGAAAAAGAGCGCTCGATCGCGCGAGCGACGTTCCGGCTAGCATTCCAAGCTTTGCGCTCCGGCATGGCAGGATCGTGCTGGAAATGTCCATCGTGCTTCTCCTTCGGCGCACCATTGGCCGGAAGGGAAGCGAAAGGGGACTAGTCGGCAGCGGGGCCGACTGCGGACTGTCAGTTTTCGGCCATCGAGGTGCAGAAGCGGACGTACGCAGCGCTCAAAGGGTGGTCTGGATGTGACCCACAGCGGACGCTCGCTTTCTTCTGAAGCAGAGTCAGACTACGCAGCCATCTGTGCCCGCCGTATGTCGCGGGCCGGTGGTTTGCCGAACAGACGGCCATATTCGCGGGTGAACTGAGGCACGCTCTCATAGCCCACCGCGTATGCCGCCGAACGCACGCTCGTGCCATCGGCCAGCATCTGGCGCCGAGCCTCGATCAGGCGCAACTGCTTCTGAAATTGCAAGGGAGACAGCGTGGTGGTCTGGCGGAAATGCTGGTGGAAGGACGAGGTGCTCATCCCCGCGGCCTCGGCCAGTTCCTCGATGCGGATCGGCCGTGCATAGCTTTCGCGGATCATGGCGACCGCACGGGCGATGCGTTGTGCATGGCCATCGGCCCCGCCGAGGCTGCGAAGGGCCGATCCGTGCCGTCCCGCCAGAAGCCAGAAATGAATCTCGCGCAGCAACGGCCCTTGTAGGACCGGGAGGGCAAAGGGACGGTCCAGAAGCCGCATCAGATGCAGCGCCACATCGGCGACATCTGCGTCGGTCGGCTCCACTCGGACAGGCTTGCGCGGATCGCCCGGTACCGCCGCTATCTCCACCGCGAGTTCCCGCATAAGGACGGGGTCGAGTTCCAGCACCAGCGAATAGTAGGGCGCGCCGAGGGTTGCCTGCGTGATCTGGCTGACCGTGGGCACATCGGCCGAGATCAGCAGCGAGTCGCCCGGACCGAATTCCAATGTCTCGGCCCCTATCGTGACCCGCTTGGCACCTTGTAACAGCATGGCCACCAGCGGCCGATTGACAGCCACCTGCAATTCGCCGGGCTGCGTGGCGCGGATCGCGGTCAGGCCGGGAATAGGCGTCGACGCTGCCCCGAAACGGTCGGCATGAGTGTCGGCAAAGCTGCGCACGAGGTCGAGAAGCGTTCGGCTCATATGAGCAAGATGAAGGGTGGTGGCGCTTCAGGCAAGACCTGAAGAAGGATCAGGCAAGAAATCAGAACCCTCTGGCAAATCCTGTGTGGCAGGCCGATCCAGATTTGCAGGAACAGGCAAGACTACGCGAGGAATCGGCAACAACTGGAGACGCTCTTGCCGTATGTTGTTCCCATCACTTCGGATGAAAGGACTTCCCGCATGACCAAGATCGCACTCGTCACCGGCGCCAACCGCGGCCTCGGCCGCAACATCGCTGTCAGCATCGCGCGGCATGGTCGCGACGTGATCGTCACCTATCGCGGCAACGCATCTCAGGCCCGCGAGGTTGTGGCCGAGATCGAAGCCCTGGGCCGTAAGGCGGTTGCTCTGCAGCTCGATCTCGGCGTGGTTGCCAGCTTCGCGGCCTTTGCCGAGACCCTGCGCGCGGCGCTGAAAGAGACCTGGGGCCGCGACAGCTTCGATTACCTGATCAACAATGCCGGCCACGGCGAATTCGCCATGATCGGCGATACGACCGAGGCGCAGTTCGACGGTCTGTTCGACGTCCATGTGAAGGGCATCTTCTTCCTCGTGCAGGCGCTTCTGCCGCTCATCGCAGATGGCGGGCGGACCGTGAACTTTTCTTCGGGCCTGACCCGCGTGTCCTATCCCGGCTTCTCGGCCTATGCGGCCGCCAAGGGGGCGGTCGAAATCTTGACCGTCTATATGGCGAAAGAGTTGGGTGCACGCGGGATCACAGTGAACACGGTCGCGCCCGGAGCGATCGAAACTGATTTCGGTGGCGGGCTGGTGCGCGACAATGCCGAAGTCAACGCGCAATTCGCAGGGATGACCGCGCTTGGCCGCGTAGGGCTGCCCGACGACATCGGGCCAATGGTGGCAAGCCTTCTGGGCGAGGATAACCGTTGGGTTACGGCACAGCGGATCGAGGTTTCGGGTGGTCAGGCGATCTGATCAGTCGGACCCCCGACAACTGAAGCGCGCGGCTGTATGGCCGCGTGCATTGTCATTCCGCCGTCCGGAAAAGCCTCCTTTGGCCGTCGACTGAAGCTGAACGGCCGGAATATCCGCAAGCACGATTTCCAGGATAGCCTCCGGCAACGTCTGCTATTGGGCAACAGTAGAGATCACCTCAACGGCCGACATTAGGCGCGAAGCGGTCATCCATGGCTCCACTACGGGAGTCTGCTTCGGGTCGAGGGTGCGTTTCCGAAACGGCTCTGTAGCGGCAGAACCGGACGTTCAAGGACCCTGCTAAAAAGTAGCGGGCTTGCTTCGGGCGGTTAAGGCCAGGAGCGCCTCCGAAAGACGTTTCTTTGCCCGTTCGACCCCCTTCTCGTCGATCGCTTCGACATCGAGGAACAGGTCGAGGCCAGTCGCGTGCTCGCTGATGACCTGAGGGCGCTGTGCCAGTTCACCAAGGAGGCCCTCGACTTCATAGGGGACAACCTCCCGACTGATCCCCTTCATGGCGATCGGCGCCAACGGACGCGCTCGGACGAGGTCGCGCACGAGCGCATAGGTCTCATAGCTAAGGCAGATGCCGCCAGGTTCGGCAATCGATTGCAGGCGGGCCGCTAGGTTCGCTTCGGCCCCGATGATCGTGTAGTCCATGCGATCATCGGAGCCGAAGTTGCCGACATTGCAATAGCCCGTGTTGATGCCCATGCGAGCTCGGAACGGCTGCTCAATTCCTCGATCACGCCACAACCTGTTCAGCTGCTCTAGCCGGCGCTGCATGTCGACAGCCATGCGCAAGCAGGCCCTCGCGTCCTCCTCGACACCCTTTGTCTCGGGGTCTCCGAAGAACACAAGAAGTGCGTCGCCGATGAACTTGTCGACCGTAGCCTCGTGCTTGAGCGCGATCATTGACATCTCGGTGAAGTACTCGTTGAGGAGTGCCGTGAGGTCCTCAGGCTGGAGCCGTTCCGCGATCGCGGTGAAATCTTTGATATCTGAGAAAAAGATTGTGAGCTTCTTGCGCTCGGTCGCGATAGTCACGTCCTTTTGGCCGCTGAAGATGCTTTTATAAATTTGAGGCGAGAGATATTTGGCGATCTTCAATGAAATTGCGGCGAGAAAGTCGTTTGCCTCGGCGAGTTCCGTGTTCATGCCGTGAACCAAGGCGGACTGCCGACGCTGCAGGAAAATGAACGTTAGACCCGCCGCAGCTGCGAAGCCGAAATACAGAAGCAGATACTTGAAAGAGAGGACGTTGGCCCCGATTGGCTGGGCGACCGATATCTCCTGGATACCTCGGACATCCCCCACCTTCCAGTCTGTCTTGGGGCTGTCCGGGTGCGAGTTATGGCAGTTGACGCAGACTTGTCCCATTACTACGGGAGCCGCCGCGCGAACGTGTCGGTCAAGCAGCGAACCCGAGGCTTCGATGATGGGCTCACTTGGATTGGCGCGAAAGGCAGAGATTGCGTTGCGCTCGAATGTGTCTAGCTGGTGGGGCTCGCGGCCTTTGAAAGGTAGGTCCGAGACGAAGCGATATTTGACGGACCCGTCGTGAGCGCTGATGCGCTTGCCGAGTTCGATTGAGAGGGTTGCTGGGATAGGGATCGCACCTGGCACGTCCCTGTAATTGTGCGTCGCGGTCACGGCGCCGTCTGCTTTCAGGACCCGTCCCACGACGTCGCTGCCGTAGAATCCGCGCATGTCGTCGATGATCCGGCTGATTTCGCTGGCTTGCGTGCGCAGCATGCGTTCCGACAGATCTCGGAGGTCGAGCCAGGCTGCGACGGGCAGACCTATAAGGCCGACGACCACTGCCGCAACCAGGAGCGGTCCCATGGTGCGTTGCTCACGCGCAATCTGTTCACGCAATCCAGCCATTGTCCAGGTTACCGCCCACCCGTAATCCAATACCTGAACTATACCTTCATTCGCGGCTCGCTACCAGCGCCAGTGGCTCGGTGAGAACACGATGGGGCCGGAAGCGGACTTGCGGCTTCGAGGCCTGGAGTGTGAGAAGCGGACATTCAGGCGCCCCCCATGCATCGACGTGAACTGACCCATTCCGGCCGTCGCGCCGTTTCTTCTGAAGGTCGCGAAAGGGATGGAAGCCGGACTACGCACAAGCGCGCTTTGTGTTAGACGTTTCGGCAACCTCTTCGAGACGTTTGCAAGGCGCTTTCCCGATGCGGCCGGCTTCGCAATGCGCTAAGCTCCTGACCTGATACGCCTAAGACGATGGCGCTGCCATTGGGAGATCGCCCGCCACGGAGCTTCGCTATGAAACGCAAAATGGAGCCGAGGAGCAAACCGCGGAACGCTTGGCTAGCTGTCTGGCCCTCATTTCGGAAAAGGTCGATCTGCTCGACGGCCGGGTTTTCAAGACGACGGGCGACGGGGCCCTCGCCGAATTTCCGAGTGCCGTAAACGCCGTGCGCAGTGCATTCGAGATCCGCAGCGCGCTTGCAGGCGCACAAGAGCCCGACACCGAACCTTTCAGGATGCGGTTCGGTCTCCATATCGCGGATGTCGTGGTGCAGGGCGATGATCTGGTCGGAGACGGCGTCAACCTCGCGGCGCGCATACAGGCGGCAGCCGAACCAGACTCGATCTATGTGAGCGGTGCGCTCTTCGATCATGTCCGCCGCAATTCTGCGTTCATATTCGACGATATGGGCGAGCGGGCGTTCAAGAACATTACGGAATCGGTGCACCTCTATCGGGTCCGCGGCGAGATCGGAGCGCATCGGCTGCAGTCGCCGCCGACGCAACTAGTCATCACGACGGAACGGTGGCCGGCATCGGTCGCGGTGCTCCCTTTCCGGGTTTCGGGCGACGACGAGAACCAGCGCTATCTCGCCGAGGGCCTCACCGAGGAGCTTATTGTCGAACTGGGGCGGTTTCGGCGTCTTTCGGTCAGTTCGCGGAGTGCGAGCTTCGCGGTTGCGGACTCCGACCCGGATCCGGTGAGGGTCGGCGAGGCTCTGGGCGTTCGATGTGTGCTTGAGGGGCAGGTGCGCAAGATCGGAGAGCGGGTTTCGATCAGCCTCACGCTGTCGGAAACCGACCAGGGGACGGTGGTCTGGAGCGACAAGGTCCAGCGTCCGTTCGAGGAAATCCTCGCCTTGGTTGATGGAACCGTCGCGAGGATCGCCGCGACGGTATCCGGACGGATGGAGGACGCAGCCATGGTGGCGGCGCGCCGAAAGCCGCCAGAAAACATGACCGCCTTCGACTGCCTCTTGCGCGGCTCGATCATCACCGCCTGGGCGGCGTCACCGACGACAATGCCCGCCAGGCCGTCGGCTGGCTTTCAAAGGCGATCGAGGCCGATCCGCACTACGCGGCCGCCTATGCGTGGAGGGTCTGCGCAGCGTCAGGGCTGCCGGGTTTCGACCCGAGCAAGGTCGACGGGACATTTGCCGCGCGCTCCAGCTTGACCCCTGCGATGCCGAGGCAAACCGGATCATGGGCGCGTTTGAACTTATGGGTGGCAACTTCGACGAGGCACTGGCGCACAGCCGCAGAGCAATGGAATTGAACCCGACGGATGCCTACATCAAGGCAAGATGCGCCGCGATCTTTACCTTTGTGGGCGAAGCAGAGCGTTCCTTGCGTTTGCTCGACGACGCCGAAATGCTTGATCCATTCCTTCCTGTGTATTGCGTCGAGGAAAGGGGCGTGGCCCTCCATTCGCTGGGCCGCTATGCCGAAGCAATTGAATCCCTCGGTAGGCTAACGTTTCAGACCAACAGATCGCGCCTCTATCGGGCGGCTGCACTCGTAGAACTCAACCGAGTCGACGAAGCCAGTCGGCTCGTTAGAGAAGCTGTCGGGGGCAAGCCAGATCTTACGGCCTCCGTCTTCACCAGCGGCGAGTATTACCGCGATCCTGAGAAAGTTCGGGAGCTTGGCCGCTTGCTGAGAAAAGCAGGTTTGCCGCCATAAGGTCACTGAGCGACCGTTTGCTGGTAACGACAACCCGTTCGACAACGCAGTGGATGTCTCCATGGCTCGACTCCGGCCGTTTGCGATCGAAACAGGGAATGGCGGGTTGTGGCGCATTCAAGCCGTGCGTCGGTTCGTATCTTGCAACGCCGGTAGCATCTGCCAAGGATACGCGATCCTGATCCGATGGAGCACGGGATGCCAAGCCAAATGAGAAAGCTGACCCTGACCGCGGACCATGTCGCGCGGGTCCACAAGGTCGTTCAAGACCAGGGTTTGACGGCAGGTGCCGAGCTACACACCGATGCTGACTACGACCGCTGGGTCGAGCAAATGATCCGAGCTCATCCGGCCCCGAAGGCACCGACCCGCCTATTCGCTTACGGCTCGTTGATCTGGAAGCCGGAGATCGAGCACATCGGTGAGCAACTCGGCGCTGCTCGGGGTTGGCATCGTGCTTTTTGCTTCCGCATGACCCGTTTTCGGGGCACGCCAGAGCAGCCCGGCCTTATGATGGCCCTGAATCGTGGAGGGCAATGCCGGGGCGTCCTGTACGACCTACCAGAGGACAACCTCGAACGCCAATTCGGCAAACTGTTTCGACGCGAGTTCACCTACAAGCCGGCCAATAGCATGCCCCGCTGGATCACGGTCGAGACCGCCTCGGGAGCCACGCCGGCGTTGACCTTTGTTATGAACCGCGCCTCGCCTCTTTATGCCGGTCGTCAGTCACTTGAAGCAGTTGCCGATGTCCTGGCCCGGGCCTGCGGTCATTGGGGCACCGGGGCCGAGTACTTGCTCAACACGGTTTCTCACCTCGAAGCCAAGGGGATACGCGACCGCAACCTCTGGCGACTTCAACGCCTTGTGGCAGAGTTGATAGAGCGAAACCCGGCGGAGCGGAACGTTCTTTGAGCCAACGGAGCGCACATCTCTTCAAGCGTCTGCAGTTGGCGCTCTGTGCTCGTTGCGGCCGACCGATTCAAACGGCAGGGCCTAACCCATCTCGGCCATTCGCGGCATAGCCAGAATGACTGAGTTTTACCCTAGTCTTCCTCCCGAAAATCCTGCAGCGAGGCATGGCGCAGATTCTCCTCGCCGCGGAGATGCTTCACGCGGCCGATCAGCACCGGCTTGACCCATTGCGTCGCCGGCCGTTTCATCCCGTTTGGCGGGGCTTCTGCATGCTCCTGCACCCGTTTCCAGAGCCGTTCGCGCAACTCCCGGTTTAAGGTAATGAAAGCCGAGCCGACATAGCGTCCGTGCCGCGCTCGGCCATGAGCGCGAAAGCCGGCTTGCCTGCCTCGCGCTCGACGCCAAGAAGTTCGTATTCGTCGCTCGAACAGGCCTTGGTCTTCAGCCAAGCCGTGCGACACGATCACGATGGCGAGGTGACGCTTGTTCACGATGACGGGACCGTCACGGTTCGGCTTCACGGCTACGATGTTCCGGTGACGACGCGCGGGGGAACGCCTCGCCGAAATACCGGACCTCTCCACCGCGTCCGCCCTCGGCAATCGCGACAGCATGCTTGGCTTTCGACACATCGACACCGACGTAAAAAACGTTATCTTGCTCCATGGCCCGTCCTTCTTCGCTTGGGGCTCGGCTCGGCACTCCCGAGCAAACTCACCCTTCGATCCGCCCTTGTAAGTCTGCAAGCAGGCTGGGGATAACGTTCCGTGCCCGCATCAAGAAGCCCAGTCATGATTCTTGCAAGGGGTGAAGCGATCAAAGCCCGACCCGCGCGCTGGCACGCTAGGTTGCCCGGTTTGCCGGAAGGAATAATCACGCGGCCGAGGAGTATGAAACGTGCGGTGCCCCCCGCCGCAGCGACAGCCTTCGCTATTCCTTCTTGTCGACCAGCGCCCGTAGTGCCGAGACGTCATGCAGCAATAACCTGCTGCCGCGCTTTTCGATCAGGCCTCTCTTGGCGAGGTCGCTCATTTCGCGCGAGACCGCTTCCCTGTGCGTGCTCATCGTTGCCGCCAGCTCGGAATGCGTCGGTGCCGGGCTTATGGACACCTCGCCGTCCACGAGTGCGGCTTTCTCCGCCCGATGCAGGAGCTCGACGATCAGCCGTTTTCGCACGACCAGAGTGCTGTATTCGAATACCCGCTCGGTCATGCGCCGGAGCTGGGCAGACAGATGCTCAAGCAGCATCCAGGCGAAAGTCGGATGGGTCATCACGATATCCCGGAATGCTGTGCCGGACAGCCGTGCAGCGCGGGTTGCCTCCAGCGCGACGACGCTAGCAGAGCGTGCAATCCCGTCAATGCCTCCGAGCTCCCCGAAAATGTCACCCGGTTCGACATCGCGATACGCTATCTCCCTGCCGTCCGCTGAAACCAGTGTCACGCGAGCCCGTCCTTCCAGCAGGAAGAAGACATCGCGACCAGTGTCGCCGTGGGAAATGATCAGCTCGTTGTGTCGATAGCTGCGCTCGTGCCACCGTTTGGTCAGCGCGGCGAGGTCGGCATCGCAAAGTCTTGAGATGAAGGCCGGAGAGCCTGTCACAACAGCCTCTTGTTCAATCAGGTGTACTTCATCTTACTCCCTATCCAAGGAAATTTGATGGCCGCAGGCGCCGCTTTCCGGAAAGCAAAACTGAGACGGATTTTTCCAATGTTTTCCCCGGTGTGGGAATTCCCACAGCCGACCCTGGTTCGACTGTCATATCCTTGTTGCAACGTCAGGCCCGCCGGCTCGTGCGCAAGCCGGCGAAAGGAAAGGGAACAGTCATGAAATTCTTGGCTCCCGTCACAAAACTTGCTGCGGGGTTTCGCAAATTCGTCGCGCCGCGCTACCGCCCGGAGCTTTATTACATGCGTGGCCCGGGGCCAGCCACCGCCCGCCGTATGGGCACGCGGCGGCAAAACCAATCCATCGACCACTACGCCTAACTTGCCTCGCGGACGGCTGACGCTCTCGCCCGGAGTGCCGTTCGCGCCGTTCCGTACCGGTCAATTCAGATCAATGAAGGTACGATCTGATCATGGTTATAATTCATGCTGCCGCCATTGGTCCATTTCGCAGGTGGTTACGCCTCCGCGCGGAGGGAAAAGCTCTCTTGTCGGCAACGGACCAGTTGAGCCGTTTACCCGATGACGTTCTTGGCGACATCGGCATCTCACGTGACGAAATCATGTGCGCTTTGCGAAGCCGCGCCATCCGTCATGCGGAGGCAGGCGCGGCCGGCACGACGATCGAGCGCACCAGGATCGCTTCGGCCTCGATCCCGAAACGGTTGGCCGCCGGCAGTAGCTACGCCTCGGCCGAGATCCCCTTTGGCTGGTCCACGAGCGCGCGATCGAGCCTTACATCGCGGCTTCGACAAGCAGCGGCGCGCGGACGGGACCTTCGAACGGCACTACACCTGCGACCCCAAGGACTGAATGTTGACCGACGGGAACTAGGGAGGATCTCAAAATGATCATGTCAGTTGTTAAGTCCCTCGCGCTCGCTCACGCTGACATGCCAATCAAACAGCTGAAAGACGTCTATTTGGATTGCGAACGGGGAGGCCGCCGGTGCGCTGGGGACGGAAGACGTGATGTACTGTTCGATGCGCGAGTTCCGACTAGGCGCGCGATAGCAGTTTGCGGATAATCAACGATGCATGGCCTTCTGCACCGTGCAACGCGGCCACTTCGAACCATGTTTGCGGTAAAAGGCCATTGCCCGGTCGTTTCCCTCGAGCACTTCGAGTGCGATGCTCAGGATGCCGGAATGGGCGGCAAAGACAGCGTGCAATATATTAGCGGCTAGCCCGGTGCCGTACTCGCTTTGATCGATGTGGAGCCGGTCAAGCATCACGTCGCCGGCTTCATTCATCTTAGCCATCGCGTAGCCGGCAATCGAGCCGTCTGGCCGTTCTGCCACGAACGACATTTTGTTGGTGTCTGTCAGTTCCGCCGCAATCCGCTGCAGCGTGTGATCTTCATCCGAAATCAGGGCCGCGGTCTCGGCACCCATGATTGGCGAGTACGTCCTGCGCCAAGACTCTCCAATGAGCAGCGATACCGACGGCACGTCCTGCTCAGTCATGGCTCTGATTTGCGTCATCGATAACGTCCCCTGCCGGTCAATTATAGCGTTGCCGGACGGGCCGCTCAAATTCGGAGCGGCGGCCTACCGCCGCTTCATCGCATGGGGGTCACGTCGTTCCCTACATCTACCATCAGGCATGGTCCGCAGGTCGACTCCTACCGATGAGCTAACGTCCGCTCTGGAGAAGCACCGCGAATGTCTGAACATGGCGCAACCAGGACCAATAGCTTCGCGCTGCCGATGTCCGCTTTCGAGTAACAGCGAAATTGCTTCGAATGACCAAGATAGGCGCTAAGCCGACCTTCGAACGGCACGATTGAACACGCGTCCTGCTACCGTCATCTGTAAGCGCTTACCGCGTCGCCCGGCGCCGTCCCTCCACGGCGTCAAGCCGCTCCTGCAGGTGCCCATTGAGCACGATCATCTCCTTGAGCGCCTTCACCGCGTCGCCCTTGTGCTGGGCGATGAACTTTTGGGCGATCGCCTGAAGGGCGGCCTCCTGGCGTCTGTCCAGCGTCACGATGTGGTCCATGACGATGCCTCTGACAGTTTCTGTTTAAATTGAACAAAACGGGAACAAAAGGTGTCAAGTGTGAATTGACTTGGCGAGGAATGCCTTCCTATTTGTCAGTGGTGGGGCGGTTGCTCACAAACTGGGGAGAGCCGCGATGGGCAGACGAAAAAGCCGGTTTGACAGGCTGTCGGCGAGGCATGCCGAGGCGATCATCAGCGACGCTCTCAGCCTGCGCAGGACGGTGCTTTCGTCGCAACTGCATCTGAAGGCGCATGGCGAGCTGTTTTGGCAGCTTTGCGGGCTTGCCGAAAAATTGCATGAGGTGATGGCCAGCGTAGCGGAGAAGGAGCCCGATTTCCGGATGCCGGATCTTGGCCTGCTTCCGCTTCCCGAGGGCTATTTGCCTCGGAAATGAGGCCATGGCCGGGCCGATGGACAGCGTTGGACGTGCCGCGAAGGCCAACATGCTGCTGATCGTCGAGTGCGGCCACTGCTACCATGTCGGGCGTTTTCGGGCCAACGACGTGGCCAAGGTGGTGGGCTGGAACAAGCCGCTGGAGACCATCCGATTCAGATGCAAGCGGTGTAGCCGAACGGACACGACGGTGAAGACCCAGTTCGTCGACCAGGACCATCCGCCAAAAGGCTACATCTGGGTGCTGCAAAAATTCAAGCTTTAGAACAGCGAACCCTGTACCGGCGCCTGTGGGGCCTGCGGCGGAAATTTTATCTGCGTCGCCGGCTTGTCGACGATCACCAGCGCGTCGTCCGCTGCCGTGCGTTGCAGATGCCTGGCTTCCGACCACGGCGCGCTCAGCCAGGTCTCGGTTTCCTCCTGCGTGGTCAGGATCACGGGCATCGCCTTCTCGTGGATCGGCGCGATCAGGGCGTTGGGCCTGGTGGTCAGAAAACCGTAGAGCTCGAACTCGCCCGGGCCGTCCTTGATCTTGCGCACGCCTTGCCAGCGTGTCCACAGCCCGGCGAAGAAGAACAGCGGCCGCGCCTCGCCCAGCGCGAACCAGTAGTTTTTTTGGATACCGGTATCCGGATCCTTGTCGCCCGGCGTTGGGCTCGGTTCGGCAAAACTGGTGAGCGGCACCACACAGCGGTTCTCGACGCCGAGAAATTGCTGCCAGTGGCCGTATTGCGGGTTGCGGATGTTGGTGGTGCCGTAGTCGGCCTTGCCCTTCACGCGTTCGACCGGCGTCGGCATGCCCCACAGCAGGTTGGCCAGTTCCCGCTCACCGTCCGGCGCGTTGCGAACTACCGGGCCGGGCTGGTTGGGGTAGATGTCGATGGAGGGCTCGAGATTGCCGAGACTGTCGCGCAGGGCGCGGGTCCACTGGCGGATCGCCTCCTGGCTGGTGGTGATGTTGTAGAGGTTGCACATGTCGAGCCCTCAGCAATGTTCAGGCATCTTGTGGGAAAGGGCAGGTAATTTCCAGCGCTGTCCGGCTGGCTGCTGACACGCTACCCCAGCCCACAGCGCCGCGATCACCGCCGTCATTCCGGCGATCGACCGCGGCAGAAGGATACCGTCGTGCGCAGCGGCGAACCGCGGGCTCCGCCTACGCAACGCACACCGCTCGCGCGCGTTCTACCCATTAGGAGGAGCCATGGCGATGTGACAGCTGGTCTCATGCGCTCACAATCGGAGGCAAACCATGATGTCCAAGTTCAAAGATGCCCTTGACCGCGGCAAGGAAGCCCGCCGTGAGCAAGAGGGGAAGGTCGGCAATGAGAAGGCCGAGGCGGTGGACTTCGGCGCGCAAGCAAGGGCCTGGCTAAACGACGTCGTGGTCGCGTCGCTGGAAACGGCCAGGGCTGACGTAGCAGGCGAGGTGGCCGTCGAGATGGACACCGCGCCACGCCGCCAAGCCAAAGCATCAACACCATCTATTCGGTTCAGAATCTACAGGAAGCGGGGAACGGAAAAGGAGGTGGTCGGAAGAACGTTCACGGTCAACGTCCAGCTCAGTGGACAAGTGTCGGTCTCTTCACCGGGGATGGTGGCAAGAGAAGTGGGAAACATCGGGGATAGGGCTGACGAGCGGTTCTCTAGCTTGCTGGCGGAACTGATCGAGGACGCAGCAAAGGGCGCTTAGCCAGCAAGGTGTCGAGGAGGGGCCGGCGATTTCCAGCGTTGTCTGCGGCTGCTGACACGCCGAGCCTGTCAGTAACAGCTTTTCGGACGCCGCAAACAGCCCTCCGTTAACCTTTCGTTAACCATGGCTGGCTAGCGTTTACCTATCAGTAAGGAATCGCTGTCCGTGACCTTCGCCGCCCCCGTCGAGACCAAATCCATTCGCTTTCGCGCCCGCTCCTTCGTCGCCTTCACGCTCACCCCGGAGACGCCGCTTTCGGAGTGGCTGGAAAGCCTCGACCGCTGGATCGGCAATTCTCCCGGCTATTTTGCCGGCCGCCCGGTGGTGCTCAACCTCAACACGTTGAAGCCCGCGGTCAGCCAGATCGAAGCGCTGGTTGCCGAGCTTGGCCTGCGCGGCATCCGCATCTATGCCATAGAGCTCGACGGCAACACGGTGCTTGAGCCCAGTCTGCCGCCTTTGCTGATCGGCGCCAAAGAGGCCACAGCCGGGCTGCTCATGCAGGCCGACCAAAAGGCTGCCGGCAGGCCGGAAGAGGCGGGCAGGGCGGAAGAAGGCAGGGCGGAACCGGGCAAGCAGTCAGAAGACAGGCAACCAGAAGACAGGCTGCCGGACGCGCCGGCCACGCTGATGGTCAAGACGCCGATTCGCTCGGGCCAGTCGATCTTCCACGCGCATGGCGATGTCATCGTGCTGGGCTCGGTCGCCTCCGGTTCCGAGATCGTCGCTGCCGGCTCGATCCACGTCTACGGCACGTTGCGCGGGCGGGCGTCGGCCGGTGTGCTCGGCCATTCGGCGGCGCGCATCTTCTGCCGCAAAAACGAGGCCGAACTGCTGTCGGTCGACGGCTGGTATTGCACCGCCGAGGAGATGGAGCCGGCCTTGCGTGGAAAAGCGGTGCAGGCGTTTCTGGAAAAAGACACGCTGCGCATCGCGCCGTTCAGCTAATGCAGTCGCCCGAAAGTATGGCAGCAGTTTTAGAATTAAAACAAAGACTTAAGCGCATCGCATAAATCAAACACTTAACAATACAAGCAACAATAAGGAGGCATAGATGGGCAAAGTTGTGGTGGTCACCTCGGGCAAGGGGGGCGTCGGCAAGACGACCTCGACGGCCGCCCTTGGCGCCGCCGTCGCGAGAACCGGCAAGAGGGTGGCGCTGGTCGACTTCGACGTGGGCTTGAGGAACCTCGACCTAATCATGGGCGCCGAGCGGCGGGTGGTGTTCGACCTGGTCAACGTCATCCAGGGAACGGCCAAGCTGTCGCAGGCGCTGATCCGCGACAAGCGGGTCGAGACGCTGTTCCTGCTGCCGGCCTCGCAGACGCGCGACAAGGATGCGCTGACCGAGGAGGGCGTCGGCGAGGTGATCGAAAAGCTGAGCTCGGTGTTCGACTACGTCTTCTGCGACAGCCCGGCCGGCATCGAGCGCGGCGCGCAGCTTGCCATGCGCTTTGCCGACGAGGCGGTCATCGTCACCAACCCGGAAGTCAGTTCGGTGCGCGATTCCGATCGCATCATCGGCCTGCTCGACGCCAGGACCGTCAAGGCCGAGCGGGGCGAGCAGATCGCCAAGCATGTGCTGGTGACGCGGTACGATGCGGCGCGCGCGGCGCGCGGCGAAATGCTCTCGATCGACGATGTGCTCGAGATACTGTCGACGCCGCTGCTGGGCATCATTCCCGAGAGCCAGGACGTGCTCAAGGCCTCCAACCTCGGGTCGCCGGTGACACTCAGCGATCCGACCAACTCCGCCGCCCGCGCCTATATCGAGGCGGCCAAACGGCTCGAGGGCGAGGACCTGCCGGTCGTCGTGCCGTTCGAGCGCAAGGGCTTTCTCGATCGGCTTTTTGGAAGGAGGGCAGCATGAGCCTGTTAGACCTCTTCAAGCGGCGCGGCAGCGCGCCGGTGGCGCGCGAGCGGCTGCAGGTGCTGCTCGCCTATGAGCGCCGCAACCGCAGCCAGCCCGATCTCGTCTCGGTGCTGCGCGAGGAGATCATGGCCGTCATCGCCAGGCATGTGCAGATCGACCAGGATTATCTGCAGGTCTCGATGGATCGCGGCGAGACGATGTCGACGCTGGAGATCGACATCCAGATCCCCAACAAGAGCGCTAGGCCGCTGGCCATGTCGGCCTGAGCGTTGCGCCTGTAGTAGTTTTTGACGCCGGCGGGACAGCGCCCCCCCTCTGGCCTGCCCTCTTTGCCCCCACTTGGCATCTCCCCCTCAAGGGGGGAGATTGGCAGCTTCGGCGCACCGCTCGCCTCTGCATCAACCATGCGCACGCTTCCCATCCATTTGCCCCTTGCGCAACCGCCAAAAGGGTGAAAACGTTGGTCCGGGGTAAATGGGCAAGGGTGGTCGCCGCGGCTGTTAGAAGCTCCGGGGCGGCCTTGAAAAGCGATGAATTTTCCACAGTTCCTGGTGGGGATGACCGCCGCGGCATTCGTCGTGGCGCTCTCGACTTTCTTCGCAACGGGTTCAATCTGGAAGGCGCTGGGCTGGACGGTCCTTACCTTGATCGTCCTGCAGGTTGGATATTTTTTGTCCGTCGTCCGGCTGATCTATAGGGCCGAACGAAAGAACACAGGTGACCGCGAGCCGCGAGTACTGGACCGTCGAGACGCCATGTGGTTTCGAGATTCAGGTCGGCCACCACAAATATAAACATGCCTAGACCATGATGTTCATCAGATAGACAGTATGGTCTAAACCGCTTGAAAGCGGACATGTTCGGTTCTGGGAATGTGCATTGGACGTTCCGTTACTTTAGTCAAACAGTATATATCTCCGAGCGCATATGCCCGATACTGCGCAGCGCGTCATCCGCTCCAGCTCCGTCGCTCTGATCACTCCGCCGCCAGTCTGTCCTGCGTCCTGGTGTCGAAATCGCTGGCGTCGTGGCGCTCGTGCAGTTGCATCGCCGGCTCGCCGAAGGCGCGGTTGACCATGCGGCCGCGCTGCACCGCCGGCCGTGCGTCGATCGCGTCGGCCCAGCGCTGCACGTGCTTGTATTCCTGCACCGACAGGAACGCGCCGGCGTCGTTGTACATGCGGCCCTTGGCCAGCCCGCCATACCAGGGCCACACGGCGATATCGGCGATCGTGTAGGCGTCGCCGCCGAGATATTCGCTTGCCGCCAGGCGCCGGTCGAGCACATCCATCTGGCGCTTCACCTCCATGGCGAAGCGGTCGATGGCATATTCGAACTTTTCCGGAGCATAGGCGTAGAAATGGCCGAAGCCGCCGCCGAGATAGGGCGCCGAGCCCATCTGCCAAAACAGCCACGACAGGGTTTCTGCGCGCGCCGGCTGCTCGGTCGGCAGGAACTCGCCGAATTTCTCGGCCAGATGCAGCAGGATCGAGCCGGATTCGAAGACGCGGATCGGCTTCGGCCCGCTGCGGTCCATCAGCGCCGGGATCTTGGAGTTGGGATTGACCTCGACGAAGCCGCTGCCGAACTGGTCGCCGTCGTTGATCCTGATCAGCCAGGCGTCATATTCGGCGCCTTTGTGGCCGCGCGCCAACAGTTCCTCCAGCATGATCGTCACCTTCACGCCGTTTGGTGTCGCCTGCGAGTAAAGCTGCAGCGGATGCTTGCCGACCGGCAACTGCTTGTCATGCGTCGGGCCGGCGATCGGCCGGTTGATGCTGGCGAAGGCGCCGCCATTCTCCTTGTTCCAGGTCCATACTTTCGGCGGTGTGTATTGGTTCATTTCGGGAGGCCTTTGTGAGCGGGGAGGGTCTTGGCGAGGATCAGCTTGCATAGATACAGGTAGTGCGGGCTGACGGAAGTTCAACTTGTCTTGAACTATTGTCGGTGTCGGCAGCGCAAGCCTGCGCGATTGCATCCGGCCCTTGCGCCTCGTGACATGCGCCATAGCTATAGAAGATGCCGGCCCTCTGAACGGTCGTCGTGAATATTGCCAGGATTGAGAGCATGACCATCGATACGATTTTGCGGTCCATCGTGACGGTGCGCGCGTCGATTCCGGATGATGCCTTCACCGCGAATGCGCTAGGCACCAGCCGGGAAGGCAGCGGCGTGGTCATTCGCGACAACGGCCTGGTGCTCACCATCGGCTATCTGATCACCGAGGCGGAAGAAGTCTGGCTGACCGACCACAGCGGGCGCGTGATTCCCGCGCACGCGCTCGCCTACGACCAGGAAACGGGCTTCGGCCTAGTGCAGGCGCTGGCCCCGCTCTCCCTGCCCGCAGTGGCTTTCGGCGACGCGGCCAGGGCGATGGCCGGCGACCCGGTGGTGCTCGCCGACGGCATCGGCCAGGCGGTAAGCGCGTACATCGTCACCAAGCAGGAATTCGCCGGCTATTGGGAATATCTGCTGGACGAGGCGATCTTCACCGCGCCGGCTCATCCGTCATGGGGAGGTGCGGCCCTCATCGGGCAGGACGGCAGGCTGCTCGGCATCGGTTCTCTGCGCCTGCAGATGAGCCGCGCCGGCGAGATGGCCGATATCAACATGGTGGTGCCGATCGACCTGCTGCCGCCCATCCTCGACGATCTGCTGACACGCGGCCAGGTTGCCAAGCCACCGCGCCCATGGCTCGGCGCCTTCTCCGCCGAAAGCAATGGCGAGGTCGTGGTGATGAGCGTCGCCGAAGGCAGCCCGGCCGCCGAAGCCGGCCTGCGCCAGGGCGACATCATCTCGGATGTGCGCGACGGCGAAGTCGACGGGCTCGCCGATTTCTACCGCAAGTTGTGGCAGAACCAGGCGGGCGCCGAGATCCCGTTGCGTGTTGTGCGCGACGGCCGCGAAACCTGGCTGCGCGTCAAGTCGGCCGACCGCAACAGCTTTCTCAAGAAACCGCAGCTGCAGTGAAGCTCCTTTCCTTCCCCCCTTGTGGGCCTTGTGGGAGAAGGTGGATCGGCGCGCAGCGCCGAGCCGGAAGGCCGCAGGTTATTACATCACGATTTGAAGGACCGCCATGGGCTGCGCGAAGCACCCCCCCTCTGTCCTGCCGGACTGTCCGGCAGGATAGAGG